>NZ_JBFTHJ010000004.1:0-320896 GCF_056394175.1 Pseudarthrobacter sp. 10T415 | reverse complement strand
GCGCACCGCTCGAGATCGGCCGGACCAGCTACCGGTTGTCGGAGGCTATGAAGCGCTGGATCAGGATGCGTGATGGACACTGCACGTTCCCCGGCTGCACCAACCCCAGCACGGACAACGACACCGACCACCTCACCGCCTGGCAGCACGACGGGTTAACCGGGGTCAGTAACCTGGCACAGCTCTGCCCGAAACATCACCGCCTCAAACACAGCAGCGGCTGGAACCCCACACCAGCCACCGCGACCGAACCTCCCGGCTGGACCTCACCCACAGGCCGCCACTACCCGGGCCAACACCCCGACCCCCAACCACCCCACTGGCCACCCGCACTCTCTGAACTGGAACAGGAGAGGGCGCTGAATGAAGACACTGGCGCGGCCGGAGACTCTGGCGTGACCGGAGACCTCACGCCGGGCGGCGACGCTGGCGCGGCCGGGGAGCCACGCGCCACCGGAGACGTCCGCGCGACCGGAGACCTTGGGCCAGTGAGAGACCCTGCACCAGCCGGAGACGTTGTCGCTGTGGGCGGGTCCGACTCGACCGGAGAATCGGGCGCGCCGTCAGGCAACCAACCGGAAGAACTAAGCCCGCTCGAACAAGCCCTCACGGCCTACCTCGCCGCGTGAATCGAGGCAGCCGCAAGGCGGACCTACTAGTCGCCCGTCAGGCATTGCTGCGTGCCCCGTCAGCAGCCACGGCCTGACAAAAGGGCGTGGTTCGTCGGCAATCATGATTTGTCGGCAGTTCTTACCCATCCGCTCCGGGAAGGCTGACCTCCACAATGCCATCGGTGATGCGGGTGTCGAACCGCGGCTGTCTCGCTGTGGCCGGACCTGCAACAACTTCGCCGGTCCGGAGGGAGAACGTGCTCCGGTGCCAGGGGCAGACGACGCAGGGGCCGCCGTCGTCCGCAAGGTTGGAGCTCTTCAGCTTGCCCTCGTGCAGCGGGCCGGAGAGGTGGCTGCAAACGTCGGAGAGCACGCTGACGCTGTCCCCTTCGCGGAAGACAAGCAGGTTCAGCCCGGCGACCACGCGCTTGTCGAGCTTTCCGTCGGGCAATTCCGCAAGCGGCGCCAGGGCATGCCACCCCGATGGGAACCGGTGCGGAATCTCTTCGCTGTGGTTCACGCCGGCTGCCTGCCGGTACGTCAGATGGCCGCCAAGGAAGCCTCCGCCGCTCACCACGGCGAGGCCCAGGTAGCCCAGCACCTTGCCGCTCGAGTGGCTGCCCCTGGCGCGCTGGACCAACGATGCCGAGTACAGGGTTGTAGCCGCAATGTTGGCTGCCGCATGGATCAGCCCCACGCGCTGCTGCTGGGGATGCAACTGCGTCCAGTCCGTGAATCCGGCCACGGCCGACGGAACGGCGCTCAGGGCGCCCACACCCACCAGGATCTTTGCCGCCTGCTCGGTCCCGGGAACAGCGTCGAGAACTGCGGCCGATATCCACGCGCCCATGGGGACCTGAACGGCCAGCGGGTGCACGGGGTGTCCCACAGGGACGCCGTGCAGGACGTCGCGCATCCAGCCGGGCGGGATGATTTTCTTGACTGCCTTCCGCACGCTCTTGGCCACTGGATCAAGCCATTCGGCGTCCTCAAAGCGGGTTACTAGCTCAAGCGCAGGCAGCGGTTTCATGGAACTCCCTTACCCCGAAATCTCGTATGCAGTCGATGCACCCAGAGCATAGCGGGGAACCCTGCTGTTCAATAGGGCCGGAAACGGCCATGGCAGTCCTGGCTGAACGAACGCAGGATTGCAGCCGGACACGGGCAGGGGAAAGCAGACTTGGCTGGATGCCGGCGCCGCGGCGACCGTCGTCACCGCGGGCAGCGCGACCAGCGCGGGCGGTACGGCTGCCTGAGGCAGTCCGGGCACACCCCGAGAAGGCTTTAATCCAGACGATGTAGAATATCGATCTTGGCTTTCTTCCACCAGCCGGTGGGAAGCGAATCCGCAATCAAAGGCCCGCCGTGAAATTTCCCCCACCGGACGCTGCATCCGCCCCGGCCACTACGCCCGCCCGCGGTGCTGCGGCAGAAGCAGCTATCGCCCTGCTGTTGGGCATCCTGTCCGCCCTCCTCGGGTTGGTCCCGTGGCTGGTTACCGGGGCGCGGTTGCCTTTGCAGAACCTGTGGGCGGCCGAGGTTTTGCCGGAGGCGATGCCGGTGGCGTTCCTTCCCCTCAGCCAGTACCAAACCACCACCATCGTGGCGCTACTGACGCTGGGTGGTGCCCTGGCCGGCTTGGCTGTGCGGGTGTGGAGGCCGGCCCGGCGTGGACTTGCATCGGGCTTCGCTGTGGCAGGTATGGCACTTGTCCAGGGCATCGCCGTACTGCAGGCGTTCGCCGTGCTGGGTGCTGGCCTGCTTGGGGGTTCGATGGCCACCATCTACTTCACAGGGCTGCTGGCGGGCACACTGACCGCCATCGCGGCGGCTGCAGTGGCCTTGCTTATGCTGGCTGCACGCTCCAAGCCTGTGGCAGCCTTGGGAATCGGACTGATGGCTGTCCCGGCTGCTTCCTGGCTGGCCGCCGCTGCCACCTACTTGGCGGGCCCGCAAGGTGTTCCCATTCCCCTGACGCTTGCCTGGCGCTGGCTTCCGGCCGTTGTGGTGGGGCTGGCCCTTGCCTGGTGTGGGGTGCGGCCATTCGTACGCCTTCTGGTGTGGGCTGCCAACCTTCTGCTGCTGTGGCTTGTTCCTGCGCTCTTCACCAGCATCAATTACGTGCTGGGTACTCGCGGCTCTTTGGGCGACGTCAGCGAGATGGGCCTCCTGGCCCGCCAGATCCTCGCAGCCACCCTGGGGCCTGGCGGCGGAGGCGGACCGACCGTGGCGCTGGCACTGGGCATCGGACTCGTGGGAGCAGGCGCCCTGGAAGTGCGCCGCAGGCACGCAACCCCCGCAGCGCAGGAGTGAACCCGGCTCGAACCTGACGGACCTACATCAGCGCATGCATGCCGTAGCTTCGCGGCCGCCCGAAGGATGCAGCGCCAAGGAATTCGACGGCGACGAACGGCTCGTCGCCCACCACCCACTCGTCATGCCCGGGAGGGAGCGCGTAGGTATCGTGTGCGTGGATTGACGAGGACCCGCCGTCGGACGTTTCGATATCGAGCCGGCCTGAGATGCAGTACCCCAGGTGGTGATGCTCGCAGAAGGCCGTCAGCTCTGCGGGCTTGGCGGATTCCGACCAGCGCCAGCCAGGGGCGAGGATCAGGCGGGCCACGGTGTAGTCGTCAACGGTGACAAGGTCGAACTCGGCCTTGTCCGGGCAGCGCTTCCGGTCCGGAAGATCAAGTGATTTCACTGCCAGAGCTCTGATGAAATTAGCGGTCACCGGAACACATTCTGTGGATCAGGGGATGGAAGCCCACTGTGGAGCGGGCCATGTATTGGATACCGATGAAGCGGTTTTGTGGAGATCGAGACCTATCGCCGCATGCGCCTTTGCCCCCGGCGCATGCCCATTTGCCAGACAGCTGGTTACCTCTTACCGTAACCCTGCCGGACCTGAAGTCAATGGAAAATTCCTGGCAGCTGCGTCACCCTGAGCGGCTCCCTGAGCGGACCGTAAAAACCAGCCAAAAAGGTACTTCGGCATATGGAATATGACAGTGTTCGGGTCCACGCTTTAATGACCGGAACACAAACTCCGGGGAGTCAAGCCCCCCGCTTAGTCGGGCGTGCTGTTTGAAATGGGACAGGCAGGCTGCGGCCGCCACACTGGTCAATCGCGACTTGCCCGGTCGCGCGCTCAGCGCTGCCTTCGCAGGGACACTCGCACCCTGCGCAAATGGGAAAACGCATCCTTTCCAGGAGCAATAAAATGTCAATCACTCCAACACTCAAAACCCGGTCCATCAGGGCAAAAATGGCGCTGGTTCCAGCTCTCACGCTGGGCCTCCTTGGAGGCGCGGCGGCAGTGGCCACACCGGCCCAGGCCAACGACAACCACAGAAGCGGTTGTACCGTGGACCCCCTGGCGCCGACCGACCTGCGCGGCAACAGAGTCGACTTCAAGATCAAGGTCGACTGTTATGGCGAGCGGACCGTCCAGATCCGCCAGCTGCGCTATGAGGACGAGCGCGGCCCGCGTCACAGCGACGACTTCCTGGGCGGCTCCTACTTCTACGAGCACTTCAACCGGCACGACGGCGCCAGGACCCTCCACAGCGTTGACCGGGTGCCGAACCTTGACCGCAGGGGTGGCGAAGAGGTTTACCACATCGTCTCCTTCCGCGTGAGGGACGACAGGGGACACTGGTCCGACTGGACCCGGTGGGAAAAGAGCCCGGTAGCTGACGTACACCGCTAGGGCTAAGTGAACCGTTAGGGATCTACCCGCACCCGAGCCAGGGGCCAAGCCCCTGGCTCACCTCTGTCACCGCCGCCCGCACCGGCCGCCGGGGACGTGCCTCAGCCGGCCATCTCCAGGCCGCCGGCATGGACGACGGCGCCACTCGCCGTCGTATCCCGGTTCAGCAGCCAGCCCACGCGTTTGACGGTGCTGAGCATGACCACGCTCTCCACCAGGTCGATGCCGGGGACCTTTTGCTGCAGCGTCAGTTCCGCCGTCATGACATCGGCCAGGGAATGCAGCCACATGATGATCACGAAGTTCGTGGGCCCGGTGGTGGAGGCACTGAGCCTGACGTTACTGATGGTGCGGATGGCTGCCGCTGCTTCCTCGTGCCGGCCTGCCGGCACATTGGCGAACCACTGGCAGGTCACGGGGTAGGAGGACAGCCCCTGGGCCACCTCGCAGCGGAACAGCAGGATGCCGCTGCCCAGCACCCGGTTGAGCTGCCGCTGCACCGTGGCAGGCTGACGTCCCAGGCCGCGGGCAATCTCCGCTGCGGTGGCCCTGCCGTCCCGCGCCAGGTAGGGAAGCAAATCCAGGTGGCTGGCAGGAAGCTGGGCCGCCGCAGGGCTGCCGCCGGACGCGGCCTGGTTTCCGAGCGTCCGCAGCGTCGCCTGCTGTGATTTGTCGAGAATGTTGAGCCGCCAGGCATCACCGCTGCTGTGCAGCCGGGTGCACAGCGCGGTCTGGTACTTGGTCAGCCCGTCGATGGCCTTGAGCCGGGCCACCACCTTCTCGCTGAACTCCTCAAGTGTTTTGGTGATCACCGTAAGCATGAGGTCCCGGTGGCTCGCGGCTTCCTCGACGGTGACGATCTCCGGAATGGCGGTGAGCTGCGCGGTCACGGCTTCCCGCTGGTTCATCTCGCAGTCAACGGCCACGAAGGCCAGGAGCATCTGCTGCGGATCACCCGCCAGGTGGGCCGTCACCCAGGCGGTACCACTGGATTTCAGCCGCTCCCACCGGGCCGCGAGGGTGGTGGCGTGAACGTCCAGTACTTTGGCCGCATCAGCCCAGCCCAACCTCGGTGAGGTCTGCAGGACCTGGATCAGGGCAAGATCCTCCTCGCTGAGCTCCATGGGATCGCCTTCTTCGTAGTGCATGAATCGTGGGGAAAACCCGTTCGTGCAGCATATTTCCTGCGCTGAACGCGAATGTGAACCACGCCACTCCAGAATAGTCGACGAGAAGGACTGACCGACGCCGAGGAGCTGGAATGACGATTACCACCGATGCCAAGGACCTGCAGGAAGACCTGGTCCGCCTGCGCCACGACCTGCACCGGCAACCGGAAATCGGTCTCCAACTTCCCCGGACCCAGGAGAAGGTCCTCAAGGCATTGGACGGCCTCCCTTTCGAAATCACCTTGGGCAAGGACACGACGTCGGTGACAGCGGTGCTGCGCGGAGGAGCCGGCCGCGGTGAAGACGGAGGTCCACAGGAGCCCGCCGCACAGCGGCCCGCGGTCCTGCTCCGTGCGGACATGGACGGCCTTCCCGTCCAGGAGAAGACCGGGGTGGACTTCACCTCCCAGGCCGAGGGCGCCATGCACGCCTGCGGCCACGACCTGCACACGTCCATGCTGGCCGGAGCCGCCACCCTCCTGGCCGAGAAGCAGCACCAGCTGGCCGGCGACGTCGTCCTCATGTTCCAGCCGGGCGAGGAAGGTTTCGACGGCGCCAGCTACATGCTCCGCGAAGGTGTCCTGGACGCCGCCGGCCCCCGCGTCCAGGCGGCCTACGGCATGCACGTGTTCTCCTCGTTGGAGCCGCACGGCACGTTCTGCACCAAGCCGGGCGTCATGCTCAGCGCCTCGGACGGGCTGGAGGTCACCGTGCTGGGCGCCGGCGGCCACGGTTCGGCACCGCACTCGGCCAAGGACCCCGTGACGGTGGCAGCGGAAATGGTGACCGCCCTGCAGGTGATGGTCACCCGGCAGTTCAACATGTTCGATCCCGTGGTCCTGTCCGTGGGCGTGCTGCATGCCGGCACCAAACGGAACGTCATCCCGGAGTCGGCCCGCATCGAGGCCACCATCCGGACGTTCTCCGAAGCGTCCCGCGTGAAGATGATGGAGGCAGTGCCGCGCCTGCTCAAGGGGATCGCCGCCGCACACGGGGTGGAGGTCGCCGTCGACTACCTGCAGGAGTACCCGCTCACCATCACCAACGAGGACGAAACGCACACCGCCGAGAAAGTCATCGGCAACCTCTTCGGCGAGCGCCGGCTGGCCCGGTGGGCCACCCCGCTCAGCGGTTCCGAGGACTTCTCCCGGGTGCTGGCCGAGGTCCCCGGAACCTTTATCGGGCTCAGCGCAGTCGTTCCCGGGGCGGACCATGCCGCCTCACCGTTCAACCACTCCCCCTACGCGACGTTCGACGACGGCGTGCTGGCTGATGGAGCCGCGCTCTACGCCCAGCTCGCCATCTCGCGGCTGGCCACCCTCGCCGCAGCTTCATAGCCGACAAGATTCACAGCCGGCAGCAGCGCCGCTGCCCGGCACCACCACCCGAACCGACCACCAGGAAGCCACCATGTCCATTGCAGTAACCAAGCAGCAGACTGGACGCATGTCCACCGCCAAGACCGTCGTCGGCACCGGCATCGGCAACGCCGTCGAATGGTACGACTGGGCCATCTACGCCACTTTCACCCCGTTCATCGCCAGCCAGTTGTTCAGCAAGCAGGACCCGGCTTCGGCCGTGCTGTCCACCCTGGCGATCTTCGCCGTCGGCTTCGTGGCACGCCCGTTCGGCGGCTTCCTCTTCGGCTGGATCGGAGACAGGGTGGGCCGCAAAGCGTCCATGACCCTCGCCGTCGGCCTCGCCTCGCTGGGCAGCCTGATGATCGGCGTTGCGCCCACCTTCGCCGCCGTCGGCGCCTGGGCATCCCTGATGCTCCTGGTGGCCCGGCTGGTCCAGGGCCTGGCGCACGGCGGCGAACTCCCGTCGTCGCAGACGTACCTGTCCGAGATGGCCCCCAAGGAGCACCGCGGATTCTGGGCCACCCTCATCTACACGTCGGGAACCGTAGGCATCCTGTTCGGCACCCTGCTGGGCGCAGTCCTGAACATGACAATGACTGCCGAGGCCATGAATGCCTGGGGCTGGCGGATCCCGTTCCTGCTGGGCGCCGCGATGGGCCTGTACGCGCTGATCATGCGGTCACGGCTGCACGAGACCGAGGCGTTTGAGGGCGAGTCGAAGACGGAGAAGCGTGCCCCGATCTGGCCGCAGGTTGTCCAGTACCGCAAGCAGGCCCTGCAGGTGATCGGGCTGACCGTCGGCCTGACGGTGATCTACTACATCTGGGGCGTCGTGGCACCGAGCTACGCCACCACCGCGCTGAAGATCGACCGCGGCGAAGCCCTGTGGGCCGGCGTGGTTGCCAACATCGTGTTCATTGCCGCCCTTCCCGTCTGGGGCAAGCTCTCGGACCGCATCGGCCGCAAGAAGGTGCTGTGGGCCGGCGCCATCGGCTCTGCGGTGTTCCACTTCCCGATGACCTGGCTGCTGAAGGATTCCGCGTGGCAGCTGGCGGTATCGATGTCCGTCATGCTGATTTTCATCGCTGCGAGCGCCGCCATCGTTCCCGCCGTCTACGCCGAGCTGTTCCCGACCTCGATCCGCACCGTTGGCGTGGGCGTCCCGTACTCCATCTGCGTGGCAGTGTTCGGCGGCACCGCACCCTACCTGCAGCAGTGGCTGGGTACCTCACTCGGGGCACCCCAGGTGTTCAATGTCTACGCGGTGGTGCTGCTGGTCATCAGCGCCGCATTCGTCTTCAGCATCCCTGAGACGAAGGGCAAGGACCTCACGCACTAGGGCCGCACAGGCTTCACCGACGACGGCGGGCTCCGCACCTGATCTGGTGCGGAGCCCGCCGTCGTTGTTCTCTTTTCGTTCGCACCTGCATCGGTGCGCTGCGGCTAGGAGGCCGTTCCGCCGTCGTTCTTCGCCGGCGGCTGGGCTGCGGCGGCGTGGTTGCCGTCCGCCGCGGCACTGTCTGCGTGACCGTGACCATGGTCTTCATTAGCCTTGGCCTTGTTGGACGGCAGCGCCTTGAGCAGCGGCGTCACCACAGCCATCACGATGGTGCCCCAGATGACACCCAGCACTGCGGAACACAGGGTGTTCACCAGCCAGGCCAGGAAGCCGCCCACTACCGCGAAGCCGGCGAACGGGTGCTCGAGGGCATGGACCAGGTCGTACAGGGTGTGCCAGCCGAGATCATGCGTTCCCTGCAGCATGATGTGGCCGCCCACCCAGAGCATGGCGATGGTTCCGATGAAGGTGATGGCGCCGAGCACTGCGGGCATCCCCCGGACCAGGAGCTCGCCGAAGCGCTGGGAGCCCGCGGAATCCTTCGCGGCCAGGTGCATGCCGACGTCGTCCATCTTGACGATGAGCGCCACGGCGCCGTAGACGGCCACGGTGATCACAATCGCGACGACGATGAGGATGAGCGCCCGCACCCACAGGGAGGCATCGGGGACCTCGTTCATGGCGATCACCATGATCTCGCAGGACAGGATGAAGTCGGTGGTGATGGCGCCCTTGACCACTTTGGACTCCGCCTCGGGACCCCGGTCAACGGCAGGCGAATCCTCATCCGCTGAGTGGTGGCCGCGGAGCTTGTGCCACACCTTCTCCGCACCCTCGTAGCAGAGGTAGGTGCCGCCGAGCATCAGGATGAACGGAATGGTCCACGGGATGAAGGCACTGATCAGGAGCAGCGCGGGCAGGATGATCAGGAGCTTGTTGCGCAGCGAACCCCAGAAGATCTTCTTGATCATCGGCAGCTCGCGGGACGGGTCGGCCCCGGAGACGTACTGCGGGGTGACGGCAGCGTCGTCGATGACCACGCCCGCCGCCTTCGCACCGGCCTTGGCTGCCCCGGCTGCGACGTCGTCCACCGAGGCCGCTGCGATACGCGCCAGGGCCGCAATGTCGTCGAGCAGGGCGACGAGTCCGCCGCTCACAGCTCCGCCCCGGATCGTGTGGGGGCTGGTGGCGTCACTTGGGTGTCTCGGCTGAGGCGCGTGGTTGGCATGTTCGGAGTATATGTTGGCGGGCCGCCGGACATGCGGCTGCCGTGGCCCCTCACACCATCCCGCCCCCTTGACTCCATGCCCCACACTTCCCTACACTTTTCATAAAGCAGAATCTAAATTCCACAAAGCGGAATAAAGCAAAGAACCGGCGACGGTCCCCACGCTGACCGCAAGGGAAGATAGATCAAAGCCCCTCCCTCGGAAGGACCTACGATGACGTACACAGTGAACTGCTCCATCCTCCTCACGGAACTGCCCCTGCTCGAGCGCCCCGCGGCGGCCAAGGCAGCAGGCTTCGACGCCGTCGAGTTCTGGTGGCCCTTCGAGACCTCAGTCCCCGCAGACAGCGAGATCGCCAAGTTCGAGAACGCCATCACGGACGCGGGTGTGCAGCTCACCGGCCTGAACTTCAACGCCGGCAACATGCCCGGCGGTGACCGCGGCCTGGTCTCCTGGAAGGGACGCTGCTCCGAGTTCAAGGACAACATCGACGTGGTGGCCGGCATCGGCGAGCGCCTCGGTTGCACGGCCTTCAACGCCCTCTACGGCAACCGGCAGGACGAATTCACCCCCGAAGAGCAGGACGAGCTGGCCGTCAGGAACCTCGCGGCAGCAGCTGAAGGCGTGGCCCGCATCGGCGGCACCGTCCTCCTCGAACCCGTCAGCGGCGCACCCAGGTACCCGCTCCTCACCGCCGACGACGCACTCAAGGTCATCGCCCGCGTCAAGGCGGAGGCCGGCGTCGGGAACATCAAGCTCCTCGCCGATTTCTACCACCTGTCAGTCAACGGCGACGACGTCGAATCCGTCATTGAAAACCACGCCAAGGACTTCGGCCACATCCAGATCGCGGACAACCCCGGCCGCGGCGCACCCGGCACCGGCACCCTCCCGCTGGGCGAATGGATCGCCCGCAGCCGCGAACTCGGCTACGACGGCTACATCGGCCTCGAATACAAGGAACCGCAGGAAACGGCCTTCAGCTGGGCCATTCGCGAACACGCCGCCAAGTAATCCCCCCGCAGACTTTCCAGAAAGAGAACCATCATGAGCAACGTTGCAATCATCGGACTCGGAATCATGGGCCTGCCCATGGCCATCAACCTCGTCAAAGCCGGCCACACCGTCACCGGTTTCAACCGCAGCCAGGACAAGATCGACAAGCTCGTCTCCGAAGGCGGCCAGGGCGCCACCAGCATCGCCGACGCCGTCAAGGACGCCGACGTCGTCATCACCATGGTGCCGGACTCCCCCGACGTTGAAGGCGTCGTCAGCGGCAAGGACGGCGTCTTCGCCAACGCCAAGCAGGGCACCCTGTGGATCGATGCCTCCAGCATCCGCCCCGACGTCGCCAAGCGCCTCTCCGAAGAAGCCGTGGAAGCCGGCATCCGCCCCCTCGACGCCCCGGTCTCCGGCGGCGAACAGGGCGCCATCGACGCCGTACTCTCCATCATGGTGGGCGGCGAAAAAGCAGACTTCGACGCCGCCCAGGACGTGCTGAACGCCGTCGGCAAAACCATCGTCCACGTGGGGCCCTCCGGCTCCGGCCAGACCGTCAAGGCTGCAAACCAGCTGATCGTCGCCGTCAACATCGAGGTCCTCGGCGAAGCCATCGCTTTCCTTGAGGCCTACGGCGTGGACACCGACGCCGCCCTCAAGGTCCTCGGCGGCGGCCTGGCCGGCTCCAAGGTCCTGGACCAGAAGGGCCAGAAGATGCTGGACCGCAACTTCGATCCCGGCTTCCGGCTCGCCCTCCACCACAAGGACCTGGGCATCGTCACCGCCGCCGCCCGCGAAGCCAACGTCGCCGTCCCCCTCGGCGCCGTCGTCGCACAGCTCGTCGCCGCCACCGTCAACCAGGGTGACGGCGCACTGGACCACTCGGGACTCTTCAAGCAGGTCCTCCAGCTCAGCGGCCGCAAGTAACCCAGGCCTGAAGCAGCCCCGCCAAAACGGGGCACTTCGACACGGACACGCCGGCCGCCGTCGTCCATTACGACGGCGGCCCTCCCCAAAGCGCCCCGCGACAGCCGGGCCTTCCTTCAGCACACCCAAAAACACCCAGACTTCGCCCTCCCAAGGGGCACAACAAGGAGCACACCATGAGCAAGATGCGTACCGTTGATGCAGCGGTGGCCATCCTGGAAAAGGAAGGCGCCATCGAGGCGTTCGGCCTGCCAGGAGCTGCCATCAACCCCTTCTACTCCGCAATGCGCGCCCACGGCGGCATCCGCCACACGCTGGCCCGCCACGTTGAAGGCGCCAGCCACATGGCCGATGGCTTCAGCCGCGCCAAGGACGGCAACATCGGCATCTGCATCGGCACCTCGGGCCCCGCCGGCACCGACATGATCACCGGCTTGTACGCCGCCTGGGCAGATTCGATCCCCATGCTCTGCATCACCGGCCAGGCACCGGTGGCCAAGCTGCACAAGGAAGACTTCCAGGCCGTGGACATCGAGTCCATCGCCAAGCCCGTCACCAAGATGGCCATGACCATCCTGGAGCCCGGACAGGTTCCCGGTGCGTTCCAGAAGGCCTTCCAGCTGATGCGCTCCGGCCGCCCCGGCCCCGTGCTGCTGGACCTGCCCATCGACGTGCAGATGGCCGAGATCGAGTTCGACATCGACACCTACGAGCCCCTGCCCGTCGAAAAGCCCAAGGCCTCCCGCAAGCAGCTGGAAAAGGCCCTGGACATGCTGCTCGCCGCCAAGCATCCGCTGATCGTGGCCGGCGGCGGCATCATCAACGCCGGCGCCTCGGAGCAGCTGGTGGAGCTGGCCGAGACCCTCAACGTTCCCGTCATCCCCACCCTGATGGGCTGGGGCACCATCCCGGACGACCACCAGCTGATGGCAGGCATGGTGGGCCTGCAGACCAGCCACCGCTATGGCAACGAGAACTACCTGCAGAGCGACTTCGTGATCGGCATCGGCAACCGCTGGGCCAACCGCCACACCGGCGGCCTGGAGACCTACACCGCCGGCCGCAAGTTTGTACACATCGACATCGAGCCCACGCAGATCGGCCGCGTGTTCTCGCCGGACCTGGGCATCGCATCCGACGCCGGCGCGGCGCTGGCAGGGCTGGTTGAGCTCGCCAAGGAACGGGCTGCTGCCGGTTCCCTGCCGGACTACAGCGCCTGGGTTGCCGAATGCCAGGACCGCAAGGCCTCGCTGCACCGCAAGACCCACTTCGAGAACATCCCCATCAAGCCGCAGCGCGTGTACGAGGAGATGAACAAGTCCTTCGGCCGCGACACCACCTACGTGTCCACCATCGGCCTGTCCCAGATCGCCGGCGCGCAGATGCTGCACGTCTTCGGCCCGCGCAAGTGGATCAACGCCGGCCAGGCAGGCCCCCTGGGCTGGACCGCCCCGGCAGCCCTCGGCGTCGCCCGCTCCAACCCGGAGCAGACCGTGGTGGCGCTCTCCGGCGACTACGACTTCCAGTTCATGATCGAGGAACTGGCCGTGGGTGCGCAGTTCAACCTGCCGTACATCCACGTGGTGGTGAACAACTCCTACCTGGGCCTGATCCGCCAGTCCCAGCGCGGCTTCAAGATGGAGCAGAACGTCTCCCTGGCGTTCGAGAACATCAACAGCTCACACCTGTCCGAGGAGACCCGCGGCTACGGCGTGGACCACCTGAAGGTGGCCGAGGGCCTGGGCTGCAAGGCAGTCCGCGTGGAGGACCCCAACGACCTGGGCGCCGCGTTCGAAAAGGCCAAGGCCCTGATGGGCGAGTTCCAGGTTCCCGTGGTGGTGGAAGTGATCCTGGAAAAGGTCACCAACATCTCCATGGGCGTGGAAATCAACGCCGTCAACGAGTTCGAGGAACTGGCCGAGTCCGCCGCTGACGCCCCCACCGCCATCCTGGCACTGCAGGCGTAACCATGCGGATCGTGATTGCCCCGGACAAGTTCAAGGGATCCCTGTCCGCCCCGGAGGTGTGCAGGTTCCTCGAAAAGGGCCTGCAGCGCGGTGCCGGCGGGAACCTTGACGTCCTCCGGATTCCGGTGGCCGACGGCGGCGAGGGCACCCTCGACGCCGCCGTCGGCTCCGGCTTCACCCGGCGCACGGCCACGGTGGCCGGGCCCACCGGGCAGCCGGTGGAAGCCGAGTTCGCCGTCCGGGGCCACGAAGCCGTCATCGAAATGGCCACAGCCTCCGGGCTGGCGCTGGTCCCCCGCGTACAGGACGGCGGCCGGCCCGCCTCGGCGGATGCCACCACGGCCACCAGCCTGGGCACCGGGCAGCTCATCCGTGCCGCGCTGGACGCGGGTTGCCGCCGCATCGTGCTGGGCGTTGGGGGCAGCGCGAATACCGACGGCGGTGCTGGGCTCCTGCAGGGCCTCGGCGCCAGGTTCCTCGACAGCCGCAACAACGAACTTCCCCCGGGCGGTGCGGCGCTGGCCAACCTGCACAGCATCGACTTCACCCACTTTGAACCCCGCCTGGTGGACACCCGCTTCGTGCTGGCATCCGACGTCGACAACCCCCTGCTGGGCGCCCAGGGCGCCGCGGCGGTTTTCGGCCCGCAAAAGGGTGCCGCACCACAAGACGTCGGCATGCTCGACGCCGCCCTGGCCAGGTTTGTCGAAGTCCTGGCCAGGGAAATCGGATTCCGCGCCGTCAAGGCCGCCGAGGCTCCCGGAGCCGGAGCAGCCGGCGGCGTGGGCTACGCCGCCATCGCAGCCCTGGCCGCAACGCGGCGGCCGGGAATCGACGTCGTGCTCGAATTCACGGAACTGGCGGACCGGTTGGCCGGCGCCGACCTGGTGATCACCGGCGAAGGCAGCCTGGACGAACAGAGCCTGCTCGGCAAGACCCCCATGGGCGTTGCCCGGGCCGCAGCAGCACGGGGCATTCCCGTCATCGCGGTGTGCGGGCGGACCACCCTGGAGCAGAGCCAGGCCGCCGCCGCAGGATTCGAAGACGTCTACGCTTTGACCGAACTCGAAACCGATGTAAACAGGTGCATATCAGAGGCTGGCGAGCTTCTGGAGCAGCTGGGCACCCAGATCAGCAAGCGGCTGGCGGCCGGACGGCCCGCCAACGCTGCAAGTACAAAGGAGGACCTCCGTGTCTGAAGAACGTTTTGACCTGGTCATCCGGGGCCAGCGCATCCTCACCACCGCCGGCATCGCCCCGCGCGAAGTGGGCGTCCGCGGCGGCAAGATCGTCGCCATCGAGCCGCTGGGCAACGGCCTGGCCGGCACCGAGATCATCGAACTGGCTGACGACGAAACCCTGCTCCCGGGACTGGTGGACACCCACGTCCACGTCAACGAGCCCGGCCGCACCGAGTGGGAAGGCTTCGCCTCCGCCACCCGCGCCGCAGCAGCAGGCGGCGTCACCACCATCATCGACATGCCGCTGAACTCCGTCCCGCCCACCACCACCGTGGCCAACCTCAAGCTCAAGCGCGAGGTGGCAGAGGACCAGGCGTTCATCGACGTCGGGTTCTGGGGCGGCGCCATCCCCGGCAACAAGGCGGACCTGCGCCCGCTGCACGACGACGGCGTGTTCGGCTTCAAGTGCTTCCTCCTCCACTCCGGCGTGGACGAGTTCCCGCACCTGGACGCGGACGAGATGGAAGAGGACATGGCCGAGCTGAAGTCCTTCGACTCGCTCATGATCGTCCATGCCGAGGACTCGCACGCCATCGACCGGGCACCGCACCCCGGCGGCGACCACTACGAAACCTTCCTGGCCTCCCGCCCCCGCGGCGCCGAGAACAAGGCCATCGCCGAGGTGATCGAACGGGCCCGCTGGACCGGTGCCCGCGCGCACATCCTGCACCTCTCGTCGTCGGACGCGCTGCCCATGATCGCTTCGGCAAAGCGCGACGGCGTGAAGCTCACCGTGGAGACGTGCCCGCACTACCTGACCCTCATGGCCGAGGAAATCCCGGACGGCGCCACCGCGTACAAGTGCTGCCCGCCCATCCGCGAGGCCTCCAACCGGGAGCTGCTGTGGCAGGGCCTGCAGGACGGCACCATCGACTGCATCGTCTCGGACCACTCCCCCTCCACCCTGGACCTCAAGGACCTGGAAAACGGCGACTTTGCCGTGGCCTGGGGCGGAGTCTCGTCGCTGCAGCTGGGCCTCTCCCTGATCTGGAGCGAAGCCCGGCACCGCGGCATCCCGCTGGAGCAGGTGGTGTCCTGGATGGCGGAGAAGCCCGCCAACCTGGCCCGCCTCACCAACAAGGGGCAGCTGGCCCTGGGCTACGACGCCGACTTCGCGGTCTTCGCCCCGGATGAGGCCTTCGTGGTGGACGTGTCCAAACTCAAGCACAAGAACCCCATCACGCCTTACGACGGCAAGACCCTGGCAGGCGTGGTCCGCAAGACTTTCCTGCGCGGCGCCGTGGTGGACGGCCAGACCCCCACGGGCAAGCTGATCCGCCGCGGCGGCGTCTAGGGACGCGCCATGGCAGTGGAAGCACACCATCCGCGGGCGGCTTTCCCTTCGGGGATGCCTTCCCGCCCGCGGATGCCCCACAGCCGGCAGATGGCGGAGCCTTCCATGACACAGCCCCCTCGTTCAGGCCAGCCCCCGCGGGCGGTCCAGCCCAAAGCTGTGGCCCGCGGCCTGGCCGTGTGGGTGGTGCCGGAAGAAGGAACCAGCCCCGAAATCCTGGCCCGGGCCGCCGAACTGGTGCTCGCCCGTGCCCTGCAGACTGCTCCGGAGGCGGAAGTCCATTGGCCTGCCGCCGGAGCCCCCACGTCCGGGGCCTCCGCCGGGGAGGGAGCCACAGATCACTCCTCCCGCGCTCCCTCCACGGCGGGGGACTCCGGCGCTTCAGCTCGTGATTCATCGGGTGATCCAACCGGCGATCCAACGGATAAGGCCGGCGGCAACGCTGCCGGGACTGCTGCAGCGGCTGCTGTGGTGGAAGCCGGGACGGCAGGCAGCGCGGTTGACGACGCTGCTTACCTGCCGCCGTCGGCCGGGCCCGTCAGCACCGTGGCCGTGGACCTCGCCGCCGATACCGTCCTCCTGGATGGCGTGCCGGTCTCCCTGACCGGCGTCGAATATAAGGTTCTGCGGTTCCTGGTCACCCACCTGTCCCGCACCGTCAGCCGGGAGGAGCTTCAGGAATTCCTGGAGTTCCTGAATTACCCCGGCGCCACCGCCCGGTCCATCGACGTCTACGTGGGCCGGATCCGGCGGAAGCTTGGCAACGCCCGCCACGCCGTGGCAACCGTCCGAGGCGGCGGTTACCAGTTCATCCCCGGCCCGCACGCCACCGTGCGCGGGCCCGCCGAATACTCCATCTGAAACCCCACCGAGGAGCAGCATGACCACCGCGCCCAACAACACCGCGCCCTTTACTGCCCGGCTCCAGCCCGGCAGCCCCGCACCGACCTTCACGCTTCCGGACGCCGCAGGGAACCCCGTATCGCTCGAGTCCTTCCAGGGCCGGAACGTGATCGTGTATTTCTATCCGAAGGCCGCCACCCCCGGCTGCACCACCGAAGCGTGCGACTTCCGCGACAACCTGGCCTCGCTGCAGGGCCGCGGCTACGAGGTCCTCGGCATCTCCCCCGACGCTCCCGAAGCCCTGGCCGGCTTCACCGCAGACCACGCCCTGACGTTCCCGCTGCTTTCGGACCAGGACCACGCCGTGGCCCGGGCGTACGGAGCCTGGGGCGAGAAGCTGGTCAACGGCGAGATCCTCGAAGGCGTCCTGCGCTCCACGGTGGTGGTCGGGCCGGACAGGCGTGCCGTCCTCGCGCAGTACCAGGTGGACGCCCAGGGCCACGTCGCGGCGCTGCGGGAAGAACTCGGCCTCTAGCCCAACGCCCGCTCACTCGTGGCGCCCAAACCCCAAACGCCCGCTCACTCGTGGCGCCCAAACCCCAAACGCCCGCTCACCAGTGGCGCCCAAACGGATGGTTGCGCTATCAGTTGGGGCTCCCTAGACCCGGGTTTGGGGAGCTATCTGATGGCGCATCCGGTTTACATACCGGCCGCATGGCACCAGCACAGCAACGGCACAGCTGTGCCCGGGAACGTGGATGGAACAGATCCCCGAGCCTGAAGCAGGACCCATGCGACGTTTCCCCGGTGCCATCCTTTCCTCCTCCGCCCTGGCGGTAGCCCTTGCCCTGACCGGGTGCGGTATTGGGGCAGGTGCGGAGTCGTCCGGCACGCAGGCCACGTCCGCAGCGTCAGCCACCGCAGGAGTGGATGCCGGCAACGGCACCACGGACACCACGACGCCGGACTCCACCCTTTTCACGGACGGCGCCTCCCACACCGTCAGCGTCACGTGGAACGAGGACGACTACGCCGCGATGATCGCTGCCTACGAGGCCGACGGGTCCAAGGACTGGATCGCCGCGGACATCACCATCGACGGCACCACCGTGTCCAACGTGGGCGTGCGGCTCAAGGGCAACTCCACGCTTCGGAGCCTCAGCGGCAACGGCGCAGGTGGCGGCGGGATGGGCGGGAACGCAGCGTCGACCGGGATCTCCTCCGACGTCCCAGAGTCCCTGCCCCTGCTGATCCGCTTCGACAAGTACGTGGACGGCCAGACCTACCAGGGGCTGGGCGAGGTGTCGTTGCGCCCCGGCTCCCCCGTCCTGAATGAGGCGCTGGCCCTGGCCCTCACGGGGGCCAGCGGCCAGGCCACGCAGCGGTACGCCTACACCACCTACTCGGTGAACGGCAGCCCCACCCAGACCCGGCTGCTGGTGGAAAACCCCGATGAAGACTACGCGGACTCCCTCTTCGATACCCCGGGAGTCCTCTACAAAGCTGATGCGGACTCCAGCTTCACCTACCAAGGCGCCGACCTGGCCACCTACGAGGACCAGTTCAAGCAGCTCAACAACGGGGACAGCGAGACAGTCCAGCCCATCGTCGACTTCCTCAAGTGGCTGTCCGAAGCCACCGACGAGGAGTTCGACGCCGGCCTGGCGGAGCGCGTGGATGTGGAGTCCTTCGCCCGCTACACCGCTACGATGAACCTGCTGGTCAACGGCGACGACATGGCCGGGCCCGGCCAGAACTACTACCTCTGGTACAGCCTGGACACCAAGAAGATCTCCGTCATTTCCTGGGACCTTAACCTCGCCATGACCGGCGACGCCACGGCATCGCCCGAGGCGCAGCTGTCCATCGGCGGTGGCGGCGGTGGCGGCGCAGGGAATCAGGGTGCGGGAGGCGGCATGCAGCCTCCCGGAACGGACGACGGCGGCTGGGCACCTTTTGCGGGAGCCGCAGCGGACGCTGACGGCACGGCAGGAACAGCGGGTGGAACGGGTCCAGGAGCCGGAGCGGCCGCGGGGGCTGCAGCCGGTGCAGGAGGCGGAGGAGGCCGGGGCGGCAACGAACTGAAGGAAAGGTTCCTGGCTTCGGAGGCCTTCCAGTCCGTGTATGACGCCGCCTACGCGGATCTTTACGCGCAGCTGTACGCCAGCGGAACCGCGGCCAGCCTCCTCGACTCAATTGCCGCCGTCGTACCACTCAGCGACGGGCTCACCGCCGAGGAACTGGCTGGTGAAACGCAGACCCTGCGCACTTTCATCCAGCAACGCACTGACGCGCTTAAGGACCAGGTTTAGGCAGCAGGAAAGGCGTCCGCGGCAGGGGTGGCGGAATACCGGGTGTGACGGCGGAGTTGTTGCTGATAGCGGAAAACCGCTTCACTTGATGTTGGCCATTATTGACCGAATCTCCAAAGGAACGCCATGAGCCAGACCTTGACCACCAAGCTTCAGCCCGGAACCCCGGCTCCCGACTTCACCCTGAGGGATGCCCAGGGCCGGGAAATCTCCCTGGCCGATTACCGTGGCAAAAATGTCATTGTGTACTTCTACCCCAAGGCCGCAACCCCCGGCTGCACCACCGAAGCCTGCGATTTCCGCGACAGCCTGGGCGCGCTGCAGGGCCAGGGGTACGAGGTGGTCGGCGTCTCCCCCGACGCCCAGGAAGCCCTCGCCGGCTTCAGCGGCGACTTCTCCCTGACCTTCCCGCTGCTCTCCGACCAGGACCACGCCGTCGCCCTCGCCTATGGCGCCTGGGGAGAGAAGCTGGTCAACGGCGAGATCGTCGAGGGCATCGTCCGTTCCACCGTTGTGGTGGATACCGAGGGCAAGGTGGTCCTGGCGCAGTACCAGGTGAAGGCCGACGGCCACGTGGCCCGGCTGAAGGAAGCCCTGGGACTCTAGTCTGCGCTGACGGGTAACGCGTCTACGGCAGACGCTGATGAGAAACCTGTCATCGAAAGAACGCCTCCGCGCGGAAAGTGCGGGGGCGTTCTTCGTTGGCGGGCGGCGGTGCGGTTGTTCGGCGGTGCGGTTGTTCGGTCACGGATGCGGTTCCAGGAAGCGGAAGCGCCCGCGGAACCGTTGCCGCACCTGCCTGCCGGTGACAGGATGGCGGCATGGCGATCGAAATCCGTCCGGCCACCGATTTCGCGGACGTCAGAACCCTCGTGGGCCCCAAGCGGCCGGATGCGAACGTGTGTTGGTGCCTGAGCTACCGCATCCCGTCCAGGCAGAACCAGCAGCTCCACGGAACTGAGCGCGGGGAGTTCGTGAAAAAGCTGGTGGCGGAGGATCCTCCGCCGGGAATTTTGGCGTACGACGGCGGCGAGCCGGTTGGGTGGGCAGCGGTGCACCCCCGCGCGGACACGGGTTTCGCCACCAACCGGCGGATCCCCCACGTGGACGCCCGGGAGGTGTGGTCCATCTGGTGCATCCGGGTCCGGCCAGGGCATCGCGGCAACGGAATCTCACACGCCCTGCTGGCGGGAGCCGTGGACCTGGCACGGACCTACGGAGCACCCGTCGTCGAAGGGTATCCGGTGGACAACGCCGGGCAGAAAGTGGACCTCACCATGGCCTACGTGGGCACTCGGAAGCTCTTCGAGGATGCCGGTTTCACGAAGGCCGCGGACACCGAGGCCGTGCTTAATGGCTTTCCGCGGGTGCTGATGCGGCTGGACCTGGCTCAGTAGCCGGCCCCGCATAGTGAGCTATGCGGTGGGCCCCGGCGCTGACAGCCCAGGCGGTGGCAGGCATGGCGGTGGCAGGCATGGCAGTGAGCCCGGGCCGGTGGATCGATGCCCGGCCGTAAGCTGATACTTCACGGCAACGCATGCGGAGGTAGGGATGTCCCAGGCAGTGGATGAGGTTCTGGCCGAACTGGCGGAGCTGGAAGATCCCAAGTTTCGCGAAGCCAATGAGAAGCGCGGGGACGATCACGGCATCAACTTGGGCAAGCTCCGGGCCGTGGCCAAGCGGCTGAAAACCCAGCAGGACCTGGCACGGCAGCTGTGGGCCTCCGGGGATACCGCGGCGCGGCTCCTGGCGCTGCTGATCTGCCGGCCTAAGGACTTCAGCCGTGAGGAACTGGACGCAATGCTGCGCGAATCCCGGGCACCGAAAGTCCACGACTGGCTGGTCAACTACGTGGTCAAGAAGAGCCCGCACGCCGAAGCACTCCGCGTGGCCTGGACGGCAGACCCAGACCCCGTGGTAGCCAGTGCAGGCTGGGCCCTCACCACTGAGCGGGTGGCCAAGAAGCCGGACGGACTTGACCTGCCGGGCCTGCTGGACACCATCGAGGCGGAGATGAAGGCCGCCCCGGACCGCCTGCAGTGGGCCATGAACCACACCCTTGCGCAGATCGGGATCGAGCATCCGGACCAGCGGGCCAGGGCCATCGGCATCGGCGAGCGCCTGGAGGTCCTCAAGAACTACCCCACACCGCCGAACTGCACGTCACCGTTCGCGCCAATCTGGATCAACGAGATCGTGAGCCGCCGCAGCGCTTAGGCCGGACGCCGGCCGCGGGTGAGGCGTCTACTTCCTTCGCCAGTACTTGCCCCAGTCCACATCCATGGCCCACAGCGCCAGGAGAAGCGCGTCCATGGTCATGAGTCCTGCCAAAAGGTAAGCCCAACCTGCCATCCAACCCACCGCAATCTCCTGACTGTTTCCCCCAGCCAATCGATTGCTCCTCAGTGTGGCATCTAAACCGCCTGGACGGAACGCCCCCGGCCCACAGTTTTGAAGAGTCCTTCCAGCCGGTGGTGCGCGTCTGTCTCCACCCTCAACCGGTGGGTCAGCTTCTCCACGTGCTGCGACATCTCGTCCCCTACGGGCAGGCGGTCTCCCGGCCAGTTCCAGACGTCCCTGGACTCGGCCAGGGCATCCGCGAGGTCGCGGGCAGCGGCCCGGACTTTGCGGGCATGGACGTGAAGGCACCATAGTGCCCGGGCCTTGGCCGCGCCCACCTCCAGGACTTCCTTAACGATCAGGTCCAGGCCAACACCCGGACCAGCTCCGACGTCCAGGCCGGCGGCGCCACCCTGGGCCGGCGCACTCTGGGCAGGCGCACCCCGGTTCGTATTTTTGGTCTGTTCCATGGCTTCCCCCGCGATCCGCCAGCCAGGCAACTTCCGGCGGGGACCGCCGTCGTGTCCCCTGCTGCCCGGAAGCTGCAGCCTTGGTCCGAGTGTCCCGGTCCATGCTCAACGTCCGGGCAAGCCGGTCCCAAGATTTGCGCAAGATGCCCTTCAGCGGGTCCACGGCGCCGTCGTCATGGCTGCATTCCGCCGCTGAACAGCGGATTCGCTTGAAACTGTGAAGCGCTGAGACATGCCCCGTCCGCCTTAATACGGTAGAAGTAGAGCTATGGTCTCTCCCCCTGAAGTTCGTCGTGCCGTTGTCATCGAGGATGACCCGGACATCCGCGGGCTCCTGGTCCGCGTGCTGACCAAGCAGGGCTTCGAAGTCACGGAGGCCGGTACGGGCCTGACCGGCGTCGAGGAAGTCCGGCGCAGCCAGCCGGACCTGGTCACGCTTGACCTGAACCTCCCGGACCTGGACGGCCTGGAAGTCTGCAAACTCCTCCGCGAATTTTCCGATGCGTTCATCGTCATGCTGACCGCCCGCGCGGACGAGCTGGACAAGCTGACGGGCCTGGACAACGGCGCCGATGAATACATCAGCAAGCCGTTCAGCCCGCGTGAACTGCAGTCACGGATCAACGCCCTGTTCCGCCGCCGGCCCTCCCCCGCCGCTGACACGGCATCGCGCAGCGAACTCCAGCGTGCCACCGAGGTCCAGCTGAGCCTCCTGCCCAAGGAGGACATCCGTGTTGAGGGGTACGACGTTGCCGGGGTCTTCCGTCCCTCACGCAGCGTGGGCGGGGACTTCTACGACTGGTACCAGACACCCGAAGGCCTGCACCTGACCTTTGCCGATGCCATGGGCAAGGGCATGGGTGCGGCCCTGATCGCCGCTACGGTCCGCGCCGTCATGCGCTCCACCGGCCGCCGGCAGGACCTGGACGGCGCGTTCGCCTCCGCCAGCAAGGCGATCGCCACGGAC
Source organism: Pseudarthrobacter sp. 10T415 (assembly GCF_056394175.1). Classification (NCBI taxonomy): domain Bacteria; kingdom Bacillati; phylum Actinomycetota; class Actinomycetes; order Micrococcales; family Micrococcaceae; genus Pseudarthrobacter; species Pseudarthrobacter sp. 10T415. The sequence goes on along the minus strand of NZ_JBFTHJ010000004.1, from coordinate 298,115 downwards.
CTTGATTCCTCCAACTCCTTTGTTACCCTCTTCCACGCCCGGCTGGACGCGGCGTCGGGCAAGGTCAGCTATGTCGACGCCGGCCACGGGCTCGCGCTGCACGTCGAGTCGGGCGGGGCAGCACACCGCCTTCCTTCGGGAGGGCCGCCGGTGGGGGCCTGGTCCGGGTCCGAGTGGCCCCAGTCCGGCCTCGACCTGGCGCCCGGCGACTGCCTGGTGGTGGTCAGTGACGGCGTGCTGGATGTCTTCGAATCCGTGGAGGACTTCACGGAGGCCGTCCGGCGGGCCACCCAGGCCGAGGATTCCGCGCAGGCGGCCAGCAGCGCCATCCTGTCCCTCGCCCCGGCCGAGACCGCTGAGGACGATGTGACGGTGGTTGTGGTCCGCAGGCTCCCCCAGGATGTGGCGGTATGACCCGGTTCTGGACCCGCGTGGTGGTGGTGCTGACCGTTATCACCGGCGTGAACTACATCGCCTGGCGGTGGATGGCCTCCCTGAACTGGGAAGCCTGGTGGATCGCCCTGCCGCTGGTCATCGCCGAAACGTACAGTCTCATCGACGTGATGCTGTTCGGCATGACGGTGTGGAACCTGAAGATCCGCAAGGGCGCCCCGGAGCCACCGGCCGATGCCACGGTGGACGTCTTCATCACCACGTATAACGAGGACCTTGACATGGTGCTCACCACGGCGCTGGCGGCCAAGCGGATCCGGCATCCGCACAGCACCTGGATCCTCGACGACGGCGCCCGCCCCGAGATGAAGGCACTCGCCGAACGGCACGGGCTGGGTTATGTGACCCGCAGCGAGGACTGGACCAAAGACCTGCCCCGCCACGCCAAGGCGGGGAACCTGAACAATGCGCTGATGCAGACCGACGGCGAGTTCCTGCTGATCCTGGATGCGGACCAGATCCCCGAACCGGACATCCTGGAAAAGACGCTGGGCTACTTCAACAACAGCAAGGTGGCGCTGGTCCAGACCCCGCAGTACTTCAGCAACGTCCCGGCCGACGACCCCCTGGGCAGCCAGGCCCCGCTGTTCTACGGCCCCATCCAGCAGGGCAAGGACGGCTGGAACGCTGCCTTCTTCTGCGGCTCCAACGCCATCCTGCGCCGCGAAGCGCTGATGCAGCTGGGCCTGGTGGGCTACGTGAAGGAGACCGAGAAGAGCATCCGCCGCGCGCTGGCAGCCTCCCGGCAGGCCATCCGGCAGGCGCGCAAGTCCACGGACATGGACTCGCTGGTGGCGCAGGTGCTGGACGAGGTGGAAGCCGCCACTGTTGAAGCGCAGCAGGAACTGGACTCCGGCATGGCGCTCAGCGAGATCACCTACCGGGTGCGCCGCCGCGTGGACACCGCCGTCCAGACCCTGGTGCAGGCAGACGTCGAGGCACTGCAGTCGGACCTCGAGGAAATCGCGGCCATGGAACTCGCCCACGTTGGCGAGGCCGGCGTTCCGGTGGTGGCCGACGACGCTGTGCAGCGCATGTCCGCCCGCGACTGGTCCCCGCTGGGCGCCCTCGAATCGGTCCAGGCCGTCCTGGATGCGCTCTCGGTGGAACGCAACGACGAAGCCCAGCCGATCATGCCGCTGGCCACCATTTCGGTCACCGAGGACATGGCCACCGCCATGCGCATGCACGCCATGGGCTGGCAGAGCGTCTACCACCACGAGATCCTGGCGTACGGCCTGGCGCCGGAGGACCTGAAGACCATGCTCACCCAGCGGCTCCGCTGGGCCCAGGGCACCATCCAGGTGCTGCTCCGGGAGAACCCGCTGGTGCAGAAGGGCCTGAAAATCGGCCAGCGGCTGATGTACTTCGCCACCATGTGGACCTACCTGAGCGGCTTCGCGGCGGTTATCTACTTCGCAGCCCCCATCATCTACCTGCTGCTGGGCATCCTGCCCGTCACCAGCCTCAGCTGGGACTTCTTCATCCGGTTCATTCCGTTCATGGTGGTCAACCAGCTGCTGTTCGCGGTGGCCGGCCGCGGCATTCCCACGTGGCGCGGCCAGCAGTACAGCCTCGCCCTGTTCCCCACGTGGATCAAGGCGTGTACGACGGCGGCCCGCAACGTCTGGTTCGGCCGTCCCCTGGGGTTCGCGGTGACGCCCAAGGCGCGCCAAAGCGGCGGACCCAGCTGGAGCCTGATCCAGCCCCAGATCGTGGTGTCCATCCTGCTGGCCGTGGCCGCCGTCGTCGGAATTGTCCGCCTGGCCACCGGCCTGGCAGAACCGCTGGGCACCCTGGTGAACGTGGCCTGGGTGATCTTCGACCTGGTGGTCATGTCCATCCTGGTCCGCGCCGTGCTCTACAAGGGCTTTGAACCGCCCGCAGAATCCGCAGAACCAACACAATCCGAGAGGAATCCCGATGGAGTTTAGCTATGAGGTCAAGGACTCATATGCCGAGGTCAAGGCGGACGGGCGGCTGAACATGGTGTCCGCGCCCAAGCTCCGCGAGTTCGTCACGGACGTGATCGCCGGCGGGTCCAACCGGATCGTGGTCAACCTGGAGAACACCGCCTTCATGGATTCGTCCGGGCTGGGCGCCCTCATTGGCTGCCTGAAGGCTGCGCGGCAGGCCGGCGGGGACCTGCGGATCGCGGCAGTCCAGCCGCAGGTGAAGATGGTCCTGCAGCTCACCAGCATGGACAAGGTCCTCACGGCCTACCCGTCGGTCGAAGAGGCGTTCGGCAATGACTGAAGTGCTCGCCTCGCGCAGCTTCCGCGGGCTCGCCACCGAAGACGCCATCAACGATGTCCACAACGACATGGACAGCCTGTGGCTCGATGTGCCGTTCGTGAATGACATGGACCAGATGACGTTCACCACGGCGGTGATCGAGTCAGCGTCCAACATCGTCCAGCACGCCGAACCGGCGGGCGCGGATCCGGTGGAACTCGGCGTGGACATCACCGTGGAGCCGCTGCTGCTCCAGGCCCGCGTGAGCGCCTACAACGCCAAGCCGCCCTTCGGCCCCATGGAACCGGCAACGCCCGGCGAGGATGCCGAGTCCGGCCGCGGGCTTGCCCTGATCCAGGCCCTGGTGACCACCGTGACGTTCGAACGGCAGGACGGCACCAGCACCTGGGTCCTGTCCCGCACGTCTTCCCAGGACTGACTGCTGCCTGACGGTTGGGTTTGCCGGAACCCGGTTCCGGCAAACCTAACCACCGGCACTACGCCCGCACGCTACTGCGCGGCGGGGAACAGCACTGAGACGGTGGCTCCACCGCCTGGAGTTTCACTGATGCTCAGTTCGCCTCCGTGTGACTGGGCAATCCGCTGGCAGGTAGCCAGGCCCAGGCCTGTTCCCGGGCCGTCGCCGGGCCGGTGAAGCCGGACCAGCGGTTCCACCGCCCGTCCCCGGTCCGCCGGCCTGATGCCTTTGCCGTTGTCCGCCACATGGACGGTGACGCCGCCAGGGCAGGTGGTGGCGGTGATGGCCACTTCCAGGCCCCGCCCGGGCTCCCGGTAGTTCAGCGAGTTGGCCAGCAGGTTCTGGATCAGGGTGCGCAGCTGCTGGCGGTCGGCGGTGAGTTCCGCATCCTCGCACAGGAAACCGCTGCCCAGCCCCAGGTCCACCCCGAGGTCCTGGGCCGCTTCTGCCGTGACGGCCAGCAGGGACACCCGCTCCAGATGCAGCTCCCCATCCGCGCGGGCGTAGTTGAGCACGTCTTCGAGGGTTCCCAGCATGCGCCGGCCGCCCGTTCCGATCAGTCCCAGGTATTCGGCTGCCGGGTGGTCCGGGGCCATGCCGGGATCGTCCTCGGCCAGCTCAACGTAGCCCAGGATGGTGGTCAGCGGAGCGCGGAGGTCATGGCTCACGCGGCCGGCGAACTCGGACAGCATGGCGTTGCTGCGACGCAGCTCCACCAGGGCATGGTCAAGCTGGAGCGTCCGGTGCTGGAGTTCGAGGAGTTCCACCACCTGCTGGGCCAGCACCTCCACCAGGTCTATCTGCTCCGGCGTGGGGAGTTCGGCCTGGTCCGAAAAGACGCACAGCGAACCCAGCACCAGGCCATTAGACGTTCGCAGCGGCACGGAGGCGTAGAAGCGGACATCCGCGATTTCCCCCGTGACGAACGGGTTGGCGGCAAAGCGCGGGTCCAGGGAAGCGTCCCGCACCACAGTGGTTCCTGGATCCAGGAACACGGAGGCGCACATGGAGTCCTCGCGCGAGCAGATGCCGGCCGCGGTCCCGGACGCCGCAATCTGCAGCTGCTGGTCCGAGGTGATGATGTTGACCACGCCGTACGGCACCCCGCACAGTGATGCCGCCACGCGGACCAGGTTGTCGAGGGCGCCCTGCGCCTGGCGGTCAATAAGTATGGGGATAGTCCCCTCGTGGGCCGGCAGTAATCCGTATTCCTGCAGGCCAAGATCGCGTCCGGCGTCCTGATCGGTCAGCGTCTGCATAGCGTCCCGTCCATATTCTGTTGACTCCCCAGTCTGTGTCAGCAGGCCTTTGAAAGGCCTTTCCGTGATGATACCGGGTAGGCCGCGGCGGTGTTGTAGTCTCTTGACACCACACCCTTCCTGCCCTTAGATATTACGTATGCTGAAATAACAGTTCCATGATGCGGAACCTTAGTGGACATGCCTCGGCGAGTCCGTCACGAAGGCGCCGGGCAATCCGGCCTCCGCATAGCCGTCACCATGGATGCCAGCATCGCTACCGAGGAACCAGCCAGCATGAAGCTTGCCGAATTCAACAGCGCGGACCCCTCCTCCGCCGCAGACACCCTCAAGCCCTGCATCGATGTCACCCGCTGGGTGGATGCCGTCACCGCAGCCAGGCCCTTCGACACCAGGGAAGCCCTTTTGGCGTTCGCGTCCGGGGCCGCCAACCCCTTCACCCCCGCCGAGGTGGAGGCCGCCATGGCCCACCACCCCAGGATCGGGGAACGGCCGACGGCGGGTACAGCCGAGGCGTCCATGTCCCGCTCCGAGCAGGCCGGCGTGGATCCCGCGGACGCCGCGGCGGCGGAGGCGCTGGCCCGCGGCAACCGGGAGTACGAGGAAAAGTTCGGCCGGGTGTTCCTTATCCGCGCCGCCGGCCGTACCGCGCCGGAAATCCTTGCGGCACTCAACAGCCGGCTCGCCAACACCCCCGCAGAGGAAGACACCATCGTGGCCCAGCAGCTGCGCGAAATCGCCGTACTCCGGCTCGAAGGACTGATCACCGAATGAGCGTCTCCCACGTCACCACCCACATCCTCGACACCGGTGCCGGGCGCCCGGCGGCGGGCGTCGCCGTCGTCCTTTCGAAGAACGACGCCGGCACCTGGCGTGAGCTCGCCGCCTCCACTACCGATGCGGACGGCCGCGCGAAGGACCTTGGCCCCGAGCAGCTGGAACCGGGCCACTACAAGCTGAACTTTGACACCGGCACGTATTACGCCGGCCTGCAGACCGCCACTTTCTTCCCCGAAGTGGACCTGGTTTTCGAAGTATCGGGCCCTGAGCACTACCACGTCCCGCTGCTGCTGAGCCCGTTCGCCTACTCCACCTACCGGGGCAGCTAGCACCCGTCCCGCTGCACCTTCGGCCTACGTCGCAGACCGTCCTGCCGGACACCGTGTCGTGCCGGTCACAGATCCCGGCATAGGATCGAATGGAGAAATCGACCAGCGCTTGCGGCCCTCCGGCACGCAAGCGGCAGCGACGACGTGGGAGCGCCTGATGGCTTCGAACAACCACCCCGAACCCGACGCGGACGCCGAAAGCGGCCCGTCCGGCGGGGTGCAGTCCGTGGAGCGCGCCCTCGCGGTCCTGGAAATCCTGGCACGTGAAGGCCAGGCCGGAGTCAGTGAAATTGCCGAGGAAATGGGCATCCACAAGTCCACGGTGTCCCGGCTGATGGGATCCCTGGTCAGCCGGGACATGGTCCAGCAGAACAGCGACCGCGGAAAATACCAGCTGGGATTCGGCATCCTCCGACTCGCCAGCGTCATCCCCGGCCGGCTCAGCCTGGTCCACGAGGCACGGCCAGTCCTGGAGGGCCTCGCGGCCGAGTTCAAGGAGACGGTCAACCTGGCTGTACTGCGCTCCAACTACGCGGTCAACGTGGACCAGGCCATGGGACCCTCCACGCTGGCCACCTACGACTGGGTGGGCAGCCTGACCCCGCTGCACGCCACGTCCAGCGGAAAGATCCTCCTGGCCGCACTGGCTACGGAGGAACGCGACAGGATCCTGAAGGAGACCGGCCTCCCGGCCCGCACGTCCCGCACCGTCACCAACCGGCAGGAACTGGACCGCCAGCTGCTGGAAGCCGGCAACAAGGGTTACGCGGTGGTCCGCGAAGAGTTCGAGATCGGCCTGAACGCCATAGCGGTGCCGGTGCTCAACCACCAGGGCAACGTGGTGGGCTCCATCAGCATTTCCGGTCCGGCCTTCCGCTTCGACCCGGAAAAGATTCCGGGCCTGGTGGAGGCACTCCGGGAGGCAGGCCTCCAGATCAGCGCCAACATGGGGTACTCCAGGCGCTAAGCACCCCTAAGAATGGCCCTGGCCCGTATGGGTCGGGGCCATTCTTGTGTCCATTTCGGGCGATTTTGGTTCCCCCTGCGCAACCGTCGCCGCAGTGTGCAACAAATAGATTTCGCTTTCCTCACTGTCAAGCGGCCGGGTCTTGTTCCACCGGCAAGGTGAAATACCTTGACTTTAAATGTGGCGTAGCGCACTCTGTTGCCTAACGCGAATACTGTTGACCCTTGCGAAACACTCCCCAGGTGCTTTACCCGTCCGCCATCCCGGTCCGTCGGTATCTTCCAGCCGCCGCGACCCATACCAGAGGTAACTCCACGCACCACGCCTGCCGGCGCCGGGAAGAGACTGCCGGCAAGCACCTGCCTTAAAACAGCTACGCACCATCTACGGCGACATCATGGCCTTCAACTCCGGCGAAGTCCCCCAAGCTTCGATCCGGCGGACGCGCCAGGCCCTGCCATTGCGCATGTCCATGACCGCCGAGCAAAGGATCCAGCTCATGGCTATCAATAGTGAATTAACCACCCCTAAACCCGGGCGTCCCGAGGACGACCAGGACAGCATTCCCGCCGAGGACGCACTCACGGAACCCCTCCCGGACACCGAGGAGTACGACCAGATCCTCGAGGAACTGCGCCAGACCAAGACCGAACATGCGGTGTCCCAGCGCCGCAACCGCAAGCTCACCCTGGACAAGGCAACTTTCGGAATCACGGGCGCCATCGCCGTCGCCTTCGTGCTCTGGGGTTTCTTCGGCAAGGACAGCCTGGCCGCCACCTCCAAGGACGCCCTTGATTGGGTCATGGAGTACACGGGCTGGCTCTTCATGGTCCTCGCCTCCCTGTTTGTCGTCTTCGTCCTGTGGCTGGCCATGGGGAAGTTCGGCAACATCCCCCTCGGCAAGGACGGCGAAAAGCCCGAATTCCGCACCGTGTCCTGGATCGCCATGATGTTCGCGGCCGGCATGGGCATCGGCCTGATGTTCTACGGCGTCGCAGAGCCGCTCTACCACTTCATCTCGCCGCCACCCGGAACGGTTGACGGCCGCACACCCGCCGCCATCCAAACCGCCATGGCCACCTCGATCTTCCACTGGACCCTGCACCCCTGGGCCATGTACGCCGTGGTGGGCATTGCGATGGCCTACGGGACCTACCGGCTGGGCCGCAAGCAACTGATCTCCGCAGCGTTCACGTCACTGTTCGGCATCCGGACGGTTGAGGGACCGGTGGGCAAGTTCATCAACATCCTTGCCATCTTCGCCACGCTCTTCGGCACCGCCGCATCGCTGGGCCTGGGCGCCCTGCAGATCGGCAGCGGCCTCACCTCCAACGGCTGGGTGGGCGAAGTGGGAACCCCGGCACTGGTGGCCATCGTGGCCATCCTGACGGCATGCTTCGTGGCGTCCGCAGTCTCCGGCATCAGCCGCGGCATCCAGTGGCTGTCCAATATCAACATGGTCCTGGCCGTGGTCCTGGCGCTCATCGTGTTCATCGCCGGCCCCACCCTGTTCATCCTGAACCTCATCCCCTCGGCCGTGGGCGACTACGCCCGCGATCTGGCGGAGATGTCCTCCCGCACCGAGGCAGTTGGGGACGAGGCCCTGCGCACCTGGATGTCCAGTTGGACCATCTTCTACTGGGCCTGGTGGATCTCCTGGACGCCCTTCGTCGGCATGTTCATCGCCCGCATCAGCCGCGGCCGCACCATCCGGCAGTTCGTCACCGGCGTCCTCCTGGTTCCCAGCGTTGTCAGCGTGATCTGGTTCGGAATTTTCGGCGGGGCAGCATTCGATGTGCAGCAGAAAGCTGACGAGGCAGGCCAGCCCGGCCTGATGACCGTCACCGACGGCGTGGCTTCGATCGACTTTGACGGGGCACTGTTCAACCTGGTGAAGAACCTGCCGATGCCGGGCTGGCTGACAGCCGCGGTGATCGTGCTGGCGATGGTCCTCGTAGCCATCTTCTTCATCACGGGCGCGGATTCAGCCTCACTGATCATGTCCTCCCTCAGCTCCAACGGAGCCTCGGATCCCAAGCGCGGACTCGTGATCTTCTGGGGCGCCCTCACCGGCGCCGTGGCCGCGGTGATGCTGCTGGCCGGCGGCGATGAACCGTCCGAAGCGTTGTCAGGCCTGCAAAGGATCACCATTGTGGCGGCGCTGCCGTTCGTCGTGGTGATGCTGCTGCTGTGCTTCGCCCTCGCCAAGGACCTGCGGCGGGACCCGCTGTCGCTGCGCCGCCGCCTGGCGACGTCCGTCGTCGAACGCGCCATCCGCACCGGCGTCGAACAGCACGGCGGCGTCCAGTTCGACCTGGTGACCCGGCACGAACACAGCGAGAAGTGCGCGGAAGGGGAATCCTGCCCCGGCACGGGTTCCAGCGCTGTTTCCAGCGCCGAGGCCAGCAAGAACTAGCCAAACCACGCAAAAGAAGGTCCGGCCCTGGTGGATTTCCACCGGGGCCGGACCCTTTTTGCTTCCCGCGCCCTTCAGGCGAGGACCAGGCTTTCCTCCGGTTCCACGGTGGATCAGCCGAACTGTCCACCGAGGCGCCCGCCATGGGCCGGCTGCAGTGGCCGGGTGCAGGCACTGGCCGGGCGCATGGAGGTGGACCTCCTGCCGGGGTGGGGTTCGGGCATTTCCGTGGTGCTGCCGCTCGACCCGCCAGCGGCGCCGGGTGACGTCGCCGGCTGGAACCTGCTCCAAACGGTTTGGCCGCCAAGACAGCTTCAGTACGGGCCTAAACCCAGATCTGGTAGCCGGTGCCCTTGTCGAAAAGGCGGCGGGTATCGGCGCCGGCGCCGGCGAGCCACAGGACCGAATCGTCGTCCGCGGCCTGGTCCACCACGCCCGTCGCCACGTGCTCCCCGAGCAACCACACCTCCACGATGTGTCCGGGAAGGCGGGCCCAGTCGGCCCGGACTCCCTGCACCGGCACGCTCTTTCCGCGGCCGTTCAGCCTTGCCTCGAGGGTGCTGCTTCCGGCATCTGCGACGGCGTGCACGCTGGGGTTCATCTCTTCCTCCGGATAGTGTGGTCAACCCTTCTGGGTTCGCATTGATATTTTTTTGATATATCAATGGTGATCAAAGTATGACCCGGGTCACACGGGGCGTCAACACCGTTCCGGAATGTCGGCGGCATCGGCAGGAAATACGCCGCGCGCACAGCTGAACGGCAGCGCGATGGTGGCGCGGGCTGCTGGAGGGCGTGCCCCAACAGCGCCTGACGGTCGGCGTAATTGCAGGGCATCCGCTGACGGGATCCCCGTGGACCGACCCAAGGAGGCACTCAGGCGCTGAACAATGCCTCACGGACGGCGCGCTCGAACCCGCTGACGTGCACGCGCGCCAGATCGGCCGCGCTGTCCTCATCGCCGTCGATGACCGCCCGCAGCAGGTTCAGGTGTTCATGCACATGGACCGAGAGGTCCGGCAGGCGGTCCACCACCATGCACCAGATCCTCGTTGCCAGGTTGTCGTAGCGGATCAGGATGTCTTCGAGGTGCGGGTTGGCGGCTGCCGCATAGATGCTGTGGTGGACCCGGGAATCCAGCTGGAGGGTTTCCACCACGGAGGCTGCGCTGACATCGAAGGCCTCAACCTCGGCCAAAATGTCTTTGAGGTTCGCCCGGACGGCCGGCGAGGCAACACGCGCTGCGCGCGAAGCTGCCAAGGGCTCCAGTTGCGCGCGGATCTCAGAGATGAACGAAAGGTCGGTCACATCCACGCGGGTGGCGAAGGTGCCGCGCCGGGGGTAGGTCACCACCAGCCTGTCCAGTTCCAGCCGCTTGAGGGCCTCGCGAACGGGCGTCCGCCCCACGCCCAGTGATTTGGACAGCGCATCGTCGTTAAGCAGGTCGCCCGGCTTGATGTCCAGCATCAGCAGCCTGTCGCGGATGCTTTCGTAGGCCACGTCCGCTAGCGATTTCCTGGCGGCATCTTCCGCGAGCGCCAAAGTTTCAATTGCCATCGCAGGACCTCTTCCCCTTGAGTCGAAAAAACCTATTGACCTCACCCACCGACCAGTATACGCTGATCTCCAACCTAATATATCAGTACGCAACACAGGAATATATCTATAGAAGGAGGAGACATGACCCTGGTGGAAACAGCCTCATCGACGGCCCTCGGCGGGACCACGCTTACCGAAACGGTTGAGCAGCCGACGGATCAGAAGTTTGTCCTGACCCTGTCCTGCGGCGAGCGCGCCGGCATCGTCCAGGCCGTGACAACCTTCCTGTTCGACCGCGGCTTCAACATTGACGAGCACCAGCAGTTCGATGACAGCCTCCGCGAAACGCTGCACCTGCGTACCGCGTTCTCCGGTTCGCCGGCCTACACCCGGGAAACGCTCGAAGAAGAGTTCCGTCCCATCGCAGACCGGTTCGACATGAAGTTCAGCTTCAACGACCAGACCCAGCAGCGCGTGCTGGTGATGGTGTCCAAGTTCGGGCACTGCCTCAACGACCTCATCTTCCGCTGGCGCGGCGGCACCCTGGGCGGTGACCTCGTTGCAGTCGTGTCCAACCACGAAACCCACCGCGCGATGGCCGAGGCCGCCGGCCTGCCGTTCATCCACATTCCCGTCACCGCGGACACGAAGGCGGACGCCGAGCAGCGCCTGCTGGACCTGGTGGAGGAATACGACGTGGACCTGGTGGTCCTGGCCCGCTACATGCAGGTCCTGTCCAACGATCTGTGCCGTGCCCTCGAAGGCCGCGCCATCAATATCCACCACTCCTTCCTGCCCGGCTTCAAGGGTGCAAAGCCCTACCACCAGGCCCACGCCCGCGGCGTCAAGCTCATCGGTGCCACCGCGCACTACGTCACCGCCGATCTGGACGAGGGTCCCATCATCGAACAGGAAGTCATCCGGGTTGACCACAGCTTCGGACCGGGCACCCTGTCCACCGTGGGCCAGGACGCCGAAGCCCTCGCCCTGTCCCGCGCCGTGCGGTGGCACTGCCAGCACCGCGTCCTGCTGGACCAGACCAGCACCGTGGTGTTCCGCTAGCCGGCGCCGCACCCAGCACACAGCACATCAATGACTTTTCAGCAGGAGAACCACATGGAATCGACGCCACGCATTGTCATCATCGGAGCTGGCATTGTCGGCACGAACCTGGCGGATGAACTGGTCACCAGGGGTTGGAACAACATCACCGTCCTGGACCAGGGCCCGCTCAACATGCCGGGCGGCTCAACGTCCCACGCCCCCGGCCTGGTCTTCCAGACCAACCCCTCCAAGTCCATGGCGCTGTTCGCCAAGTACACGGTGGAAAAGCTCCTCTCCCTGACCGAGGACGGCGTCAGCTGCTTCAACCAGGTGGGCGGCCTCGAAGTTGCCACCAACGAAACCCGCCTGGCCGACCTCAAGCGCAAGCTCGGGTACGCACAGGCATGGGGCATCGAGGGTTCCATCCTCTCCCCGGCCGAATGCAAGGAGCTCTACCCGCTCATCAACGATGAGGACATCCTCGGCGGCCTCCACGTTCCCAGCGACGGACTCGCCAGCGCTGCCCGCGCCGTGCAGCTGCTGATCAAGCGCACCGAAGCCGCCGGCGTGAAGTACCAGGGCAACACCACTGTCACGGGGATAGAACAGTCCGGCCGCCGCGTCACCGGCGTGCAGACGCCCGACGGCGTGATCCCGGCAGACATCGTGGTCTCCTGCGGCGGATTCTGGGGTGCCAAGATCGGCGAACTGATCGGCATGTCCGTGCCGCTGCTGCCCCTGGCCCACCAGTACGTCAAGACCACTCCGGTCCCGGCCCTGCAGGGCAAGAATGAGCTGCCCAACGGCGCACAGCTCCCCATCCTCCGCCACCAGGACCAGGACCTCTACTACCGCGAGCACGGTGACCGGTACGGCATCGGTTCCTACGCCCACAAACCCATGCCCGTGGACCTGGACGAACTCGGCAGCTTCAAGCCGGACGAGATCAGCGAGCACAACATGCCGTCCCGGCTGGACTTCACCGTGGAGGACTTCCTCCCCGCTTGGGAGGCCACCAAGCAGATCCTGCCCGCCCTGCGCGAAAGCGAGATCGAGGACGGCTTCAACGGCATCTTCTCCTTTACCCCGGATGGCGGCTCCCTGGTGGGCGAATCCAAGGAACTGGACGGCTTCTTCGTTGCCGAAGCCGTGTGGGTCACCCACTCCGCCGGCATTGCCCGCGCCGTGGCCGAGTTGCTGACCACCGGCAAGTCCTCCATCGACCTGGGTGACTGCGACATCCATCGTTTCGAGGAAGTCCAGCTGACCCCCGAGTACGTCAGCGAAACCTCGCAGCAGAACTTCGTGGAAATCTACGACGTCCTGCACCCGCTCCAGCCCAAGCTGTCCCCGCGCAACCTGCGCGTCAGCCCCTTCCACGCCCGGCACAAGCAGTTGGGCGGCTACTTCCTGGAAGGCGGCGGCTGGGAACGCCCCTACTGGTTCGAGGCCAACGCCGAGCTGCTCAAGGAGATGCCGGCAGACTGGCAGCCGCCGGCACGCGATGCCTGGTCCGGAATGTTCAGCTCGCCCATTGCGGCTGCCGAAGCATGGAAGACCCGTACCGCCGTCGCCATGTACGACATGACGCCGCTGAAGCGCCTCGAGGTCTCCGGCCCGGGCGCCCTGAAACTGCTGCAGGAACTGACCACCGCGGACCTCAACAAGAAGCCGGGAGCCGTCACCTACACGCTCCTGCTTGACCACGAGGGCGGCGTGCGAAGCGACATCACCGTGGCCCGCCTGAGCGAGGACACGTTCCAGCTCGGCGCCAACGGCAATATCGACACCGCGTACTTCGACCGGGCCGCACGGCACCAGACCGAAAGCGGCACCGCCAGCGACTGGGTCCAGGTGCGCGACACCACCGGCGGCACCTGCTGCATCGGCCTTTGGGGGCCACTCGCCCGTGAAGTGGTCGGCGCAGTCAGCAGCGACGACTTCACCAACGACGGCCTGAAGTACTTCCGGTCCAAGCAGGTTGTCATCGGCGGCGTCCCGGTCACCGCCATGCGGCTGTCCTACGTCGGCGAGCTCGGCTGGGAGCTGTACACCAGCGCAGACAACGGCCAGCGCCTCTGGGATGCGCTGTGGAAGGCCGGCCAGCCCTTCGGCATCGTCGCCGCAGGCCGCGCCGCCTTCAGCTCGCTGCGACTGGAGAAGGGCTACCGCTCCTGGGGCACCGACATGACCACCGAGCACGATCCGTTCGAGGCGGGCCTTGGCTTCGCCGTCAAGATGGCCAAGGAGAACTTCGTCGGCAAGGCCGCCCTGGAAGGACGCTCGGAGGAGACGTCGGCGCGTCGCCTGCGCTGCCTGACGGTCGACGACGGCCGCAGCATCGTGCTGGGCAAGGAACCGGTGTTCTACAAGGACCAGGCGGTGGGTTACGTCACCAGCGCGGCCTACGGATACACGGTGGCCAAGCCCATTGCGTACGCCTACCTTCCCGCCGAGGTCTCGGTAGGCGACGCGGTGGAAATCGAGTACTTCGGCCGCCGCATCGTGGCCACCGTCACTCAGGATCCGCTGTACGATCCCACGATGTCCCGGCTGCGCGGCTGACCATGGCCGAACAGCAAGCGGACAGCGCAGGTTCCCCCGGCCCGGCGTCAATAGGCGCAGAGACCATCAGCGGCTACCTCGCCCGGCTCGCCTCCCGGCAGCCGACCCCCGGGGGCGGCGCCGCTGCGGCCCTCCATGCTGCGCAGGGTGCCGCCCTGGTGGCCATGGTTGCCCGGTACACCACGGGTCCCAAGTATGCGGAACACGCGGCGCTGGTGGAGCGGATCACCGGCATCGCCGACGAACTCGCCACCGAAGCCCTGCGGCTGGCGGATTCGGATGAGCAGGTCTTCCAGGCGGTCATCGATTCCTACAAGCTGCCTGCCGACACGGAGGAACTGAAGGCTGCCAAGAGCGGCGCCATCCAGGCAGCCCTCGTCCAGGCAGCGCAGACCCCGGCTCAGCTCATCAAACTCGCCGGTTCGGTGGTGCAACTCGCCACCGAACTGGGCGAGGTGGCAAACCCGAACGTCATCAGCGACGTCGCAGCAGCGGCGGATGCCGCCCGGGCCGCCGCAACCACCGCCAGGGTGAACATCGACATCAACCTCGTGGCCATCAAGGACCCGTCCGTCAGGTCGCTGCTGGCCGACCAGACGGACGGCCTCGCAGACAAGGTTGTTGCGGCAGCGGACAGCCTCGCGGCCCGGGTACGGGAAAGGATCCTTCGATGAGCACCTCGACTACCACAACACTGTCCGGAAAAGCGCTGGCCGGAGTCATCCGGCAGCGCGCCCAGGATGAGGCCCGGGCACTCGAGCGGGACGGTGCGCATCCGTCCCTGGCCGTGGTCATCGCCACCGACGACGAGTCAACGCACTGGTACGTCCGCTCCATCGAACGGGCGGCTGAAGCTGCGGGCATCGGCTGCCGCATCATCGACCTCGGGCACGATGCCACCGAGCAGGTGCTGGCCAACGTCCTGCGGGACCTCAGCGCGGAGCCCTCGGTCCACGGCATCATCCTGCAGACGCCACTGCCGGCAGGAGTCCGGAGCGATGCCCTGGTGGGCCTGATCGCGGCGGAAAAGGACATTGACGGCGCCAACCCGCTTAGCCTCGGCAGGCTTGCCGTGGGGCAGCCGGCCTTTGCACCGGCAACCGCCCGCGCCGTGGTGGAAATCCTCGACCACTACGACGTCCCCGTTGCAGGCCGCAGCGTGGCCGTGGTGGGCCGGTCCGCCGTCGTGGGCAAACCCCTGGCGCTGCTGCTGCTGGAACGCGACGCGGCCATCACCGTGTGCCACTCGCGTTCCGGCCCGCTGGAACGGCATACCAGGCAGGCGGACATTGTGGTGGTGGCCGCCGGAAGAACGGGACTGGTGAACGGCAGCCACATCTCGCCGGACACCGTGGTGGTGGACGTTGGCACCAACGTCCTCCCGGACGGCTCCCTGGTGGGCGATGTGGACGGGGCAAGCGTGAACGGCATCGCCGCCGCGCTGACCCCGGTCCCCGGCGGCGTCGGCTCGGTGACCACCGCGCTGTTGCTGCTGCACACGGTGGAGGCTGCCCGGCAGCAGTCGCCCGTCCAGCTCCTGGAAAACGCCTAGCGTTCAAAAAAGTGTGGACACGGCATCCACTACTGACCTAACATAACTGATATATCTATTGCTCTAACAATGAGATATCAGTCGCCCGTTGCTCGTAGACGGTGCTTCGATGGCCTGAAACCTGGGGAGGTATTCCTCGTCGAAGCACCGCTTACGGGCAACGGGCGTTTTCGCTTCAACTCCGCAAGGGGCATCCATGATGACGTTTACGCCCATCGCAGATCCCACGTCCCCAATGGCGGGGACCGGACTGCACTCGATCGATTGGCCGGAAGCCAGGCGCCTTGCCTACGACTGCGCAGGACCCCTCCCCTCCGTTCAGGTTCCGCTCCATCAAGCGGCCGGACGAACCCTCTCCAGCGCGGTGACCGCGATGCAGGACCTGCCCCACTACGCCTCTTCGGCAATGGACGGCTGGGCACTGAACGGGGATGGACCCTGGCTCCTGGCCGGCGGGCTGCAACCACTCGCGCCGGGCACGGCAGCCGTCATCGCCACCGGCGGCCTGGTTCCGGACGGCGCAACAGCGGTGCTCCGCAAGGAAAGCGGCCTGGTGGCTAAGGACGAAACGGGGCGTCCCGCCCTTACCGTCCGCGCCGACGCGAAGCCGGGTGAACCGCGGCCGGGCCAGCACGTGCGCCCCGCAGGGACCGAGGCATTGGCCGGCGAAACGCTGATCCCCGCGGGCACCGTCCTCAACCCGGCCCACCTGGCCCTTGCCGCCGTGGCCGGCTATGACCAGGTGGAGGTGCAGTCGCAACCAATGGTTTCCGTCGTCCTGACCGGCTCCGAGGTAGTGACGTCAGGCATTCCTGCCCCCGGAAACGTCCGGGACACCTTCGGACCGCAGCTCGGCACCGTCATTTCCCAGCTGGGCGGCGTACCGGGCGGCTTCACCCGCATTGGCGACTCCTTCGATGCTTGGCTGGAGGCGATGGAAGGCTCCGGTGCCGGTTCGAAGTCGCGGGCCGACGTCGTCATCACCACCGGGGGGACCGGCAAGTCCGGCACCGACCACTTCCGGGACGCGGTGGCCGCGCTGGGCGGACGCCTGCTGCTGGACGGTGTCGCCATGCGCCCCGGACACCCTGCCGTCCTGGCCGAACTGCCCGACGGGCGCTTCGCCGTCGGACTTCCCGGAAATCCCCTCGCCGCCATGATGGCGCTGGTCACCATTGGCGCACCCCTATTGGCAGCGCTGGGAAACCAGCCCCTGCCGCAGGTCCGGTACGCCCCCTCCGGCAATGACTTCGGCCCCGACGGCGGCTGCAGCGACGGGAAGGGGCGGACGCGGCTCATCCCGTGCCGGTTCCTGTCCGGACTGGCCTTTCCCGTGGCCCACACCGGACCGGGAATGATGCGCGGACTGGCCTGGGCCGAGGGCATCATGGTTGTCCCTCCCGGCGGCGTCGACTCGGGGCAACCCGTGCCGGTACTGCCACTTCCCTGGACCCCGGCGGCCGCAGCCGCCCCGGTGGCCGCAAGCGCTGGAAGGAGCACGCTTTGGCACGCATGACGCAGCGCCGCAAGATCCACCGCTTCCAGCTGGACGGCTCGGGCACGGAATATCCGGTCCGGTTCAAGGAGGATGTGATCGCCGCGGAAGAGCCCTTGGAGATCCGGCTGGGCGGCCGTTCGTTCGCCGTCACCATGAGGACGCCGGGCGACGACTTCGACCTCGTGGCCGGGTTCCTCGTCTCCGAAGGTGTAATCCGGGACGGGTCCGAGCTGGTGTCCCTGCGCTTCTGCGCCGGCGGTCCCGACGAAGTGCAGAACTTCAACGTGGTGGACGCCCAGCTGCGTCCGGACGTGCCCCTGCCCGAAACGATGCGGCATGTCTACACCTCCAGCTCGTGCGGCATCTGCGGAACGGAGTCCATCGAGGCAGTGCGGAAGACCCTGCACTACGATCCCTCGGCGGACCCGCTGAAGGTCCCGGTTGACGCACTCGCCGCCCTCCCGGACAAGCTCCGGGAAGCCCAGGCCGTATTCGACAAGACCGGCGGTGTCCACGCTGCCGGCCTCTTCCGGGTGGGGGGTGGCGAGCCCGAGCTGCTGTGCCTGCGCGAGGACGTGGGCCGGCACAATGCCGTGGACAAGGTGGTGGGGTGGGCCCTCCGGCAAGGCCTGCTGCCCCTGCGCGGCACGGTGCTGCAGGTGTCCGGCCGGGCGTCGTTTGAACTCGTCCAGAAGGCCGCACTTGCCGGTATTCCAGTGCTCTCCGCGGTGAGCGCCCCGTCAAGCCTGGCCATCGACCTGGCGGTTGAAACCGGCCTCACGCTGGCGGGATTCAGCAGGGGCCACAGCCTGAACGTCTACGCGGGCCGGGACCGGTTGGACCTGCCACGTGCCGTAACAGAAGACCTTCTCCAGGCAGGCGCCGGCCAGAACAACTAGCGCCCCGCGGCGCCAGTTCGTGCCAGTCTCTCCCCCGTAGCCGGGGGCGCGATTCCTGCTGCCCATTTTCAGGGCGGGCGCCAGTGCTGGGCATCGCAATTACCGGCCGACATCTTCTTGACAACGGGTGTGACCTGGCGCACTGTTTTGTTGCATAACACGAAGCATGTTGATCATCCCGGAACGAATACCTTCTCAGATGCGCGTACTTCCCATTCCTCGGCACCGGGCCTAGGCAACTGGGACGCGATCACTTCAACGAGAAACCCGACCTTGCGGTGGCCGCTGGTGGAGGAACCCTGCTCCCCAGCGGCCCCCGCTGCGGCGAGCATCCCGCTGCCGCAACAAAACCCGAAGGAACTGTTGATGACAATCCAAGGTGGCAGCACCATCGATCAAAGCAGAGCAGAAAGTACCAGCTCCACGTTCAAACGCCGCTTCATGATTCGGCTTGTCGCTGTCTTCATCGGCGGGATGTTCCTCGACGGCTACATCCTCGGAATCATCGGTCCCGTCACGGGACTGATGCGGTCAGACCTCCAGCTCGACGCACTGTCGCTGGGCATGATCGCCGCCGGCCCGCTGGTGGGTATCTTCGTCGGTTCCCCGTTGGCCGGCTGGGCTGCCGACAAGTTCGGACGCAAGCCCATGTTCCTCGTGGACATGGGCTTGTTCCTGGCCGCCTCAGCGGCCCAGTTCTTCGTCGCCTCCGGCGACGGGGCCGTGATCCAGCTGGCCATCATCCGGTTCTTCATGGGCGTCGCGATCGGCGGCGAATACTCCATCGGCGGACCTCTGCTGTCAGAGTTCTCCCCTCCCAAGCTCCGCGGGCGGCTGCTCGGACTGACCCTGGTGGCCTGGTACGTCGGCTTCATGATGGCGTTCATCATCGGCACGCTCCTGCACGACGCCGGCGCACCATGGCGCCTCGTCCTCGGCTCGAGCACGATCATCGCAGCCGTCCTGTTCGTCGCCCGCATCGGCCTCCCCGAATCGCCGAGCTGGCTCATCACGAAGGGACGGCGTGAGGAGGCACTGGCGATTGCGCACCGGTACGTCGAATCGCCCCAGATGCACGACAGCATCACCGAAGAAATAGATCTCCGGATGATCCAGGAGGCCCAGGCCGCGAAGAGCAGGAGCAAAATCAAGACCGCCTCCGTGGGGATGCTGTTCTCGAAGCAGTACTGGCGCACCACCCTCTTCACCTCAGGTTTCTGGTTCTGCGCTGTCACCCCGTACTTCGCAATCGCCACCTTTGCCGACGAAGTGCTCAACCAATTCGGTTTCGGCGGCGGCTGGGCCGGTGGAGTGGGCCTGTCCGCCCTTGCAACCGCGGGTGTTGTCACCTCGGTGCTCCTGATTGACCGGCTCGGCCGCCGGATCCTTACCGTGCCCGGGCAGTGGCTGTGCGCAGGCATCCTGCTGGTCATTGGCGTCTGGGCGGACGCACCGGCGATCCTGATACTCGTCCTGTTCTTCGCGTTCTCCTTCTTCAATGCCGGCTACACCACGATGACCCAGGTCTATCCGTCCGAGGTATTCCCCGGCCACCTGCGCGGCATCGGAACGGGCTTCGCGGCCGCCTTCAGCCGCATCGGGGCCGCACTCGGCACCTTTGCCCTGCCGTGGGCGATCAGCAACATCGGCATGGGCCCGAGCATGGTGGTGGCCGCAGCCGTCGCACTGCTCGGCGCAGCCCTCTCGCAATGGCTCGCGCCGGAGACGAAGGGGCGCACCCTCGCCGAGATCTCGGCGGACTTCTCCCACTGACCCGGGACTGCCCGAAACGACCCGGGGCATAACCGGGCCGCCAAGGAAAGAGGCCTTCGCCGCATTTGCGGCGGGGGCCTTTCTCTTTGCCCCCATAATACTCCCGCCGGCTCCGCAACAAAGCAGGCAGCCCCTTGACATCTGATGTGAGCTGCGCCACCGTGTTGCATATGGTGATGTGCGTTGCTCATAGCGAAGCGACAGCGCAGCTCCCACTTAACACCGCCAACCAGGAGATCCACACGCCATGACCGCATCGCCCCGCGTCGTCATCATCGGAGCCGGCATCGTCGGCACGAACCTCGCCGACGAACTCGCCAGCCGCGGCTGGACCAACATCACCGTGGTGGAACAGGGACCCCTTGAACTTGCCGGCGGTTCCACCTCCCACGCTCCTGGCCTGGTGTTCCAGAACAATGGGTCTAAGACCATGACGGAGTTCGCCACCTACACCGTCAACAAACTGCTCTCGCTCAGCAAGGACGGGGAGTCTTGCTTCAACCAGGTGGGAGGCCTGGAGCTGGCCACCACCCCCGAGCGGCTGGCGGACCTCAAGCGCAAGATGGGCGTGATGACCTCCTGGGGTGTCGAAAGCCGGATCATCGACGCTGATGAATGCGAAAAGATCTACCCGCTGCTGAACTCCGGCACGCTCACCGGCGGCCGCGAGGTCCTGGGCGGCCTGCTCATTCCCACCGACGGGCTCGCGCTGGCCGCACGGGCGGTACAGCTGCTGATCGAGCGTTCCAGGGAACACGGCGTCACTTACCTTGGTTCCACCGCGGTCACCGGCATCGCCCGGGAGGGCGGCAAGGTCACCGGTGTCGAGACCTCCGACGGCGTGATCCCGGCGGACATCGTGGTTTCCTGCGCAGGGTTCTGGGGCCGCGAGCTCGGCAAGATGGTGGGCCTGGAGGTCCCCCTCCTGCCACTGGCCCACCAGTACGTTGTCACTACTCCGCTTCCCGAACTTGAGGGCGTCAACGAGCTCCCCAAGGGAGCCAGCAAGCCCATCCTGCGCTACCAGGACAAGGACCTGTACTACCGCGAATGGGGCGACAGCATCGGCATCGGCAGCTACGCCCACCGTCCGATGCCCGTGGACATGTCCGCACTGCCGCAGGTGGCCGCCGACGAGATGTCCGACCACCGCATGCCGTCCCGGCTCGACTTCACCCTCGAGGATTTCGTGCCCGCGTGGGAGGACAGCCAGGACCTGCTGCCGGCACTGCGCAGCGCAGACATCCAGGACGGCTTCAACGGCATCTTCTCGTTCACCCCGGACGGCGGCCCGCTGATCGGCGAACACCCGGACCTGGCCGGCTTCTTCGTGGCCGAAGCTGTCTGGGTGACGCACTCCTCCGGCGTAGCCAAGGCCGTCGCCGAACTGCTCGTGGAAGGCCGCTCCCGCACCGACCTGCACGGAACGGAGCTCACCCGCTTCGAAAAGGTGCAGACGTCCGATTCGTACGTCAGCGAAACCTCACAGCAGAACTTCGTGGAGATCTACGACATCCTCCACCCGCTGCAGCCGCGCAAGTCGCCGCGGGACCTGCGGGTCAGCCCGTTCAACGTCCGTCAGAAAGAGCTCGGGGCGTTCTTCCTGGAGTCCGCCGGCTGGGAGCGCCCGCACTGGTTCGAAGCCAACCGCGGGCTCCTGGCGGAGCTGCCCGAGGAATGGCGCGCGCCCGAACGCGAGGAGTGGGCCGCCATGTTCCACTCCCCCATCTCCGCCGCCGAAGCGTGGAAGACGCGCACCGCCGTCGGACTCTACGACATGACGCCGCTGAAGCGGCTATCCGTGACCGGCCCCGGGGCGCAGGCGCTGCTGCACCGGCTCAGCACGGGCAACATCGCCAAGAAGCCCGGCGCCGTGACCTACTGCCTCCTGCTGGAGCACGACGGCGGCATCCGCAGTGACGTGACCGTCGCCAGGCTCAGCGAGGAGGAGTTCCAGCTGGGCGTCAACAGCAATGTGGACTTCGACTACCTCCGCGTGGAGGCCCGCCTGCAGTCGGCTGCCGATCCGGCCCAGTGGGCGCACGTCACCGACATCACCGGCAGCACCTGCTGCATCGGTTTGTGGGGCCCGCTGGCCCGCGAAGTGATCGGCAAGGTCAGTGAAGACGACCTGACCAACGACGGCCTGAAGTACTTCCGGACCAAGGAAATCTCCGTAGGCGGCATCCCCGTCACGGCCATGCGCCTGTCCTACGTGGGCGAACTGGGCTGGGAGCTCTACACCACCGCCGAGTACGGCCTGAAGCTCTGGGACCTGCTGTTCGAGGCCGGCCGGGAGCACGGCATCGTGGCCGCCGGACGCGGCGCCTTCAACAGCATGCGGCTGGAGAAGGGCTACCGGCTGTGGGGCACCGACATGACGTCCGAACACCACCCCTACGAGTCCGGCCTGGGCTTCTCCGTGGCCAAGGACAAAACCGGGTTCGTGGGCGCCGAAGCCCTTGCATCGCGCAAGGAGCAGCCCGCCACCCGGGCCCTGCGCTGCCTGACGGTCGACGACGGCACGTCAGTGGTTCTCGGCAAGGAACCTGTGTACGTGGGCGGGGAAGCCGTTGGGTACGTCACCAGCGCCGCCTACGGCTACACCGTGCACAAGCCGATCGCCTACGCGTGGCTGCCTGCCGGCGTCGAAATCGGTGACGCCGTGGAGATCGAATACTTCGGCAAGCGCGTGGCGGCCACCGTCTCCGCTGAGCCCCTGGTGGACCCGGGCATGGAGCGCATCCGCGGCTGATTCACTTTCCTCCCACAGGGTGGTTGGGCCTGCCTGAGACCTGCAGGCCCAGCCACCCTTTTGTTTGCCGGCAGAAAGGGAACGCCGGCCAGCAGCAGAACGCCCCCGCTTCCTTCCGGAAGCGGGGGCGTTCGTGTGGTGAAACCTAGACGCCGCTGGCCTGCAGCGACGCGGGCTCTTCGGCCACGGCCGCTTCATCCTTGTGCGGTTCGAAGCGGACGAACATGGCCTTGAAGCCGGGGGTGTTGGATTCGCGGGCCACGTTTTCCTTGTGGACCAGGGCGTTGGCTTCGGGGAAGTACGCCGCTGCGCAGCCCTTGGCGGTGGGGTAGGCCACCAGGCGGAACTTGTCCGCGCGGCGGTCGACTCCCTGGAACGTGCTCACCACGTCCACGAGTTCCCGGTCCTGGAAGCCCGACTCGGCAAGGTCCTCCGGGTGGATCAGGATGACGCGGCGGCCGCCGGAGACGCCGCGGTAGCGGTCGTCCAGGCCGTAGAACGTGGTGTTGTACTGGTCGTGGCTGCGGATGGTCTGCAGCACCAGGTGGCCGGCCGGCGGCGTCAGGTACTCCAGCGGGCTGACAGTGAACCGGCCGCGGCCGATGTCCGTGGCGAAGGAGCGGGTGTCGCGCGGCGGGTTGGGCAGCACGAAGCCGTTCCTGGTCCGGACCCTGGCGTTGAAGTCCTCGAAGCCGGGCAGGACGCGGGAGATGTGGTCGCGGATCACGTCGTAGTCCTCGGCCATGCCGCGCCAGTCCACGGAGTGGTCCTTGCCGAAGGTAGCCTCGGCCATCCGGGCCACGATCACGGGTTCCGCGAGCAGGTGCTCGGACACCGGCGTGAGGCGGCCCTGGGTGGAGTGGACCACGGACATGGAGTCCTCCACGGAGAGGAACTGCGCGCCCTTGGGGTGTTTGTCGTCCTTGTCCGTGCGGCCCAGCGTGGGCAGGATCAGGGACGTGCGGCCGTGCACAATGTGGGAGCGGTTGGGCTTGGTGCTGATGTGCACCGTCAGGCCGATGCGCTGCATGCCGGCTTCCAGCGCCTCGGTGTCCGAGCAGGCGAGCGAGAAGTTGCCGCCCATCGAAACGAAGACGTCCACCTCGTCGCGGTCGAAGGCCTCCATGGACTCCACGGCGTCGTGGCCGTGGTGCCGGGGGGACGTAATCCCGAACTCGGCATCGAGGGCCGCGAGCAGCCATTCCTTGGGCTTTTCCCAGATGCCCATGGTCCGGTCGCCCTGGACGTTGGAGTGCCCGCGGACGGGGCACGCGCCCGCGCCGGGCTTGCCGAAGTTGCCCTGCAGCAGCAGGACGTTGACCATTTCCTTGATGGTGTCCACGGAGTGCGGCTGCTGGGTGACACCCAGCGCCCAGCAGAAGATGGAGGCCTTGGAGGCCAGCAGCATCCCTGCCACCTTCTCGATCTGCGCCCGGTCCAGGCCGGTGGCCTTCTCCGTCTCGTCCCAGTCCAGGGTGCGGCGGGCGTCGCGGTAGGCGTCGAACCCGTCCGTCTGAGCGGCGATGAAGGAATGGTCGACGACGGTTCCCGGGTTCTTCTCCTCGGCCTCCAGCAGCAGGTGGCCGAGCGCCTGGAACAGGGCCAGGTCCCCGCCCACCTTGATCTGCAGGTATTCGTCGGCCAGCGGCGTGCCGCCGCCCACCACGCCGGACACCGTCTGGGGGTCCCTGAAGTTGAACAGGCCGGCCTCGGGCAGCGGGTTCACGGCCACCACCTTGCCGCCTTTGTCCTTGCACTCCTTGAGTGCTGAGAGCATGCGCGGGTGGTTGGTGCCCGGGTTCTGGCCCACCACGAAGATGAGTTCGGAGTCGTGGATATCGTCCAGGGACACGGTGCCCTTGCCGATGCCGATGGTCGGGTTCAGCGCGGAGCCGGAGGACTCGTGGCACATGTTGGAGCAGTCCGGAAGGTTGTTGGTGCCAAGGGCCCGCGCGAACAGCTGATACATGAAAGCAGTCTCGTTGGCGGTGCGGCCCGAGGTGTAGAACACGGACCGGTCCGGCGTGGTGGCGCGGAGGTGCTCACCGATCAGCTCAAACGCGTCGTTCCAGGAGATGGGCGAATAGTGCGTTTCGCCTTCCCGGATCACCATGGGTTCGCTGAGCCGGCCCTGGTTTCCCAGCCAGTATTCGGTCTTCTCCGACAGTTCAGCAATGGAGTGCTTGGCCCAGAACTCGGCGCCCACGGTGCGGAGGGTGTTTTCCTCGGCCACGGCCTTGGCGCCGTTCTCGCAGAACTCGGCAGCCTTGCGCTTCTTGTCCGATTCCGGCCACGCGCAGCCCGGGCAGTCGAAGCCGCCGCGCTGGTTCAACCGCAGCAGGGACTGTGCGGTCCGGGTCACGCCCGCCTGTGCCACGGCGCGCTCCAGCGCCACCATGACGGCCTTGACGCCTGCGGCCTCGGTCTTGGGCTTGTGGACCTCAAGCAGGTCCTCGTTGATGTCCGCCACCGGGGCGGGCTGCTTACCGAACTTCATCGTTCCAACTTCCTTACCGGCATATGTTGATCTATTGCTGAGGGAGGCGTGCCGGGGTTTCCCGGCACGCCTCCACTGCGCGCTCTTCTGGACTGCGCCTACTCCACGATCTTGGCCAGGGTTTCCTGTTCGGCGGCGATGGTGGTGTTGTCACCGTGGCCAGTGCGCACCACCGTGTCGGCCGGCAGGGTCAGCAGCCGTTCGCGGATGGAGGTGAGGATGGTGGGGTAGTCGCTGTACGAGCGGCCGGTGGCACCCGGTCCGCCGTTGAACAGGGTGTCCCCCGTGAATACGGTGCCTTCGCTCGCCAGGTAGAAGCAGGTGGATCCCGGCGAGTGGCCCGGCGTGTGGATGGCCTTGAGCACGGCACCGCCCACCTCGAACTCGTCGCCGTCCCCGTGGTACTGGTCCGGGGCGGCGTCCGGGTATTCCTGTTCCCAGAGGACCAGGTCTTCCCGGTTCAGGATGATCGGTGCACCCACGGCTTCGGCCACCTCGCGGGCAGCGCCGATGTGGTCGTTGTGCGCGTGCGTGAGGAGGATGGCCTTGACCGTGCGGCCCTTGACCTGGTTGATGATCGCCGCGGCGTCATGCGGGGAATCGATGATCACGCATTCGGTGCCGTTGCCCACGATCCAGACGTTGTTGTCCACGTCCCAGGTGCCGCCGTCGAGCGAAAACGTGCCCGAGGTGACCAGGTTCTCGATGGTGACGCTCATGCTGTGGCACCCGCGGTTCCGGTACCGGCCTGGATTTCGACGACCGAGCGCAGGACCTTGCCCTCGTGCATCTTGCCGAAGGCCTCCTCCACCTGGTCGATGGTGATCCGCTCGGACACGAAGGCGTCCAGGTCCAGGTTGCCCTGCTTGTAGTGGGACACGAGCATGGGGAAGTCCCGGGACGGCAGGCAGTCGCCGTACCAGGAGGACTTCAGCGACCCGCCGCGGCCAAAGACGTCCAGCAGCGGCAGTTCCAGCTGCATCTCCGGCGTCGGAACGCCCACCAGGACCACGCGGCCGGCGAGGTCGCGGGCGTAGAAGGCCTGCTTGAAGGTTTCAGGACGGCCGACGGCGTCAATCACCACGTCCGCGCCGTTGCCTCCGGTGAGGGCCTGGATGGCCTCCACGGCGTCCTGCTGCTTGGAGTTGACGCCGTGGGTGGCGCCGAGGTTCTTGGCCATGTCGATCTTGTTGTCATCGATGTCCACGGCGATGATCGTGGTGGCGCCGGCGAGCTTCGCCCCGGCGATCGCCGCGATGCCCACGCCGCCGCAGCCGATCACGGCCACGGATTCGCCGCGCTTGACCTCACCGGTGTTGATGGCGGCGCCAATGCCGGCCATCACGCCGCAGCCCAGCAGGCCCACAGCGGCAGCATCAGCCTCGGGATCCACCTTGGTGCACTGCCCGGCAGCAACGAGCGTCTTTTCAGCGAACGCGCCGATGCCCAGCGCGGGAGACAGCTCGGTGCCGTCCTCAAGAGTCATCTTCTGGGTGGCGTTGGCGGTGTTGAAGCAGTACTGGGGCTGGCCCTTGGCGCAGGCGCGGCACTGGCCGCACACCGCACGCCAGTTCAGGATCACACGGTCACCCGGCGCCACCTCGGTGACGCCCTCGCCCACGGCGTTGACCACGCCGGTGGCCTCGTGGCCCAGCAGGTAGGGGAAGTCATCGCCAATACCGCCCTGCTTGTAGTGCAGGTCGGTGTGGCAGACGCCGCAGGTCAGGATGTCCACCAACGCCTCGCCCGGGCCCGGATCCGGCACCAGGATGGTCTCCAGCGACACCGGAGCGTTCTTCTCACGGGCAATGACAGCTTGAACTTTGTGAACCATGGTTCTGTGTTCCTTTCCTGGATCCGGCCGGATCCGGTGAGTCGGCACCAGCTGCCAATCTAGCCGACACGGCAGGGTGGTTGCCCGCCGGCGACTTGGTCGGCACGCGCCGCATGTATTGCGCATTACACAACACGGCGCACATAGTGCTACTAGAGAATATGACAGCGGCCACAGTTGGTGTCAATAGATATATCAGTCATATCGCTGGGCGGACAGTGCCGGCCCTCCCCTTCCTGCGCGCCGCACGCCGGCGCCGGGCCTCCCGGCTCCGCGGCCGCATTACGCGCACCAAATCTCCGGCAGTAGGCTGGATGGCATGTCTTCGAACCAACCCCCCGCCGAGCGGCGCGAGGTAACTGTCCGCCGGGCCCCCAAATTCGTACCGTTCCTGGTCCTGGGCGCACTGGTGGGCTTCGCAGCAGCTGCAATCGCGGCATTCGGGGTGCCCGCGGACGAGGACTTCGATCCGGGCGCCGTTTTCGGCTTCCTGATGATCACGTTCGGCGCCGCCGGAGCCGTCCTCGGTGCGGTCCTGGCGCTGATCCTGGACCGCCGGAGCGTGCGCAGGCAGCAGCGCGTCGTCGTCGAATCCGTTCCGGACTCAGAACCGGACACCGACCCGCAGCCGTGACCTCCGCCACCGGCAGCATGCCCCGGCGTCCGGGCGCGTGACGCTGCCGGGTCACAAAGGGGAGCGGGAAAAAGTCCTACCCCATGTCGTGCGATAATCGATCAGTGGCACGCGGCGATGGAAAACTTTCCCATGATCTTCTTCCCGGCGAAAAAGGCCCGCAGGACGCCTGTGGCGTCTTCGGCGTCTGGGCTCCCGGTGAAGAAGTAGCAAAACTAACCTATTACGGGCTGTACGCACTGCAGCACCGTGGCCAGGAGTCGGCTGGTATCGCTACCAGTGACGGCAAACGGATCAATGTCTACAAGGACATGGGGCTGGTGTCCCAGGTCTTTGACGAGACAACCCTGAACACCCTCACCGGGCACCTGGCGGTGGGGCACTGCCGCTACTCCACCACCGGAGCCAGCCACTGGGCCAACGCCCAGCCCACCCTCGGCGCCACCTCCACCGGCACCGTCGCCCTGGCGCACAACGGCAACCTGACCAACACTGCCGAGCTCAACGCCATGATCACCGAACGCAACGGCGGCCAGCTCACCGGCGAAATGAAGCAGGGCAACACCTCGGACACCGCCCTGGTCACGGCCCTCCTTGAAGGCGAGCCCGGCAAGACCCTTGAGGAAACCGCCACCGAACTGCTGCCCAAGATCAAGGGCGGCTTCTGCTTCGTCTTCATGGACGAAGGCACCCTCTACGCAGCCCGCGACACCTACGGCATCCGCCCGCTGGTCCTGGGCCGGCTGGAACGCGGCTGGGTAGTGGCGTCCGAGCAGTCCGCACTGGCCACCGTGGGCGCCAGCTTCATCCGCGAGATCGAGCCCGGCGAATTCATCGCCATTGACGAAGAAGGCGTGCGGTCCAAGAAGTTCGCTGAGCCCACTCCGGCCGGCTGCGTTTTCGAGTACGTGTACCTGGCCCGCCCGGATGCTGCGATTGCCGGCCGTTCCGTCTACGAATCCCGCGTGGAAATGGGCCGCCAGCTGGCCCGCGAAAACACCCACGAAGCGGACATCGTCATCCCCGTCCCGGAGTCGGGCACCCCCGCCGCGGTGGGTTACGCCGAAGAATCCGGCATTCCGTTCGCACACGGCTTCGTCAAGAACTCCTATGTGGGCCGCACCTTCATCCAGCCCTCGCAGACGCTGCGCCAGCTGGGTATCCGGCTCAAGCTCAACGCCCTTGAGTCCGTGATCCGCGGCAAGCGCGTGGTGGTGGTGGACGACTCGATCGTCCGCGGCAACACCCAGCGGGCCATCGTCCGGATGCTGCGGGAAGCCGGCGCCGCCTCCGTGCACGTCAAGATTTCCTCCCCGCCCGTGCAGTGGCCCTGCTTCTACGGCATCGACTTCGCGTCCCGCGCCGAGCTGATCGCCAACGGCGCCACCATCGAGGAAATCTCCCAGGCCATCGGGGCCGATTCGCTGGCCTACATTTCCGAAGACGGCATGATCGACGCCACCCGCCAGCCCCGGGAACGCCTCTGCACCGCTTGCTTCACCGGCAAGTACCCGATTGCGCTGCCGGGTGCCGACAAACTGGGCAAGAACCTCCTGGAACGCACCGACCTTGTTGGCCTGGCGCCGTCGCCGTCAGCCCTGCCGGGCGAAACCGCAGCCCTCGCCGTTGACTCGGAAGAGGATCCCGCCGAAAAGGCCGGCGCTACCGGCTGTGATCCCGGCCCGGACTCCGAGTTTGAAAACCTGCTGACCGACGCCGACATGGTGCCAGACGTACACGCCGCCGCAGGCACTGACAAGAAAGAGTCCGTATGACTTCCGCAAACACTGCCGCCGGCAACGGTTCCGTAACCCCCGGAAATACCGCAGGCATCACGTACGCCTCTGCGGGCGTCGATGTCGAAGCCGGCGACCGCGCCGTCGAGCTCATGAAGGGCGCCATCAAGGCAACCCACAACTCCTCGGTGATCGGCGGGGTGGGCGGTTTCGCCGGCCTCTACGACGTCTCGAAGCTGCTGACCTACAAGAAGCCGCTGCTGGCCACCTCCACGGACGGCGTCGGCACCAAGGTGGCCATCGCCCAGGCCATGGACATCCACGACACCATCGGGTTCGACCTCGTCGGCATGGTGGTGGACGACATCGTCGTGGTGGGCGCCGAGCCGCTCTTCATGACCGACTACATCGCCTGCGGCAAGGTGGTTCCTGAGCGCATTGCCGGCATTGTGCGCGGCATTGCCGCCGCCTGTTCCGTAGCCGGTACTGCCCTGGTGGGCGGCGAAACCGCAGAACACCCCGGCCTGCTGGGTGAGCACGAATACGACGTTGCCGGTGCAGCCACCGGCGTCGTGGAGGCAGATGCCCTCCTCGGCCCTGACCGCGTCCGCGCGGGCGACGTTGTGATCGGCATGGCCTCCTCCGGCCTGCACTCGAACGGCTACTCGCTGGTCCGCCGCGTGATCAACCACGCCGGCTGGGCTCTGGACCGCCAGGTCTCCGAACTGGGCCGCACCCTGGGTGAAGAACTGCTCGAACCCACCCGCGTTTACGCCGCCGACTGCCTGGACCTGGCCCGCACCTTCCCCGTCACGGGTTCTGCAGCGGTCCACGGCTTCAGCCACGTGACCGGTGGCGGCCTCGCCGCCAACCTGGCCCGGGTCCTGCCGCAGGGCCTGGTGGCCACCGTGGACCGCGCCACCTGGGAACTGCCGGCCATCTTCAAGCTCGTATCCGAACTCGGCAACGTGCCGCTGGCCGACCTGGAACGCACCCTGAACCTGGGCGTGGGCATGGTGGCCATCGTCTCCCCCGAAGCCGCGGATGCCGCCGTCGCGCGTTTGAACGAACGCGGGCTGCCGTCCTGGGTAATGGGCACCGTCGCCGCGGACTCGGATTCCATCCTGAAGTCCGGCCCGGACTACGTCCAGGGCGCCAAGGGCGTGGACGGCGGCGCAGTCCGCATGGTCAACGCCTACGCGTAATCCCCCCGTCGAGTGCTCCGTAACTGCCCTTTTGAACCCTCAAAACGGCGGTTAAGGAGCACTCGATGTGATTTAAGCGGCTTCAACCTCCAGCAAGCTGAATTCGCCGCCCTGCGGATCGCGGATGGTGGCCGGCCCCCCGCCGGAGCCGTCATCCGGTTCCACCAGGACCTCGCCGCCCGAATCCCTGACGGCCTGCACGGCGGCACTGAGGTCCGCCACGCCAAAGTAGATCTGCCAGCCAGCCGGTCCCTCGTCCGGCGCCACCCCGGCCACTTCCGTGCCCTCCACCAACAGCGTGCTGTAGGTGCCGCCGTCCTCCTGCGGGTACTCCGTGACTTCATGCCCGAAAAGGTGCTGGAAGAATCCGATGGCGGCCTGGGGCTCAGGGGTGAGCAGCTCGGCCCAGGACAGGGCACCGGGCCCGTTGTACCGTCCTGAGCCGCGGTGCGTTCCGGCCTGCCACACTCCGGTGGTGCCGCCGCCCGGCGGGTCCAGGAACACCATGACGCCGGTGTCCCCCACCGCTTCCGGGCCAAACTGCACGGCACCGCCGGCATGGACTGCGTCGCCGGCTATGCTGCGCGCGTCCTCCGCGGCCAGGTAGACGTTCCACCGGGCAGCCGAACCGGGTGCCCGCATGGGGCTCTGCGGTGCGATGGTGGCCACCACGTCGTCGCCCAGGAAAGCCATCGCATAGCTGCGGCCATCCGGAGTTGGGTGGTCCTCGAAACGCCACCCGAACACCGCTGCGTAGAACGTTTTGGCGGCATCGACGTCCGGCGTCTGAACGTCAGCCCAGCACGGGGCACCCTGCGGGTAGGTGTTCACAGTTGGCATGGGACCTACCGTACACGGAGGCCCAGGGAAGCCCCGGCCGCCGTGCACGCAGCTTCCGGTGTCTGTGCCCGGGAATCGGATTGGGAATCCGGGAGGGCTGCAGAGCCAGCGGAAAGAATGACGACGACGGAAAGGCCCGCGGGCACGCACTGTGAAGAGGCGTGCCCGAACGGGCCTTGTGACCGAGGTCAGCAGTAATGGTGCTGCAAAAGAATTGTTCAGCGGCGGCGACTAGCCGATGCGACGGTTGTCAACCTCGTCGTCATCATCTTCCAAATCATCCGCGTACTTATCCACATAAGCCGAATAGTCCGGTTCTACCGGCTCATTGGCGTAATGGCTCGTTACACGACTGCCCGGGCCCGTCAGCTCCCGCTGAAGTGCCGAGTAGTCAGTGTTCGGGGAGTAGTACTTGATATCCCGAGCCTGCTTGGTAGCTTTTGCCTTTTGACGGCCGCGCCCCATGGCGTGACCCCCTTTTGTACTTGGACCGGAGGTGGTCACCTTGGCGATCGGTGAGGCCCCGGAATGTTTGGTCAATTTGTCGTACACCTAGATTACATGCTTTCTGCGGCAACTGCTTGCCGCCCGACGCGCTCCCACGGGTGTTTGGGATACCATCCCCCGGTCCGCCCGCGGGATTCCGGGTTTTTTCTTCGGTAGAGTCGCTTCAGGCAGCTGCCAAAACCGTTCGGACAGCCGGTTTTGCAGCACTGACGCGACGACAACGCAGGAGGATGCAGCCGTGAACCCCCAGGACGTCCCGCCGAAGCCAGCCTCCCCGCCAACGGCCGGCATCCCCCGGGTAGACGCCGCCCCC
Organism: Pseudarthrobacter sp. 10T415; assembly: GCF_056394175.1. Lineage (NCBI taxonomy): Bacteria > Bacillati > Actinomycetota > Actinomycetes > Micrococcales > Micrococcaceae > Pseudarthrobacter > Pseudarthrobacter sp. 10T415. Next base: position 266,007 of record NZ_JBFTHJ010000004.1, on the reverse strand, counting down.
GCCCCGGCCTCCGTGACGTGGCCCCCGCAGCATGCCGAAGCCGGCCCCTCGACCTCCGGAGCCTCCGAATCCGCCCCATCCGGCGCCACCGCATCGCACCGGGCACACCGGGCAAAGGCCCTGTGGAAGGTGCTCTTCGCCGTCGTGCTCATTGCTGTGGTGGGCGGCCTCGTGTGGCTGGCCCTCTGGCTTAATTCGGGCGCAGCGTCACCGGAGGCCCAGGGAGGGCAGGCTGGAGTCCTGGAAACCACGCCCACGCCGAGGGCGACGCCGCTGCCGCTGCCCAGGGAGGGCGTCAAGCCTGCCGACTATGCCGTGGGCGACTGCTTCAAGGACTTTGATCCGGAATCGCTGGCCTCAACCGCGGTGCCCTGCGACACGGGCCATTCCGCGCAGCTGGTTGGCGTCTTCCGCTATCCCGCAGGTGAGCGCTACCCCGGCGCCGAAACGCTGAAGGCCAAGGCCCTGGAGATCTGCCAGGCCACCAGGCTGGGTCCGGCCGCCAACAACTTCCAGCTCAATTACCAGCGCAGCTTCCCCAGCAGCACCAGCTGGGACGCCGGGGACCGCAGGGCGGACTGTTATGTGACGGCCCCGAACGGCAACGTCATCAACGCGAGCGTGCTGCCCTGACAGTTGCCTGCCAGGACAGCACGTTTAAGGGTCCGCTAATCCTTCCGGCGCACCGACAGCCCGGCTGACGGGGCACCGGTGAGGGCGTCCACGTTGCCGTTGGTGAGTTCGTCCGGATCGGCCGCGGTGTCCACGAGCACCGTGTCGCCGTCAACGATGTCACCGGCGAGGATGGCCCTGGCCAGCCGGTCGCCGATCTCCCGCTGGACCAGGCGGCGCAGCGGCCGTGCGCCATATGCGGGATCGAAGCCGGAGAGGGCCAACCATGCCTTGGCCCCGTCCGTGACGTCAAGGGTGAGCCGGCGATCATGGAGGCGCCGGCCCAGCTCGTCCACGTGCAGTTCAACAATGTGGCCGAGCTCCTCCACCGTGAGGGCATCGAACAGGACCACCTCATCCAGGCGGTTCAGGAACTCCGGCTTGAAGGACGCGTTCACCGTGGCCATCACGGCGTTCCGCTTGGCCTCGGCATCCAGGGCCTGGTCCACCAGGAACTGGCTGCCCAGATTGGACGTCAGCACCAGGATGACGTTGCGGAAGTTCACGGTGCGGCCCTGGCCGTCGGTGAGCCGGCCGTCGTCGAGCACCTGGAGCAGGATGTCGAACACCTCGGGGTGCGCCTTCTCCACCTCGTCCAGCAGCACCACGGAGTACGGACGGCGGCGGACGGCCTCAGTGAGCTGGCCGCCCTCTTCGTAGCCGACGTATCCGGGAGGGGCGCCCACCAGGCGTGATACGGAGTGCTTCTCGCCGTACTCGGACATGTCGATGCGCACCATGGCACGCTCGTCATCGAACAGGAAGTCCGCCAGGGCCTTGGCCAGCTCGGTCTTGCCCACGCCGGTGGGACCCAGGAACAGGAAGGAACCGGTGGGCCGGTTGGGATCGCTGATCCCGGCACGCGCACGGCGAACGGCATCCGATACGGCAGCGACGGCCTTGGCCTGGCCGATCAGCCGCCGGCCCAGCTCCTCCTCCATGTGCAGCAGCTTCTGGCTCTCGCCCTGCAGCATGCGCCCGGCGGGGATGCCGGTCCAGGCGGAGATTACCTCGGCGATGTCATCGGCGGTCACCTGTTCGGCCACCATCTGGGATGACTTGTCCGTCACGGCAGCCTCGGCCTCGGCGGCGGCGGTGAGCTCGCGCTCCAGGGCGGGAATCTCGCCGTACAGCACGCGGGAGGCGGTTTCGAGGTCTCCTTCGCGGGCGGCCTTCTCATACGCGCCGCGCAATTCGTCCAGCTTGGCCTTCAGGTCGCCCACCCGGTTGAGGCCGGCTTTCTCGGCCTCCCAGCGGACCTTGAGCCCGTTGAGTTCCTCCTCGCGGTCAGCCTTGTCAGCCCGCAGCGCGGCGAGCCGCTCCACGGAGGCGGCATCTTTCTCGTCCTGAAGGGCCAATTCCTCCATGGTGAGCCGGTCCACCAGCCGCTGGAGCTGGTCGATCTCCTCCGGAGCGGAATCGATCTCCATGCGCAGCCGGGACGCGGCCTCGTCCACGAGGTCAATGGCCTTGTCCGGAAGCTGCCGCCCGGAGATGTAGCGGTTGGAGAGGGTGGCGGCGGCCACGAGTGCGGAGTCCGCGATGGCGACCTTGTGGTGCGCCTCGTAGCGTTCCTTCAGGCCACGGAGGATGCCGATGGTGTCCTCGACGCTGGGCTCCCCCACATAGACCTGCTGGAAGCGGCGTTCCAGGGCGGGATCCTTTTCGATGTTCTCGCGGTATTCATCCAGGGTGGTGGCGCCGATCAGCCGGAGCTCCCCGCGGGCCAGCATGGGCTTGAGCATGTTGCCGGCATCCATGGAGGAGTCGCCGGTAGCGCCCGCGCCCACCACGGTGTGGATCTCATCGATGAAGGTGACGATCTGGCCTTCGGAATTCTTGATCTCCTCGAGCACGGCCTTGAGCCGCTCCTCGAATTCGCCGCGGTACTTGGCGCCGGCCACCATGGACGCCAGGTCCAGGGCGATCAGGGTCTTGCCGCGGAGGCTTTCGGGGACGTCGCCGGCCACGATGCGCTGGGCAAGTCCTTCCACGACGGCGGTCTTGCCCACGCCTGGCTCGCCGATGATCACCGGGTTGTTCTTGGTGCGGCGGCTCAGCACCTGGACGATGCGGCGGATTTCGGTGTCGCGTCCGATCACCGGGTCCAGCTTGCCGGAGCGGGCCATGGCCGTGAGGTCAGTGCCGAACTTTTCCAGCGACTGGAAGGTGTTCTCCGGGTCCTGGCTGGTGACTTTCCGGTCGCCGCGGACGCCGGACAGGGCGGCCACCAGGGCTTCGTGAGAGGCTCCGGCTTCGCGGAGGAGGCGCCCGACGGCGTCACTTCCGGCAGAGAGGCCCAGCAGGAGGACTTCGGTGGACACGAAGGTGTCGCCGAGGTTTTCGGCCTCGGTCTTGGCATTCTGGATGGCCTGCAGCGCCGGGCGCGAAAGCTGGGCCTGCTGGGAAGATCCGCCCGAAGCCGAGGGAAGGGACTTGATGGCGCTGCTGGCCTGGACACTAACGGCATCCGGTTCGGCACCGGTGGCTTTCAGCAGTGCCACCGCCACACCCTCGCGCTGGTCCATCAGCGCCTTGAGGATGTGGGCGGGCTCCACCTGCGGGTTGCCGGCCGTTGAGGCGTTCATGGCGGCAGCCGAAAGAGCCTCCTGGCTCTTGGTGGTGAATTTGACGTCCAAAGAGGGCTCCTTTCAGGGGCGGGTTTTTCTTAAGGTTGAGTGTACTACGCTCAACTTTGAAAAACGCAGTCCTTTGGCCCTGTTTTCCCAGAGCGAACCTTCGGCGCTTCACTGCAGAGTCCCCGCCGGGGCCGGTTTCGCGGCGGGACGCGCAAAAACCGGCGGGCGGCTCCCCCAACAAGCCACCCGCCGGCCGGCCGGCCCCACGGAACCCCCGGGAACCGGCACCGCCCGCCCCTTACCGGGACGGGCGGAATTCGCGAAGACCGGAACTCAGGAGGCGCCCACCCCTGAGACGCTGGTGATCCAGCTGAGGTTGCGGGACACGGATGCATGATCGTTGTAGTACCTGGTGAAGCTGGACGGGTTGGGGCTGGGCAGGATGCTCGACGTCGACAGGACACCTGCCAGCTTGCCGTTGACAATGAGCGGGCCGCCGGAGTCGCCGCCCAGGGTGTGCCCGCTTTGGGACTGCGTCCGGACGGAGGGTCCGCCGTAGGTGTCCGTGCCCTGGCCGGCCACGGTGACGTCGGCCGTCTTGAGGTTGTAGGACATGGTGCCCGCGCCTTCGGTCTGGTCTCCCCAGCCGTACACCTTCGCCGGAGCCCCGATGGCGGGGAACGAGCCGGAGAGTCCCACGTAGGAGCCGTAGTGCGGGGTGGACAGTTTCAGCAGCAGGACATCGCCGGTGCTGGAGGCGTAGCGGGCGGCCACGGTCTTCACGGTGCCGCCGGCCTCCAGATAAGTGGTCCCCAGCCGGACGGACTGCAGGGAGGCGGAATTGCAGTGCTTCGCCGTGATCACCCAGCTGGCCGAGATTTGGCTGCCTGTGCATCCCACGTTGGTGCCGGTGGCATCGAAGGAGATCTGCGCTGCATAAGGGGCTGCGGAAATGGTGGTGGTGCTGCCGCCGGCTATGTCAGGGCTTGCCGTGTCACCGCCCGGCGATGGTGCGGCCTGTGCGGACAGCGGGCCCATCAGCGCTGCAGTCGCGGCAACGGCGGCGAGGATTCTGGCGATTTTCACAGCGGTGGCTCCTTCGCAGGTGACCCCGCACCGCTGCCGGTTGAGGCGCGGACGGGGTCAGTTCCGGTTGATGGGTGGAGGCGATGGCCTGCCGCCCATCCGAACGGTACCGGAAGGCTGTGAAGTTTGTCACTGATCTTGACAGAATATGTAAATAACTTTGGACATCACGTCGCGTAGATGGAAACCGCCGCGGACTTGATCACGAAGTGGGCCCGGACCCCCGGCGCCAGGCCCAGCTCTGCCGAGGCCGCGGGTGTGATGTCCGCGGCCAGGCCGCCTCCCCGCACCCGGATCTGGTCTCCATGGGGCTCCAGCTCGGTGACCTCCACGGGAAAGGAATTGCGGGGGCTTCCGTGTGCGTCCGTCAGGAATACGGACACGGCCGACGGCGGAAACACGGCCGCGCCCGGCAGCCCGGCGGCGCCTGCCTGGCCTGTTTCGCCCGGCTCCTCCAGGTGCCCCGCGATCTCCAGGCCGGGGCCGATTCCCTGGCCGCCCGCCGTCCGGATCCCGGAAGCCGTCAGCGTGCCGGTGACGAAGTTGAGCCCGGCCAGGCCGGCGGCGAACGGGCTGCGGGGCCGCTCCAGCACCTCGCGGGTGGGCCCGTCCTCAGCGACGCGCCCATTCTCGAGGACCACCACGCGGTCCGCCAGCATGAGCGCATCCAGCACGTCGTGGGTGACGATGATGGCCTGCCGGTCCGCGAGTACCCGCTTCAGCAGCCGCCGCAGCAGCGGAGCCGAATGGATGTCCAGGGCCGCCATGGGCTCGTCCAGCAGGAGGAGGCCGGGGTCGGCAGCGAGGGCACGGGCGACCGCGACGCGCTGCGCCTGGCCGCCGGACAGCCCGGCTGGGCGGCGGCCAGCCATGGCTTCAGCCTCTACTTCGGCCAGCCACTGGAGGGCGCGTTCCCTTGCCTTTCGCGGCGGGACCCCGGCGCTCCGGGGCCCGAAGGCAACATTCTCCGCCGCTGTGAGGTGCGGAAAGAGCAGGGGTTCCTGGGCCAGGAGTGCCGTTCCCCGGCGGTGCGGCGGAGTCCACTGATGGATCCCGGACCCCAGATGGAAGAGCGTCCGGCCATTGAGCTCGGCCCGCCCGGAGTCCGGCCGGACCAGGCCCGCGATGCTGGACAGCAGGGTGGATTTGCCCGCGCCGTTGGGCCCCATCACCGCCACGGTTTCGGTGGGCCCCAGCGCGAGGGACACGTCAAAATCCCGCTGGGCCACGGCAGCCTGGAACGAAAAGCTCACCGGACCGTCCCGCCCGCGGTGCCCGCCGTCGTCGGGCGCTGGGAAGAGCCGCCCCATAGTGCCGGGCCTTGGCGCTGCAGTCCGCCGGGGCGGCCGTAGGCAAGTGCCACCACCGCTACCGCGACGGCCACCAGGACGAGTGAGAGGGCGACGGCGGCGTCGGGATCGGTTTCGCGCTGGAGGTAGATTTCCAGCGGCAGGGTGCGGGTGACGCCCTGCAGGCTGCCGGCGAAGGTGAGGGTGGCGCCGAATTCGCCCAGGCTGCGGGCAAAGGAAAGCACCGCTCCGGAGGCCAGCCCGGGAAGGATCAGGGGGAGGGTGACGCGGCGGAACACGACGCCCGGCGGTGCGCCGAGGGTGGCGGCCACGGCCTCATACTTTTGCCCGCCGATCCTCAGCGCGCCTTCCAGGCTGACCACGAGGAACGGCAGTGCCACGAAGGTCTGCGCGAGGACCACGGCCGTGGTGGAGAAGGCAATCTGGATGCCGAGGACCTGCAGGGTGCCGCCCAGGAGTCCCTGCCGGCCGAAGGTGTAGAGCAGCGCGATGCCGCCCACCACCGGCGGCAGCACCAGCGGCAGCAGGACCAGGGAGCGGAGCAGCCGCTGGAGGGGGAAGCTGCCACGGGCCAGGACGAGGGCGAGGGGGACGCCGAGCACGATGCACAGGAGCGTGCTCGCGGCCGACGTGCGCATGCTCAGGACCAGGGCATCCAGCGCGGACTCAGAGGTGACCAGCGGGATGAAGTTTGCCCAGTTGACCCGTGCCACGATGGCTGCCAGGGGCAGGACCACCACCAGGGCCGCCAGGACAGCGAGTCCGGAAACCCACCGAGGGATGCCGCTAAACGGCTGCCGCGTCCGGAGTTTCATTGTCCGCCTGAGCCGAACCCGGCTTTGGCGAGAACCTGCTGGCCGCCGGGCCCCAGCACGAGGTCAATGAAGGCCTTGGCGGCTTCCTTGTCCTTTGCTCCGGACAGGGATGTGATCGGGTAGCTGTTGACGGCCGCTCCGGCCTCCGGGAACGGGATGCTGTCCACCTTGTCCCCGGCTGACTTGACGTCCGTGACGTACACCAGGCCGGCGTCGGCTTCGCCGGAGGTGACTTTGCCCAGGACGTCGGTCACCGCGTTTTCCTCGCTGACCGGGCGGAGGGTAACCCCTGCCTTGCCCGCCACCGTAGCTGCGGCCGCACCGCAGGGCACCTGCTTGGCGCACGTCACCAGCCGGAGGCCGTCCCTGGCAAGGTCCTGGAACCCGGTGACATGTGCGGGATTCCCGGCCGGGACCGCAATGGCCAGGGTGTTGGTTGCGAAAACCCGGGGCTCGCCGCCGGCCAGGCCCGCCCCGGTGACTTTGTCCATGTTTTTGGTGTCCGCGGAGGCAAAAACGTCCGCGGGGGCGCCCTGGTTGATCTGGGTGGCGAGGTCCGAGGAACCGGCGAAGCTCAGGCTGACGCGGGTGCCGGGATGCTGCGCCTCGAACGTGTCTGCCAACTCGGTGAAGCTGGACTTGAGTGACGCAGCGGCGAAGACGGTCAGGGTTGTGGCGGCAGCGTCAGATGAGGTGCCTGCGCCGCCCGCCGGTGCGCTGCTGCCCGCGCATCCGGCCAGTCCGGCCGCCAGCGCCAGCGCCGCGACCGTCGCCGTAATGCTTCGTTTCATACCGTTCCCTTCCCCTGCGGGGTTTCGATGATGACGGTGGTGGCCTTGACCACGGCCGTGGCCACCGAACCCAACTCAAGCCCCAGGTCCCGGACGGCTTCGCTGCTCATCAGGGACACCACCCGGAAGGGCCCGCACTGGAGTTCCACCTGCGCCATGACTTTGTCTGCCGTAATGCCGGTCACCAACCCCACGAACCTGTTGCGCGCCGAACTTCCGGTCCGGTGCGGGTCGTCGGGAAGCTGGGCGAGTTTCTGGGCGTGCCGGGCGAGCTCCAGCCCGTCCACGGCCAGCCGGCCGGACTCGTCCCTGAGGGCTGTGAGGGAACCGTTGTCCGTCCAGCGGCGCACGGTATCGTCACTGACACCGAGGAAGCGTGCGGCCTCCGAAACGCGAATGAGATTCATGCGCCCATCGTAGTTCGTATTTGCGGACAAAATCACCGATTCATTCCGCAGATCGGATTGTGAGTGCAGCGTTGTTTCCGGCGGGTGTCGCGCTGCCGGGCGGCGGCGGGGCCGCGGCACTACACTTCCTGCATGGCCATTTACCTGGACCCGCCATTGTGGCCTGCCCACGGAACACACTTCTCGCACCTGGTGTCAGACACGTCGCTGGATGAGCTGCATGCCTTCGCCGGCGCAGCGGGCATCCCGGAGCGGGCGTTCGACGGCGACCATTACGATGTGCCGGAGCGCCGCTTTGATGACCTGGTGGCTGCCGGCGCCGTGCCCGTTGAGGCCCGCGTCTTGGTGCGGAAGCTGATCGCCAGCGGCCTGCGGATCCCGGCGCGGCAGCGGAACAAATCCCTCAAGGTGCCGCTGCTGAACCGGTGGAACACCATCATGGACGGCTATGACGCCCTGTTCCTGGACCTGCTGGACCGCTGGAGCGAACCGCACCGGCACTATCACGGCTGCACCCACCTGCTCTCGGTCCTCGAGGCGCTGGACCTGCTTACGGAGCCCGCCGAGCCTCCACGCACGGTGCTGCTTGCCGCCTGGTTCCATGACGCCGTCTATCGCGGAATCGCCGAACAGGACGAGGAGGAATCGGCCCGCCTGGCCGAGGACCGGCTGGCGGAAGCCGGGCTCCCCGAAGCTGACGTGGACGAGGTTGCCCGACTGGTGCGCCTGACCTCTGACCACCGGCCAGAACCGGGGGACGACGGCGGCGCCCTGCTCTGCGACGCGGACCTTTCCGTCCTCGGCGGGGAACCGGACCAGTACGCGCGCTACGTGGCTGCCGTGCGCCAAGATTATGCGCACATTGGCGACGCCGACTTCGCCGCCGGCCGTGCCGCCGTCGTACGCCATCTGCTCGAACTGGACCCGCTGTTCCGCAGCCCCCGCGCAAAGGCGCTGTGGGAGGACTCCGCGCACCGCAACCTGAAGGGCGAACTGGCATGAACGCACCCGGCTCGAACCCGCGGCACACCAGGACGGCGAATGCCGCGCACTGGCAGCTTCCCTACACGGTCCGCTTCGAGTGGGGACCCGACGCAGCCGCCATCACGTCCGGCGCCGACCTTGCCGTGGTGGTGGACGTCCTGTCCTTCACCACCTGTGTGAGCGTGGCGCTGGACCGCGGCGCGGAGGTGCTCCCCTACGCGTGGAGGGACACCAGCGCCGAGGACTTCGCCGCCCACCACGGGGCACAGCTTGCCGGACCGCGCGACGGCGGCGGGCTGAGCCTGTCCCCCGCGAGCCTCCGTGCCGCGGACTCCCTGGACCGGGTGGTGCTCCCCTCCCCCAACGGCTCAGCGCTCTGCCATGAACTGGCCGGCCACGTTCCGCTGGTGGCCGCGGTGTCCCTCCGCAACGCGGCGGCAACGGCCGACTGGGTGGCTGCGAACGTGCCGGAGGACGCCGTGATCGCCGTGATCGCCGCCGGCGAGCGCTGGCACGACGGAACCCTCCGCCCCGCCGTTGAGGACCAGATCGGTGCCGGCGCCTTCATTGCAGGCCTGGCGGCCTCGGGCAGGGGCGGCTACGACGCGGATGAAGGCAGGGACGGCCGGCACGGCTACTCGCCCGAATCAGTGGCGGCGATGGCGGTCTACGAGGCGGCCGAACCGCGGTTGCGGGAGATGCTGCACGGGTGTGCCAGCGGCCGCGAACTGGCCGGCGCCGGCTACGCCGCGGACGTGGACATCGCCGCGGAACTGGACGACAGCGACGCCGTGGCCATCTTGGCGGACGGGGTCTTCCGGCGCAGGTGACTTATTGGTGGTCGCCGGGCCATGCCTAACGACCCACAGCCGGGACTAGCGGTAGGTGCTCACGAACGGGGTGCTGGTGGGCACGATCTGCTTGCCCAGCGGCATCAGCGATACCGGGATGAGCTTCAGGTTGGCGATGGCCAGCGGGATGCCGATGATGGTGATGGCCATGGCGAAGGCGGTGACCACATGTCCCACGGCAATCCAGATGCCGGCCACCAGCAGCCAGATGACGTTGCCCAGCAGCGAGAAGACACCGCTGCCGCCGGGCTTGTCCACCACCATGCGCCCAAACGGCCACAGTGTGTAGGACGCGATCCGGAACGAGGCGATGCCCCACGGAATGGTCACGATCAGCAGGCAGCAGATGACCCCGGCCGCGAAGTAGCCCAGGGCCAGCCAGAAGCCGCCGAATACCAGCCAGATGATGTTGAGCAGTGTCTTCATGCATCCATTGTCCACCGCGTCTGCGGACCGGAACGTGGGGGATCCCCCTGAGCGGACCCTGAAATGGCCCGGCTGACAGCGCCGGCAACAGGGTTCCGGGCAGCCCTAGACCTTCGCGCCGGCCTTCGCGGCACCCACGAAGGCACGGATCTTTGCCAGGTCCTTGACGCCGCGGGATGCCTCCACACCGGAGGACACATCAACGCCCCAGGCGTGGGCTGCCGCGGAGGCGTCACTGACGTTGGCTGCGTCCAGCCCGCCAGCGAGCAACCACTGGCGGCCCTGAAGGACGGGGAGGTCCGCCATCGACGCGTAGTCCCAGCTCTCACCCGAGCCGGGCACGGCGGCATCGATCAGGAGGAGGTCTTCGCCCCAGTCCTCCAACTCATCCGGCCCGGCACCAACGGTGACGGCCCTGACCAGCTTCATGCCGGCGTCGTGCACTGTGGCAACATCCGCGCGGGTGCGCTCGCCGTGCAGCTGGATCCACTGCAGTCCCGCAGCGCGGGCAATGGCAATGGCATCGGCCACGGGCTCGTGGCGGAAAACAGCAATGGGGGAAACGTTAGCCGGCACGTCCGCCAGCAAGGTGGCAACCTGGCCCGGCGAGACCACCCGCGGGCTGGCGGTCAGGACGAATCCCACCGCATCCGCCCCGGCATCCACCGCTTCCCGGATGGATTCAGACGTGCTGAGACCACACACTTTGACGAACATTCCCGGGCTCCTTCAGGCTGTTTTCGTGTTGACCCCCCGCAGGAGAGTAGCAGGGACGGGTCCAACCTGCGATGCGTGCCCACGTAACCAAAACGCACACTGGCCAGGCGGCGGGACCGGTCAACACCGGCCGCGAACTAGGCTGGGCAGATGCAGATCATCCGCTTCGCAGAACTCAAGGCCCAACCCTGGCGCAACGGCGGCGGCGCCACGCGGGAAATCCTCAGTGGCCCGGCAGCCCAGGCGGACGGGTGGGGCTGGCGGATCAGCCTTGCCGATGTCACCAAAGCCGGTGATTTCTCGGCATTCCCGGGCTGTGAGCGCGTGCTGACCGTGGTGGAGGGTGAACTCCTGCTGCTCAGCGTGGACGGCTCCGAACGTCCCGTGGAAAAGTACCGGCCCTTCCGGTTCGACGGCGGTGCTCCCACCACCGCCGCGCTGCCCACCGGAGACATCCGGAATCTGAACGTGATCACCAGGTCCGACACTTTCAAGGGCTACGCATCCGTCATCGAAATTTCGAAGAAGCGCGCCCATCCGGTGTTTGCGGGACAGGTCGCCGTGCTGCTCCAAGGACAGGCCGCGGTGGGTGACGGAGCCGGCGGCTCCGCTGACCTGGGGTGCTACGACGCGGTGGTGGGATCCGATGACGCCACTCCGGAGGTCACCGGCCGCGGGTTCCTAGCCGTGGTGTCCATCGATCCTGCAGCGGACTGAACCGCCCGCGAACCGGCCCCAGCAAGGGACAGGGACAAACCTTGCGGGGCCCGATATTTCCCCCTCTGGTGGGGGCTCCGGTCCGTCCCTACACTCGGCACTATGACCACAACAACGTTCAACGCGCTCCTGTCCACCCAGATCGGCAACGAATTCACGGCGTCCCAGCAGTACATCGCCGTTGCCACGTGGTTCGCCAACGAGGATCTGCCCCAGTTGGCCCGCTACTTCTACCGCCAGTCCGTGGAGGAGCGGAACCACGCCATGATGATGGTCCAGTACATGCTGGACCGGGACATCCCCTTTAACATCCCGGGCGTTCCGGCCGTCCGGACCGACTTCGCCAAGGTCACTGAACCGCTGGCCCTTGCGCTGCAGCAGGAAAAGGAAGTCACCAGGAACATCGAGGACCTGTTCCGTGCTGCCCGCACCGAAAATGACGCCCTGGGTGAGCAGTTCATGCTCTGGTTCCTCAAGGAACAGGTGGAGGAGGTGGCGTCCATGACCACCCTGCTGAACATCGCCGAACGCGCGGACAACCTCTTCGACATCGAAAACTTCATCGCCCGGGAAACCGTCGGCGACGGCGGCCGCGACGCCAACGCACCGTTAGCGGCAGGCGGCGCGCTCTAACCCCCGGCCAACTGGGTAGCAGGCACCCGTGGTGAGCTTGGGCACCAACGGTGGCCACCCGGCGTCGGGCGTTGCTATGTTGTAAACCAAGGCTCCGCACCCGAGCCTCCGGACGACGGTTCAGTACCCGGCACGCGACAAGACTGGCCAAAGGATCTGTCATGTCGTGGTTAATCCTGGTTCTCTCCGGGGCGCTCGAAGCAGTCTGGGCCGCCGCCCTGCACCGCGCAGCGCAGGCAACCGGCAAACGCCGCATTGCCCCCTCCATCCTCTTCCTGGTCTCCGTCGCCGCCAGCACCGGCGGCCTGGCCCTTGCCATGCAAACCATCCCCACCGGCACGGCTTATGCGGTGTGGGTGGGCGTCGGCGTGGTCCTGACGTCCGCCTACGCGATGGCCAGCAAGGTTGAACGCCCGACGGCGGCGCGCCTGCTCCTGCTGACCGGCATCGCCGCGTGCGTGGTGGGCCTGAAGGTGGTGGCGTGATGTTGAAGCGTTCAGCTCCGTGGCTGGTGCTCCTGGCATCAGCCGTCCTCGAAGCGGTCTGGGCCACCGCGCTGGGCCTGTCCGACGGCTTCAGCAAACCGCTGCCCACGGTTGTCTTCCTGATCACCGCCACGCTCAGCATGCTGGGCCTGGGGATGGCGATCCGGTCCATCCCGCTGGGCACCGCGTACGCCATCTGGGTGGGGATCGGCGCCGCCCTCACAGTTGGCTGGGCAATGGCCACCGGAGTGGAACCCTTCAGCGTGCTGAAGCTGCTGTTCATTGCCGGAATCGTAGGGTGCGCCGCCGGGCTCAAGGCACTCCCCACCGAGAAGAAGCAGCCGGCTCCCGCAAGCTGACTTTCCCCACCTTTGAGGCGGGACGACGGCGTGTCCCGGCGGCTCGCCGTCGTCCGCCGTCCTGGTGGCCGCAAAGGTGGGGAGGTTCAGCGGCGCGGCCCTGGCCTTTAGGCTTTTGCCATGGACTCCCCCGAGATCGCCCAGGCCGTGGACGCGCTCCGGCGCCGGATAGCCCCGGGAACGCGAACCATCCTGGGCATCGCCGGGGCGCCCGGCTCCGGAAAATCCACCTTGGCCGCCTGGCTCCAGCAACAGTTCGGCCCCGGAACGGCGGTGGTGGTGCCCATGGACGGCTTCCACCTGGGGAACGCCATCATCGACGGAACCCCGCTGCGGGAGCGCAAGGGCGCCATGGACACGTTCGACGCCGGCGGATACCTGTCGCTGCTCCGGCGCCTGGCGGCACGGGACGAGGCGGTCGTTTACGCGCCGGAATTCCGGCGCACCCTGGACGAGCCTGTGGCGGCGTCGATCGCGGTGCCGGCCGACGTTCCGCTGGTCATCACCGAGGGCAACTACCTGCTGGCCGACCAGGAGCCGTGGAAAGAGATCCGGGCGCAGCTGGACGAGGTGTGGTTCCTGGAGACACCCCACGGGCTGCGGATCAGCCGGCTGGTGGCCCGGCACGCCTCATTCGGGATGGCGCCGGACGCCGCGGAGGCGTGGGCCAACGGGCCGGACGAGGCCAACGCGGTCCTGATCAGGTCCACCCGCCACGCTGCCGACCGCATCATTCCCTGGCTCTGACCATCCCCTTTTTCCACATCGGACAGACTGACGGCAGCACCGCTGGGGTTCCCCATCTTTGAGGCGGGACGACGGCGTGTCCCGGGGACACGCCGTCGTCCATTCCATCCTCACGGCGAAGGTGGGGAATTTCAGCGGCAGATCAGGCTGTGCGGGCGGCCCGGACCAGCTCGGCACACCGTTCGCCGATCATCATGGTGGTGATGTTCGGGTTCACGGTGGTCAGCTCCGGCATGACTGACGCGTCGGCCACCCGCAGGCCGGTGACGCCCTTGACCCGGAGTTCGGGATCCAGGGGCGACATCCGGTCCCCGGTTGCCCCCATCCGGACCGTGCCCGCGGGGTGGTAGACGGTGTTGTGGGTCTTACGGATGTACTCGGTGATCTCTTCATCGCTCTGGATGCCGGAACCCGGGTACAGCTCGGTTCCCACCCACTCGGAAAGCGCAGGCTGGGCCGCGATCTCACGGGCTTTCCGGATGCCGGCCACCATCACGCGCATGTCATGGCCCTCGGGATCGGTGAAGTAGCGCGGATCCACCTTGGGCTTGTCCCGGAAGTCCTTGCTGCGCAGCTTCACGGTCCCGCGGCTGCGGGCGTGCGTGACGTTGGGCGTGAGGCAGAAGCCGTTCTCCGTGGTGGGGAAGCCCTGGCGCAGGGTGTGCATGTCGAACGGTACGGACCCGTAGTGGAACATCAGGTCCGGGCGGTCCAGGCCGTCCTCGGTGGTGGTGAAGATGCCGGCTTCCCACCACTGGGTGGACGTCTGGGTCATGGGCTGCTTCGCTTCCCACTGGATGACGCCCTCAGGGTGGTCCTGCAGGTGCTCGCCCACGCCGGGTGAGTCCACCCGGACGGGGATGCCGAACTCCTCCAGCTGGGCCGCCGGGCCGATGCCGGAGAGCATCAGCAGTTTGGGCGAATCGATGGCACCGGTGGACACCACTACCTCGGCCCGGGCGGTGAGCTGGTGGGTCTTGGCGAAGGCGTTGTCCACCACGGCCACGCCGGTGCAGCGGTTGGCGTCGTCGAACGTGAGCTCCTTGGCGCGCAGGCCGGTCAGGAGGGTGAAGTTCTTCCGGTCCATGATGGGGTGGATGTAGGACACCGAGCTGGAGGACCGGGTGCCGTCGGCGCGGCGGTTGATCTGGAAGAAGCCGGCACCGTTGATCACCGTGTCGCCGGTGTTGAAGTGCGCCTTGGGGATTCCTGCCTGTTCGCAGGCTTCCAGCATGGCCCGGCCCGTGGGGTCCGACGCCGGGACGTTCATCAGGTGCACCGGTCCGGAGTCGCCGTGGTGCGGTGCGTCCGGGCCGGCGTCCTCATTGGTTTCCAGCTGCTTGTACAGCCGGTAAGCCAGGTCCGAGGTCCAGCCGGTGGCGCCGAACTTCTGCTCCCACTCGTCAATGTCCTCGCGCGGCGCCCAGAAGGCGATGCAGGAGTTGTGGCTGGAGCAGCCGCCCATCACCTTGGCCCGGGCGTGGCGCATGAAGGAGTTGCCGTTTTCCTGCTCTTCGATGGGGTAGTCCCAGTCGTAGCCGGATTCCAGCAGTTCCATCCAGCGGTCCAGTTGCAGGATCTCGGGGAGGTCCCGGTCGTCCGGACCGGCTTCCACCAGGGCAACTTCCAGCGATGGGTCTTCGCTGAGGCGGGAAGCCACTGCAGCGCCCGCCGAGCCGCCGCCGATCACGATGTAGTCGAAGTCCGTCTTTGCTGCTGCGCTCATTATCAGTTCCTCCCTGCAGGTGCGGCGGAGTGGTCCGCGAACCAGCCGGTGACCTGCGGATCGATGTTCTGGTAGACGTGCTTGGCTTCCTGGTACTCGGCCAGGCCGGTGGGGCCCAGTTCACGGCCGACGCCGGACTGCCCGAAGCCGCCCCATTCCGCCTGTGGCAGGTAGGGGTGGAAATCGTTGATCCAGATGGTGCCGTGGCGGAGGGCACGGGCCACCCGCTGGGATTTGCCGGCGTCCTGTGACCAGACAGCCCCGGCCAGGCCGTAGTGGGTGTCGTTGCCGAGCTTCACGGCCTCGGCCTCGCTGGTGAAGGTTTCCACCGTCACCACGGGCCCGAACGCCTCGTCCACCAGGACCGACATTCCGCTGGTGACCTGGTCCAGGACGGTGGGCAGGTAGTAGAAGCCCTTTTCCAGGTCCCCGGTTCCCCAGGAGCCGCCGCAGCGCAGGCGGGCACCCTCAGCAACGCCCTTGTCCACGTAGGCGGTGACCTTGTCGCGGTGGGCTGCGGAAATCAGCGGGCCGGTCTCGGCGTCGGGGTCGAACGGGCCGCCCAGCCGGATCTGGCCTGCACGGCGCACCAGCTCATCGACGAACTTCTCCGCAATGGATTCCTCCACGATCAGGCGGGCACCTGCGGAGCAGACCTGGCCGGAGTGGACGAACGCCGCGTTGAGGGCGTTGTCCAGGGCGGCGTCGAAATCAGCGTCGGCGAAGACGACGTTGGGGTTCTTGCCGCCCAGTTCCAAGGCAACCTTCTTGACCGAGGCGGCCGCCGAAGCAGCAATCACCTTGCCGGTCTCCAGGCCGCCGGTGAAAGAGACCAGGTCCACGTCGGGGTGGCTGGACAGGACGGAGCCCACGGTCTTGCCGTCGCCCAGGACCAGGTTCGCGACACCGTCGGGCAGTCCCAGCTCCTGGAGGACGTCCATCATCAGGATGGACGTGTGCGGAGTCAGTTCGCTGGGTTTGAGGACGAAGCTGCAGCCGGCCGCCAGCGCCGGGGCGATCTTCCAGGCCGCCTGCAGCAGCGGGTAGTTCCACGGCGCGATCAGGGAGCAGACACCCACGGGCTCGTACTCGATGCGGCTGACCACCATGGGGCTGCCGGCATCCACCAGGCGGCCGGATTCCTGCCCGGCCAGCTTGCCGAAGTATTCGAAGCAGTTGGCGATGTCGTCAATGTCGATCTCGCTTTCCACCAGGCGCTTGCCCGTGTCCAGCGTTTCGGCGCGGGCAAAGTCATTCTTGCGGTCGCGCAGCCGGTCGGCCACCTTGAGCAGGAACGAGCCGCGCTCCAGCGGAGACTTCCCGGACCATTCGCCGGCGTTGAAGGCAGCACGTGCAGCCAGCACCGCGCGGCCGGCGTCGTCAGCCGTCCCCTCGGCGACTGTGCCAACCAATTCGCCGTCCGCCGGGCAGTGAATGTCCCGCGTGCCGCCGTCGGACGCTCCGGTCCAAGTGCCGCCGATGAATAGCGTTGAGGCGCTCATTTCGTTTCCTCCTGCATGTCGAAATCGGATTCCCAATTGTCTTTAGCCACCTGGTCCTCGACCAGGACGGTGTTTCCGGGCGCTGCACGGTTCAGGTGCAGGAATTCAAGGTGCTGCTCGTAGTGGTCCAGGACATCGGTGATGACCTGTTCCCGGGTGTATCCCATGAGGTCGTAGCCGTGGCTGCCTTCCTGCGAGAACACTTCCATCCGGTAGTAGCGGTCCTCCGGATCGGCGCGGCGGGTGGCGTAGCTGGGCGTCTCGTACTGGACCGGGTAGATCTGGTACTTGAACGCCCGCTCCTCCCCCATGGCCAGCTGCAGGTCGATGCTCTGGATGCCGCAGGGCTCCACCGTGGCTACCGTCAGCGACGTCTCGGCGCCCTGGGATTTGAGCTCCGCCTCGACGTCCTTCAGCGCCGGAAGTGCCACGGTTTCGGCAAACCGGGTTGTCTGTTTGCGGCCCGGGTAGCTCATGGCGCGGGTGAGCCGCTGCCGCCAGGTCCGTCCGCCGCGCTGGTCCAGGGACCTGCCCGTGATGATGCCGGGCAGGCTGGCGCGGTAGCTGTCGTTGAGTGAGTTCTCCACCCGCAGTGCCTTGTAGAGCCCCAGCATGATCAGCACCAGCAGCAGTGAGAGCGGCAGGCCCATGATGATAGTGGCGTTCTGCAGCGTGGGAACGCCACCTACCGTCAGCATGGCCAGGGTCAGCAGGCCGGTGGCTACTGCCCAGAAGACGCGCATCCACTCGGGGCCGTCGGAATCGGCGTCCTTGAGGTGCGAGGTGAAGTTGGACATCACCAGGGCGCCGGAATCGGCCGAGGTCACGTAGAAGAGCAACCCGGTGAACGTGGCCACGGCGGCGGTGACGGGTACGGCGGGGTACTGTTCCAGCAGGCTGTAGAAGCCGCGTTCCGGGTGGCTCATGGCCGCCTCGCCGAACGCCGCGTTGCCGTTCATGATCAGGTCAAGGCTGGAGTTTCCGAAGATGGAGATCCACAGCACGATGAAGATGAAGGGAACGGTCATGGTGCCCAGGACGAACTGGCGGATGGTGCGGCCACGGGAAATGCGGGCCAGGAACAGCCCGACGAACGGGGCCCAGGCGATCCACCAGGCCCAGAAGAACAGAGTCCAGGCGTTCATCCAGTCCGTGGGCCGGTCATAGGCGAAGGTGTCCAGGGTCATGGCCGGGAACCGGCTCATGACGTCGCCGATGTTCTGGGCGATCCCATCCAGCAGGAAGCTGGTCTTGCCGGTGACCAGGACGAAGAGCATCAGGGCGACGGCCAGGATCACGTTGAGTTCGGAGAGCCGCCGGATTCCCTTCTCGACGCCGGAAACCACTGACACGGTGGCCATCACCACGGACAGGACGATCAGGCCGATCTGTACGGCCAGGTTCTCGGGAATGCCGAACATGAAGTTCAGCCCGTAGTTGAGCTGGACGACGCCGATGCCCAGTGACGTGGCGATCCCGAAGATGGTGCCAAGGAGGGCCGCGATGTCCACCGCGTGCCCCACCGGCCCTTCGATCTTCTTGCCGAAGATGGGGTAAAGGGCGGAGCGGATGCTCAGCGGCAGGTTGTGCCGGTAGGAGAAGTAGCCCAGCGCGAGCCCCATGAGGGCGTACAGCGCCCAGCCCGTGATGCCGTAGTGGAACAGCGTCCATACCAGGGCCTGGCGGGCGGCCTCCGGGGTTCCGCCCTCGCCCTGCGGCGGGGCCAGGTACTGGCTGACCGGTTCGGAGACGGAGAAAAACATCAGGTCGATGCCGATGCCGGCGGCAAACAGCATGGCCGCCCAGGTGAACATGCCGAACTGTGGTTTGGAGTGGTCCGGCCCGAGCTTCGTCTTTCCCACCCGTGACAGGGCGGCCACCAGGACGAAGATGACCACGGCGGTGACGATCATGAAGTAGTACCAGCCCATGTTGGTGGACACCCAGCCCACCATGGCCCCGATGACCGCCTCCGCGTTGTCCTTGGCCAGGATGGCCCACAGGGCAATCGCCACCACACCGGTGGCGGAGCCCAGGAAGACTGTCTTGTTGACCCGGGTTTTGGCCGCCGGGCCGGCGCTGTTGTTGGTGTCTCCGCCGTTCGCGGGTGGCTTTAGTTCTTCTTTCTCAGGACCCGTGGTGTCCACGGGCGGTACTGCATTCTGGCTCATCAGATCCCGTTCCAGTTTTGAGGCTGCGGTCCAGACGCCGGGCGTACGGTGCCGCTCAGGGCACACCGAATGAAGATCAGGCCGGGCGTCGTATTGAGTCTGGCTTGGCTTTCGACGCTATCAACCGGTCCACGGAAGGGCAGACTTTTATGAATCCGGTCACGGCGGCCCGTGATGCGGCCAACGGCCTAAATCGCGCGGATGCGCCCGGGTTTGCAGGGGAAGAAAGCAGTCCCGGTGCTGGTTGCAGCAGTAGGGTTGGCTGGACCGGCCCTACTCCCACAAGCCAAGGAGCACCATGCCCGCCATTGTCCATTTTGAGGTTCGGATCGATCCTGCACGCCGGGATGAGGCCGCGAAGTATCTGGCCGAAACCCTCGCCGCCACCCGCGCCTGGCCCGGCAACCAGGGCATCGAGGCGCTGGTGGACGACGCCGATCCCTGCCACATCCTGGTGGTGGAAACCTGGGCCACAACGCAGGACCATGACGACTACGCGGCCTGGCGCACCACTCCGGAGGGCAAGAGCACCCTGGGCGAGATCCTGGCAGCACCCCCGTCCAAGCAGGTCTACTCGGAAACCCTGCCGCTGGGCCTGTAGCGCCGGTATGGCGGCCCGGGTTCCGGAGCCCGGGCGCCCGGCGTCCCTAGACTGAAGCCTATGGACTCACTTCTGTACGACCTGCCGGCACTGACCATCCGCAGTATCTCCGTCAGCGAGATGGACAACAACGTGTACCTGCTGACGGCGAAGGAGAGCGGCGCCCAACTGTTGATTGACGCCGCCGACGACCTCCCGGCCATCCGGCAGCTCATCGCGGACGGCGCCGCGGACACCAAGGCCGAGCCGCACTTGGCCCTCATCGCCACCACGCACCAGCACTGGGACCACGTACGGGCGCTGAAGGAACTCGTGGAGGCTACCGGGGTACGCACCGCCGCGGGAACGGACGACGCCGAGGCGCTGCCCGTTCCGGTGGACGTCCGGCTCAGCCACGGCGACGTGGGCACCTTCGACGGCTTCAACGTGACGGCGGTGCACCTGCGCGGCCACACACCGGGCTCAATCGCGTTTGTGTACGAGGACCCTGAAGGGCCGGCGCACATCTTCTCCGGCGACTCCCTGTTCCCAGGCGGCGTGGGCAACACCCAGAAGGACCCGGAACGGTTCGCCCAACTCCTGGACGACGTCTCGGAGCGGCTGTTCAACGCCTACCCGGACACCGCCGTCGTCCATCCCGGCCACGGCAAGCCCACCACCCTGGGCGCCGAACGGCCGCACCAGGAGGAATGGCGCGCCCGCGGCTGGTAGCCCTTAAAAACGAGTGCTCCGTAACTGCCCTTATGAAGCTTCAAAAGGACAGTTACGGAGCACTCGATGAACTATCTAGCGGGGATTAGCGTCCGCGGCGCTCGTTCGACGCAGGCGCGGAAGCGCGGCGGGGACCGCTGCGTGCCGGACGGCCGGAACCGTTACCCGAGCCAGCGCTGTAGGAACCGCCCGAGGTGCCGCCGGTGTTGGAGGACCAGACTGCCTTGGAACCGCCGCTGGCTGCTCCGGCGGAACGCTGGCCACGGCCACCGGACGCACCGGCTGCTGCACGCTGGCCGGTAGCCGGACGTCCGCTGCGCTGCCCGCCGCCCGAAGCGGGACGGCCGGAGCCGCCACGGGGTGCCTCGCTGCGGGTAATGCGTGAATCGGTGCGGCCCTCCGAAGAGCGTCCGTCCGAACCGCGGCCGGCAGCTGCACGGCCGCCTGCTGCGGGGACGTCGTTGCGGTGGGTGCTGGCGGTGCCACGGCCGCGGGCATTGCGCCGGGCAGCTGCTGCCGCCACGGAGCGGTCCTCGTTCTGCTCCCGCACGGCGTCGACCGCGGCGCGGGCCTCGGTGCGGCCTTCGAAGGCAGCAGCGCGGCGCTGGGCGCGGGGAACGTCGGTACGGGTGGGCTCGGCGGAGACCTTGCCCCTGCCGCCACGGCCGCCGCGGCCACCGGCCGACGGGGACGCCTGGCGGCGGGCGCGCTTGCGCTCGGCGTTGGCACCGGTGGAGGTGCCGCCGCCCTGCTGCGCAGCCTTCTTGGCCAGCAGCGCAGCGCGGGTCCGCGGATCGATCTTGTCAGCCATTTCGCCCACCAGGTCGGCGACCAGCGGGGAGTTCGCGGTGACGCGCTCGAAGCTGACCTCAACACCGGCGGCCTTCATCAGCTTCTTCACGTCGGACTGCTGCTCCGGCAGGGTCAGCGTGACCACGGTGCCGTCGGAACCGGCGCGGGCGGTACGGCCCGAGCGGTGCAGGTACGCCTTGTGCTCGGTGGGCGGGTCCACGTGGATAACCAGTTCGACGTCGTCCACGTGCACACCGCGGGCGGCGACGTCGGTGGCCACCAGGACGCGGACGTCACCGTTGGAGAACTCGGCCAGGTTGCGGTCACGGGCGTTCTGCGAGAGGTTGCCGTGCAGGTCGACGGCGGGAATCCCGGCGTCGGTGAGGGTCTTGGCCAGCTTGCGGGCGTGGTGCTTGGTCCGCATGAAGAGGACGCGGCGGCCGGCGCCGGAGGCGAGCTCCACGATCAGCTGCTTCTTGACGGTCTGGTCGTTGACGACCAGCACGTGGTGTTCCATGGTGGTCACCGCGGCCTGCGGATCATCCACGGAGTGGGTCAGCGGGTTGGACAGGTAACGCTGGACGATCTTGTCCACGCCGTTGTCCAGGGTGGCGGAGAAGAGCAGGCGCTGGCCCTGGCTGGGGGTCATGTCCATCAGCTTCTTGACCACGGGCAGGAAGCCGAGGTCCGCCATGTGGTCTGCCTCGTCGAGGACGGTGATTTCCACGGCTTCGAGGGTGAGGATGCGCTGGCGGATCAGGTCCTCCAGGCGGCCGGGGCAGGCGATGACGATGTCGACGCCGGCGCGCAGCGCCTTCTCTTGGCGGGCCTGGGAGATGCCGCCGTAGATCACGGTGGTGTTCAGGCCGGCGGCCTTGGCCAGCGGCTCGATGGTGGCGTTGATCTGGGTGGCCAGTTCACGCGTGGGTGCCAGCACCAGGCCCATGGGGCGGCCGGGCTTGCGGAAGTGCTTGGCTTCCCGCTCAGCGAGTCTTGCTACAAGCGGGATAGCGAAAGCGATGGTTTTACCGGAGCCGGTCCGGCCGCGGCCCAGGACGTCGCGTCCTGACAGCGTGTCCGGAAGGGTCTTGACCTGAATGGGGAACGGCTCAACAATTCCCTGCGCGGTAAGGGTGTCTGCAAGTGCCTTGGGAGTTCCAAGGGCAGCGAAAGTAGTCATGTATATATACGGTCTTTCAGGCGGTATCCAGGCGGATATCGGCCCCCGGCACCGGTTGGACCAGGGGTTCGCCGAAGAAAAGTCAGGTGATCAACCGTGCTGCTGCATAAAGGGGCAGCCAGCCGGGACCAAATGGAACGCGTTCATCGACGCAGGATGTGCCTCTCACATGAAAAAAGCCCTGTCCCTAAATGAAGGGTTACCAGGGCATCACTGCACATCAAGTTCCACTATCGTAGCATCCCTGCCCCATCGGCGTATAAGTGGCGGCCTCCGCGGCCAGTTCAGCCGTTGCCGTGCGGGGTGCCACAGGGCAGGGTTGAGGCATGAGCGAACACGCGGCGCACCACCACGAAACGCACGACGACGGCGCCTCCATCGGCGGCCACGGCACCAACGCGGACAGCACCAGTGCGGACCACCACAGTGCTGACGGCACCAGCGCGGAACATAACGGAGCCGAAGGCGCCAGGGCTGCCATCGATCCGGCCGCGGCCTGGGACGAGCGCTACCGCACCAAGACGCGGCTCTGGAGCGGAGACCCGAACCCGCAACTGGTCCGTGAAGCCGGGGGCCTGAAACCGGGACACGCGCTGGAACTGGGCTGCGGCGAAGGTGCCGACGCCATCTGGCTGGCCCATCACGGCTGGACGGTCACCGCCGTCGACGTCTCAGCGGTTGCCCTGGAACGGGCGCGGTCCCACGAAAAAGCCGTGTTCGCGCGCGAGAGCGTGCAGGCTGCGGAGGGTGCGCCGGCCAGCCGTATCACCTGGCAGCAGGCCGACCTGGAACAGTGGCAGCCTGAGGGCGCCTTCGACTTGGTGACCTCGCAGTTCCTGCACTCCGAGGAACTCGACTGGCGGCTTCCGCTGCGGACCGCAGCAGCGGCCGTGAAACCCGGCGGGACGCTCCTGGTGGTTGGGCACCACCCGGACCGGCTGCCGCCGTGGGGCGGCGGGCACCACCACGGGGACATGTTCTACAAGGGTGAGGACCTAATCCGGGAACTGTCCCTGGAGGGCCCGGGCTGGCAGGTGGAAGTGCTGACCAGCCGGGAGCGCCCGGTTACGGGGCCGGAGGGCCAGCAGGCCACCATCGCGGACGTCGTGCTGCGGGCCACCCGGCTCCCCTGACCGGAGGGCTCACCCCGCGCGGGAGGTGACCCGCGGCGCCACCACCGCCGCGGCGACGCCCACCAGCGCAGCGAAGGTGAAGACGCCGGCGAAGGATGCCGCCGTCGTCGTGAACGCCGTGAAGACGATGCCCGTGGTGGCCAGGGCCAGCGCCCCGCCGAGGGAGTCGGAGATGGACATGGCCGAGGAGTTGAAGCCTTCGTTGTCCTTTGTGGACAGTGCCAGGGTCATCACGCTGAGCCGCGGATAGAGCAGGCCCATGCCGCCACCGGCGAAGATCCAGCCCACGATCGCAACGGCGGCGGGCCAGTGCAGCGCGGTGGTGGCCAGCGCGAGGATCACCGCGCCGAGGACCATGAACGCCCCGGTGCGGACCGCGCCGGGGTGGGACAGGCGGTCACCCAGCCGGCCCTGCACGGCGGCGGCCGCCGCCCAGGCCAGCGCGCCGCCGGTGAGGGTGAGGCCGGCGAAGGTGGGCGAGAAGCCATACTGTTCGATCAGCAGGTACGGCAGGTAGACCTCGGCGCCGAAGAACGAGGCTGACGCGAGTCCGCGGGCCAGGATGACGCTCGGGAGCCCGCGCTTGGCGAGGAGGGTGCCGCGGGGCACCAGTGGCCGGACGGCGGCGAGGGCAAGCGCGACGGCGGCGACGGCCAGGACCGCAGTGGCGGCTGGAAAGCCCTGGATGCGGACCTCGGCGGACAGGTTCAGCCCCAGGACCGCGACGGCGGCGAGCGCCGCCCAGCCCAGCCGGCCGATGGCCCACGGCGTTGCGGGTGCCGCCGCTCCCGGCCGGTCCATCCCCTTCAGCACCGGGGCAATCATGAGCAGGGCCGGAATGACGAGGCCCACGACGCCCAGGAAGACCCAGTGCCAGCTGAAGACCTGCGCCACGATGCCGGCGGCAAACGGTCCCACGAGTGACGGGATCACCCAGGCGGCGGAGAACGCCGCGAAGATCTTGGGGTGGAGCGCGCCCGGAAAAATCCGCGCCACCAGGACGTAGAGCGCCACGGTCAGGGCGCCGCCGCCGAGGCCCTGGACCAGCCTGCCGACTACCAGCATCGGCATGGACACGGCGGTGCCCGCGATCAGGAGGCCAACCACGAACAGGGCCACGGAGGCGTAGAGGGGAACGGTGGGGCCGCGGCGGTCGGACCAGTTGCCGGCGGCCACGTTGCCGATCACCCCCGCGGCCAGGGGGCCGGCGAAGGCTAGGGCGTAAAGGCTTGCGCCGTCCAGTTCGCGGCTGACCAGCGGCATGATGGTGGTTACCGCCAGCGATTCGAAGGCAGCAAGGAAGACCAGCGCGCAGGTCCCCACGGTGACCCACAGGTAGGGCCGCTGCAGGATGCCGGGCGTGGGCTCTGTTGCGGGGAGGGTGGAGTCGTGCACTGCCACCTACCCCACGTACCTGTTGCGGCCGGCGCGGTAGCCAAAGACTGCGGCGAGCAGCCCCACCACGAGGAACAGGAAGCCGGCGGCGGCAAACGATCCTGTTCCCTGGTGCAGCTGCCCCACCATCAGGGTCCCGGTGGAGCCCAGGCCGTACCCGACGCCCTGCATCATGCCGGACAGGTGCGCGGCCGTGTGCCCGTTGCGGGTGCGGAGCATGATCATGGTGAGGGCCACCGCGGTGAGGCTGCCCTGCCCCAGCCCCAGCAGGCCCGCCCACACCCAGACCAGGTCCAGCGGCCCGAAGATGCTCAGCGCGAAGCCGCCTCCGGTCATCAGGGCAACAACGGTATTGATGGCCCGCTGGTCCCGGAGCCGTGCCGCCAGGGCGGGGGCGAACAGCGAACCCAGCATCTGCAGCACGATGCTCACCGAGACGATCAGCCCGGCAGTGGCGCCGTCCACGCCGCGTTCCCGCAGGATGGGGGCCAGCCAGGCGAAGACGCTGAAGGACATCATGGCCTGCAGCACCATGAAGATGGTGACCTGCCAGGCCACCGCTGAACGCCACACGTTCACGCCGTCCCTGACGGCCTGGTGCCGGTCCGGGTGCTGGCGCAGGGCCACAGGAAGGAACAGGAGAAGCACGACGGCGGCCGGCAGCGCCCAGAACCACAGCGCCACGGTCCAATCCCCCGCAGCCGAGTAGACCGGGTAGGTGAAGCCCGCCCCAAGCGCGGCCGAGGCACAGATAGCCGTGGTGTACAGCCCGCCCATCAGGCCCAGCCGGTGCGGGAAGTCGCGTTTGACCAGGCCGGGGAGCAGGACATTGCACAGCGCGATGGCCGCACCGCACGCCGCAGTTCCGGCGAGGAGGCCGGGCAGGTGCCCTCCGGGAAGTCCAGGGTCGGCCGGGCGGAGCAGCAGCCCCGCGGTCAGCACGGCCATGGCACCGAGCAGCACGCGTTCGGCGCCGAACCTCCGCGCCAGCACCGGCGCCAGCGGCGCGAACACGCCCAGCAGGGTGACCGGTACCGTCGTCAGCACCACGACGGCCCAGCCGGGGAGGGACGCCTGCGCCGTGATCTCGGGGAGCACCGCCGAGAAGCTGGAGAACACGGTGCGGAGGTTCAGCCCGATCAGCACCAGGCACAGTCCCAGGTAGGCCAGTTGCCTGCGGCTGCCCACCCGGGTTGGTGCGGGGGCGGGCGTTTCGTCGATCTCGGCATCCACCAGGCTGCTGCCGCCTGGGCGCATCCTGGGGCTCAGGTCATCCGGTTCCTGTTGCCGCTGCTTCCTTGCCCCAGCACTCGTTGCTTCCGTCACCCGCCCATTCTTGCAGCACCGGCGCTGGCGGGTGCCCGCCGGGGCTCCGGCAACTTGCCGCTGCCAGTCCGCACCCGGAGGTTATCCACATACGGGCGCCGGTGGCTTTTGGGGCGGCCTGCGCTTTCCTAGTTTGGAGACGCGGACCACTGCCAAACGAAGTCCTTTACCCGTCCGCTGCCCAACTACCGGCCGCTCCGGCCCAGCAGGGAGAACATGAGCGCGCAGCCCCTCCAAGAGTCCATTCCGCCCGTCCCCGGACAGCGGGTTTCCGCGAAGGCCATCGCCAGCCTGGTGCTATCCATCGTGGCACCGGCCACGCTCTACATTTCCAGCCCCTTGGCGTTTATCGCCGTGCTGATGACCTATCCGGATGAAGGTCCGTCGCATGCGCCCTGGGTGGCGCCGCTGGTCTTCCTGAGCCTGCCGCTGGCCTGCTGGCTGGTGGCCGTCCCGTTGGCTGTATCGGTCATCAGGAAGTCCACAGGCCGATCGGGCGGTTGGGGGCTGGCGGTGGCATCACTCTGGGTGTCCGGCGCCCTCTTCGTGATTGCCCTGGTCCTCTCGCTGAGGTATGTGCCCATGCTGTTCTACTGATCCCGCAGGGTCCGTGCGGGTTCGCGAGTCCATCCGTCCGCCTGCGGCCGGACCGCGGGCGGGCAGCGGGCGGACGGCTGCAGCGGTGGGACGGGCGGACGGCTGCGGCGGTGGAGCGGGCGGGCGGCGGGGCCGGCCAAGCAAGGCCGGGCGGGCGGCCGGCGTTGCCTGCCGGTATTCTGGAAGGGATGAGCGATTCCCCCGAAAACCCCCAGCAGCCGCATGTTCCCAGGCCGGTGACGCCCGGAACGCAGGCGTCCTTCGGCACCTACGGTGGCCGGCCGGTCAGCTTCGTGCGCCGCGGCACCCGCCTCCAGGGCCGGCGACAGACCGCCTGGGAGGAGCACGCAGAACGGTGGGCCGTGGACGTCCCCCGGCACGTCGCCAATACGTCGGTCCACCCGGACTACACGTTCGACGCCGAGGCGGAGTTTGGCCGCAAGGCGCCGCTGGTGGTGGAAATCGGCTCGGGCCTGGGCGATGCCATCTGCCACGCCGCCGAACAGAACCCGGGCACGGATTTCCTGGCTGTTGAGGTCTACACGCCCGGCCTGGCCAACACCATCATCAAGATCAACGGCCGGGGCCTCACCAACGTCCGCGTGGTGGAGGCCAACGCCCCCGAGGTGCTGGCCACCATGCTGCCCGAGGGCTCCGTCGATGAACTCTGGGTCTTCTTCCCGGACCCCTGGCACAAGTCACGGCACCACAAGCGCCGGCTCATCCAGCCCGAGTTCGCCGGACTTGCCTCCCGTGCGCTGAAGCCCGGCGGACTGTTCCGGATTGCCACCGACTGGTCCAACTACGCCATCCACGTCCGCGACGTGATGGCAGGGTCCGCCGACTTCGAGAACCTGCACACCGGCGAGCGCCGCGGACCGGAGAGCCCGCTGACGCAGGTGTGGCAGTCCGGCGTCGAATCCGTGGTGGGCGGCGCCCCCGTCCGCGAGGGCCGCGCCCCGGTCAGCACCGGCCACACCGGTCCCAACGAGGGCGTTGACGAGACCGGCGGCTGGGCTCCCCGGTTCGAGGGCAGGATCAGGACCAGCTTCGAGGCGAAAGCCCATGAAGCGGGCCGGCTGATCTTCGATCTTTGCTACCGCAGGCGCCAGGCCTGACAGCCGGGCGCTGCAACCGCGCCGGCCGAACGATTCAGCTGACGTTGATGGCGGAGACGACGTCCTTGAGCAGGTCCAGGCGCGGCTCCGCTTCGGGGCTGGCGTAGGGCCAGATCACCACGACGCCGATGAACCGGCCGTTTTCCAGCACGCCTACGGTCGCTGCTACTTTGGGTGATCCCTGTGCGTCGCTGTAGCCAGCCACCACGGCGTACGCGGACTTGCCCGGCAGGCCGAGCTCGCCTTCAGCCAGCAGTGTTCCGCCGCGCTCCTCCAGGTAGAACCCTGCCATCAGGTGCGCCCAGCCCGTGGCCTGCGGCGCGTCCTGCACCGAGTTGTCGTCCTTGATGACGGTGACCAGGACTCCGCCCAGCAGGCCGTATTGCTCCGTGTTGGGACCGGCGCTGGAATCATCCAGGACCTGGGTGTACTCGGGGAAGTCTGCGGTAAACCCCAGCGGGGATTCGATGTGCACTGACATGGGTTCAGAGCCTCTCGAGCTTGGTGTCGTTGGGGACCTTATAGTACGTGGACACGTTGGTGGTGGCCGAACTCTCGGTCTTGACCTCCACCTCGCCCAGCTTCACGTCGAAGCCGGCCTCGTTGGAGGCGGTTACCACGCTGTTGACCTGGACGGTGGCCGAGCCGGCCTCGTACAGCTTGGCGGCGTCACGCGCTGCACCGTAGTCGTTGCCCAGGGCGACGTTGCGCAGGTAGCTGTCCACCACTGCCCGGTTCTCCGGGGTGTAGTCCACGTTGATCTTCACGGTGCCCTGGGTTCCCGCGGACACGGAGGATTCCACCTTGGCCGCCTTCACGTCGGTTCCCTCGGTAACGCCCTGCGCCACGGTGCCTTCCATCGAGACCGTCACGGAATCGATGTTATTGCCTTTGTCCATGTTGACCTGCAGGCCACCCTTGCCGGAGGCTTCGAACGTCCGACCGTCCAGGTTGAGCTTGCCCTGGGCTGACACTTCGCCGCTGGCGGTGGCCGTGCCGTCCGTGAGGTTCCGTTCGTAGGAGAGGTCCAGCTTGGCTGAACCGGAGGCTGCCCCGCTCTCGCCCTCTGCCTCGAGGGACAGCGTGCCCTTGGCCTTGTCCGTCTGGCCGGTTGAGCCGTTGTCCCCGGCGGCATCGTTGATGGTGTCCAGGACGTAGCCGGGCGGGTTGCCGGCGACGTCCTTGATGTCGCCGATGCTGTCCGGCGGCAGGTCCCGGTACATCTGGGCCCGCGCAGCCATGGCTTCCTCCACGCTGCCGAACTTGTACTCGCGGGAGACTTCGCCGCTCAGGGTGACGCCGGCCGTGCCCGAGGTGTCGTTGACGCCCAGGCCCATGTTTCCGTAGACCTTCATGGTGGCGGAACCGTCAGCGTTCTCCACCACCTCGGTGCCCACTTCGGCACCGCCGTGCACCCAGGCGACGCGGGCTTCGATGGAGGCTTTGCCGGTCTCCGTGTAGACCGGAATGTCCGCTTTGGCCAGTTCCTGCAGGTGTTCCTTGGCCAGCTGCTGCGCGGACTCGGGAATGCCGCCGTCCATGCGCATGAGGTCTTTGGCGAAGGGGCCGTTTTCGCCTTCGCCCTCGATCAGGTACTTCCGGTCCGCCTCGGAGAGGCTTGCCCACCACTTGGCCTGCTCCTCGGGGCTGGCGTTGAGCATCTTGTCCAGGCCTGACTCAAGTTCCTTGCGGTGCTCGGCCGCTGCCGCTGCGGCCGCTGCCTGCTCCTGCAGCCAGTCCCGCGCCTGCCCGGCCAGGGACTTGATCTTGTCCCAGGTGCCGCCCCCGCCGCCTCCGCCGGAAGAGTTGGAGGATTTCTCCTGCTCGTCCGCGTGCTTCATCAGGATCTTGGAGTTGGCCCGGAGGCTGGAGACCACCTTCTCCAGGTTGGGCCGGTGGCTGGAGCTCCAGTCCTGGCGGAAACGGGCGCCGTCGGCCCCTTTCCACGGTGCGGACTGGATCTGGCCCTGCAGCGAACCTGCGCGGCTGCTCAGCAGGGAGGCGGCCTGGTCCACTGCCTTGGCCAGCGCCCGCAGCTGGCTGACGTCAGCGCCGTAAAAAGTCATGGTGTTCCCCCGGGTGGTTCGCGGTGAGTGTGAATCGCTGAAGCTTATGGTTGCACAACCGCCGGACCGGGGCGATGGGGATCCCTCCCCATCACCCGGACCCGTGGCACGATTACCTTATGTGGGGCACGCCTACCGGTGAACCACAGCGCCGCCGCCCGGCGCATGCACAAAAGGAACTGCCATCAAAAGAGAACTCAAGCAGGCCGCCGATGCCGCTGAAACCGTCACCAACTCACGGGCACTGGAAGTGCTGGCCAGGGCGGGATTCGCGGCCAGCGGCATACTGCACCTCCTGGTGGGTGCCATTGCCATCCGCCTGGCCACCGGCGGAACCGGCAGCGCGGACTTCAGCGGTGCCGTGGCCGAGCTGGCCACCCAGCCGGCCGGACCGTTCCTGCTGTGGGCCAGTTTCGCCGCCTGCGCTGCCCTGGCCATCTGGCAGGCCAGCGATGCGATCTTCGACTACACCCACCTTCCCACCAAGCAGAAGGCCGCCAACAAGGCCAAGGCCGCAGCGCAGGCCGTGGTGTTCGCCGGCATGGCCCTGACGCTGATGTCCTTTGCCATGGGCACCGGTTCCGATGGCGACAACCGAAAAGCCGCCAGCGACCTGACTTTCTCGCTGATGAAGGCCCCGGGCGGCGTCGCCCTGCTGGTACTGCTGGGGACCGCCATCGCCGTCACCGGCGTCGTGTACGCCATCCGCGGGCTGCGGAAATCGTTCGAAAAGCACCTGGTACTGCCCAGCAATCCCACCGCCAGGACCGCCGTCACGGTGCTGGGCGTGGCAGGCTACGTGGCCAAGGGAACGGTGCTGTTGCTGACCGGGCTGCTGATCGCCATTGCCGCGTGGCAATCCCATCCTGAACAATCCACAGGCCTGGACGGCGGCCTGCGCGGCCTGCGGGACCAGCCCCTGGGGGTCTACCTCCTGGCTGCGGTGGGGGCAGGGCTGATTTGCTACGGCGTGTACATGATCGTGCGGGCCAAGATCGCCCGGATGATCAAGTAGTCCGGCAGGACGTACTTGAGGTGGCCGGGCATGGCCGCCTCGAAGATCCGGGCCGGCGCGGCCGGGGGTTGCTGCGCGTGTCGCTAGGGTTGGACCATGCCCCAGGTACGCGCTGAACGCCATATCCGCACCGATCCAGAGACGGCCTTCGCTTTCTCCCAGACCACGGGTTCCTTCCGCTTGAAATGGGACCCGTTCATCTCCGCGCAGGGCTTCCTGGACGGAGCGGCCCAGGCCGGCAAGGGGGTCAGGACCCGGACGCGGTCCCGCCTTGGCCTGGTGATGGTCAGCGAATACGTCTCCTATTCGCCGCCCCGCAACGTGGGGATGACCATGGTGGCCGGGCCCTGGTTCTTCGAAAACTTCGGCGGGGGCTGGCGCTTCACCGCGGACGACGGCGGCACCCGGGCCGTGTGGAAGTACACCTTTTCCTGCCGCCCGGCGCTGCTGCGGCCGCTGATGGAAAGGATCGGCACCTGGCTGCTGGGCCGGGAGATCGAAAAGCGGATCGAGGCGTTCGCACGGGCGTGCGAGGACGCCGGCCTCCAGGCGGAGTTCCGGGAACTCCACGACCGGACCGCCTAGGGAACGGTGATGACGGCGACCGCCTGCTGCGTCCCGTCCCGCAATTCCACACTGGAGATCCTGCCCAGCTGGATCGGCGTGGCGCCGGTGACCTTGACCCGGCCGCTGGGCGTGGCCGTCCAGGCGCAGGCGCGGTCCTCGCCGCCGTCGCGGTCCCTGACCCACAGCGAGAGCGTCCCGTCGGACGGCAGGCTGCTGCCGTTCACCGCCAGTTCGGTTCCCCAGGTCTTCCGGGCCAGGTCGATGCGGAACTGCAGCCCTCCACCGGACTGCACCGAGTAGGTGGCATCAGGCTGCGGCGCCCGCACCAGCAGCGGTCCCACGGCGAGGCCAACCGCAAGGCAGGCAGCGGCGGCCGCGCCGGCGAGCGCTACCCACCGCCGTCGCAATGTCCGGCGACGGCGCGCAAGTTCGTGCAGCAGCGGCTGCGAAGCGGGAACCTGGTCCGCGGCCGGGCGGGGAAAGGCTGCCGGCAAGGCGTCCGCCAGCCCGGCCGCAGGCACTGGCTCCATGACACCGGGCTCCTTGAAACTAGGCTCACTGGCACCGGGCTCCGCGACACCGGATTCCGTGGCGCCGGGAACCGACGTGAGGGCCAGGGCGTCCGGCACGGGAAGGGCGTCGAGCAGCGCGGGGAGTGTCTCCAACCCGGCCAGTTCGTCCCGGCATTCGCGGCACTGCGCCAGGTGCGATTCGAACACTGCCGTGTCTCCGGCGTCGAGCCCGCCCAACAGGTAGGCACCCAGCAGGTGGTGGGGGTCCGAGGTCATGGTTCCACCCCCATCTCGTCGAGGATAGTCCGCAGGGCCCGCACGGCGTAGTAGGCGCGGGACTTCACGGTGCCGCTGGGGATATTGAGCTGGGCGGCGGCCTCGTTGACCGTGAAGCGGCGGTAGTGCAGCGCCACCAGGACGTCCCGGTGTTCCTTGCTGAGGCGCAGGAGGGCCTCCTCGATCAGCACCCGGTTCAGCAGGCCGTCCACGCGCTCCATAACCCCGGCCTGGCGGGTTGGCTCGCCCTCCAGCGTTTCGGCGGGGCGGCGCTGGGCGCGCCGGTAGTTGTCGATCATGATGTTCCTGGCCGTCCGGTAGAGGTAGCTGCGGATGCTGCCGTTGATGTCAGGTGCCTGCTGCCAGACGCGCAACACGGTTTCCTGCACCACGTCCTCGGCCAGCTGCGGGTCCCGCGATGCACTGAGCACGAACCGCCGCAGCGCCGTGCCGTGTTCACGGTAGAGGGACTCCACCGCATCCTCGTCGAGCGGCATCCCATCCTCCTGCCCGCGTTCATCCGCTGTTTGTCCATTCAGACGCCGTTTCCGGGCAAATGGTTCAACCGCACGGGCCTACCCTGTTTTGCCACCGCCTTGAACCATTCTTCACCCGGAGGCGTCATACCGGTTAGCGTCCGGTGATCCGACGCCGGACACCAGCAAAGGAGCAACCATGAAATCCCGTTTGGGTGCAGGTTTCGCCATTTTGGCCCTCACTGCTGCACTGGCCGCCTGCGGCGGAAGCAGCGGAACCACGCCGGCTTCCACCCCGGCCGGCACGGCCAGCGCCCCGGCCACGTCCGCGGCGCCTTCCGCCACCTCCACCGGTACCTCGAGTGCCGCCGTCGACCTCAAAACGGCGTCCTCCAGCGCGGGCACCATCGTTGTGGATGCCAAAGGCATGAGCGTCTATTTCTTCACGAAGGACACCAAGGACTCAGGTACCAGTGCGTGTGCTGATGCCTGCCTGAAGGCGTGGCCGCCGCTGACCACCACGTCCTCCACACCGTCGGCCGACGGCGTGACAGGAAAGCTGGGCACCATCACCACGGCGGACGGCAAGCAACAGGTCACGCTTGAAGGCATGCCGCTGTACTACTTCGCCAAGGACACCAAGCCAGGCGATGTCCTCGGCCAGGGCGTCAACAACGTCTGGTACTTGGCAAACCCGTCCGGCAGCATGATCCAGACGGCCAGCGGCGCCGCCTATTAGGGGCGGACTGATCAGCCTCAGGCACAGAGACGGGCTGCAGGCGCCTAGTGGTGGGGGGCTGCAGGAAGTGTTGTGGGCAGCGGAAGCTGCGGCACTTCCGGCAGTGGCACCTGCGGCCGCTGGGGCAGCCTGTCCGTGACCTCCGTGGGGACGGCCGTGGGCAATGACCCTGGCCCGGGCACGCCAGCAGGATTGCCCGGTGTCGCGGCCGGAGACGGGATGCCTTCCGGAACAGCGGGAGCGTCCGACGCCGGCGCCCCGGCACGTGCCTCAGCCTGCGCAGGTGCCGTGGGCACCGCGGCCGGGCTCACCGGCGTGGCCGGGGCAGGCGCCGCCGGTTCCCCCGGATGCGCCGGGGGTACGGGGGCCTGCCGTTGTCCGGCGGGCCCGGATCCCGTGACGAAGGAGGTCACGGCGTGGTTGAGGTGGGTGAACGAATCGCGGATGCCCTGATCGGACGCGGCAGCAACAGCGCCGCCGGCGGTCAGGGTGACGCCCAGGGTCAGCGCGGTGAGGGCAGCCCGGCCCTTCGCCCGGCGCCGCCCGGCAAGCTCGTCGCCGGGTGAGCCGGTGGCGCCATGCGGGGCATCGGCCACGGCGGCAGGGGAATCCGCCGCGGCGGGTTCAGCCGGGGAAGCAGCCTCAGCAGCGGTTTCGCTGGAACCGGCAGTGCGGGCACGCTCGAGCAGCGCTGCGACGGCGGCCGAGGGCTCGGGAACTTCGGCGCCCAGGGCGCGGAGCTGCAAAAGGGCGGGGCGGAGCTGGCCGTCGTCGTCCAGGTCCGCCTCGAGCAGCAGCTGGTCAACGAATCCTTCACTGCGGGATCCTGCGGTGTCACTCATGATTCGCCTGGTTTCTTTTGAGCGTCTGTGCCTTGAGGTTTTGGAGGGCCCTGCGCTGGAGCTGCTTGATGGCTCCGGCGCTCTTGCCCATGATGGCGGCCACCTGTTCGATGGACAGGTCCGCCACGATGCGGAGGGCCAGGACTTCCTGGTGTTCATCGGCCAGCCCTTCGAGCATGGCGGCCGCCCCTCCGGTGAGTTCCACCGCGTGGTCCTCCGCGGACGGGGATGTCCGGGCGTCGTCGTGGGGATCGTAGGGCGTCAGCAGCGGCCTGCGCTCCAGCCGGCGGTAGTGGTCCACCATGCGGGCGTGAGCGATGGAGAAGATCAAGGATTTGGCGCCCTGCAGGCCGCCCGTGAGGCTTTCGATCCTGGGGTAGAAGGCCAGGAAGACGTCCTGGGTCACGGCCTCGGGATCATCGACGCCGCGCGCTGTGAGGTAACCCTGGACCGGGCCGGCGAAGGACCGGTAGGCAGCAGCAAACAACACAGCGGGATCTGCTCCGGCTGTGTTCTCGAATTCTTCGGTTTCTGCGTGGGCCAACGTGTCCAGCACCAGCGGCTCCTCCATTCCGGGAACGGCGTGCGCACGCCCTTCCCGGTTCCATCTGCAGGCTGCCGGCGCGTTGCCCCGGCTGCGGCTTACCAGCCGCGGTGGACTGCGGGGGCAGGCGGCAAAGGCCGTTTCCCGCAGTCCACCCTAGCCAACTGCTGCTAGCGGGCGGAAACGGAAGGTACGTCTACGCTGTTGCCCGGAATGGCGGGAACTGCGGGCACAGCCGGAACCTTGGGGGCGTCGTCAACGCCGGGGACGGCGGGAACAGCAGGAACAGCCGGCACGGTGGGAACGGCCGGGAGTTCCGGGCGGTGGGCGTCGACGGCGGCGGAACCGTTGGCGGACGCGGCAGCCTTTGCTGCGGCATCGGCGTCGGCCGCGACGTCGGTGCAGTAGCTCTCGATGTTGGCTTCGCCGTCGGCGGCGAGCTTCAGCGAGGAGAAGCCCTCGGAAGAAGCGTTCAGGCCACCGTGGGTGAAGGCGGTGCAAAGGCCGATTGCTGCGGCACCTGCGGCGTCCACGGCGGAGTTGGCGGCGGCGGAAGCGGAGCCCTTGGCAGCAACGCTGTCCTCGCTGACCTCGGCGTCGGCGTCAGCGGAAGCAGTTGCGTCTGCGGAGGCTGTTGCCTTCGCCGTGGAATCAGCGGCAGCCTTGACGTCTTCAGCACCAGTGTTGGCTGCGGCGCCGGCGGTGCCTTCAAGAGCGTCGGAAGCGGCGTTGGCGGCCAGCTTCGGAGCCGGAGCGCCGAAGAGTTCGTGCGCGGTCTGCTGGGCTTCGGCGGGGAGGACACCGGAAGCGGCGGCTGCGCCGGTTCCGCCTACGGCCAGGGTGCCTGCTGCCAGGACTCCGGCGGCGACTTTGCTGGTTGCGAGAACGGTGAACAACGACATAAGACACTCCAAAACGTAGACAACACTTTGTGGTTCGGGCCCGCCGGGCGGGCCCATCACCTCCTACATCGCCGGACGGTCCGGAAAGGTTACGGGTGCTGTGAAAGTTTTTCCGGAAGCCCGGTTTCGGAGCGCCGGTCAGCCGTTTTTTTGACGGGAAGGGCCCGCATTCGCTGCTGCGTGACAGCGGATGCGGGCCCCCGACGCTCAACGGCCGTAAGCAGGACAGGCAGGCCTGTCCTACGCTTCGACCAGCCCGGCGTCAGCCTCTTCGAACTCCACGGCCGCCACGATCTCCTGGGTTTCGGGGTTGATCATGAAGGCTTCGTCATCCTCCTCGACCATGAGGAAGTCGCCGTGGTCGGTGCTGAAGTACCACGCGAGGGTCTTTTCGCCGTCGTGCACGTAGTTGGGGTCGCCCATGGTGATCCTGGCCAGCTCGTAGCCGGCGATGCTGCACAGTTCACGGATGATGATTTCGAAGTCGGGGGCGTCCTCCAGGGCTTCCTCTGCCGCCCTGGCCTGGCGCTCGGCCAGGTCCGGGATCTGGGCGGCGAGCTGCTGGATGTAGGGGCCCACCTCTTCGTCGTCGAGGACCAGCAGGTCCGCCTGACCGCGCAGCCACGCCGCGTTCAGGGCCGTGATGTTCTCCCGTTCCAGCAGTTCCTCGAACTCGCCGTCGAGCTCTTCCATGGCGACGACCCCGGCCGGCACCTCGTCATCGTCATCCAGCGGTCCGTCCAGGTAGTGCTCCGCATCCTCTTCGGACAGGTCCCCGTAGGCTTCCACTGCGCGGTTGAACAGGTCAAGGTGCGCTGTGGCGCCCATGCCGGCCATGCCCTCCCGGATGAGGGTGTCCGTTTCGCTGCGGTCAACGGACATGAAGGCGTACTGCGCGAACCCGCCCTCCAACGCCTGGGTGAGGTAGAAATCCACGTAGTAGCTGCGGACGGCAACAGGCGACATTTCATCAGTAGCCAGGTGCGCGGTGTGCATGGCATCCACCACGCTGACGTTGGCCGCTACGGCTTCCTCATCACTTGCTTCGATGCTGCTGCTGGTCAGGACGACGGGCTGCTGGGTGGTGATCATGGAATCCCTCACTGCTGGCTGGTGCTGCGGACATTTTCACGCTACGTCCGCAAAACTGCCGCCCCGTGGAGGGGGACATGAACGTCCGGCGAAGTTTTCATGGGAGGCAGGTGCCGGGGCCGCGGCACGGCCGGGCTGCCGGGCGAACTAAGATGGATCAGATAACCACCCGACGGACCCGGCCCTTCCGTGGGCTGCTGAAAGTAGCGCGCACCATGCCATCCCAACCGGACGAGAGTGCGGCACTGGCAATACAGACCCCCGCCATCAACGACCGCTCGCTCGCGGCCGGGCTTGCCTATGCCATGGGCAGCCGGGTCACCGGGATATCGTTCGACGCCGGCACCGGGCTCATGCTGGGCAAGGTCCGGGGAAGCGCGGACACCCCGTATTCCACCACCGCCAAGCTGGTCCGCAAGGGCGGCGGCTGGAGCTGCACGGTGGGTGTGTGCAGTTGCCCGGTGCGGAAAGACTGCAAGCACGTTGCCGCCCTGCTGTTCGCGGCTGAAGACAACCCGGCCACACGGGTCCAGTTGCTGGCCCCGTCAAGTTCCACGCAGGTCTCGCACCAGCCCGGCGGGGCCGTCCTGTCCGACTGGGAGCAGGCCCTCAACCCGCTGATTGCCAAGCCGGGATCGGCTCCTGCGGGCAGCGGGGTGCCGCTGGCGCTGCAGTTCGAGGTTGAAGAACCGGCCCCGCACTTCTCCTACACCGGCCGGCGGGACCCGGTGCGCAGCGTCCGGCAACTCAAGGCCCGGCCCGTGATCATGGGCGCCAAAGGCAAGTGGATCCGCGGCGACGTCTCCTGGAACACCCTGAACTACCTGAACTTCCGGCGGGAATCGAACCAGGAACACGTGGAGTGGCTGCAGGAATTCCTGGCATCACACTCGGCGGCGGCCAGCCGGATGCACAACGCCTCCGGGCTGTGGCTGGGACTGAACTCCTACTCGGGGAAGAACCTGTGGAGCCTGCTGGCCGACGCCGGGAAGATCGGGCTCGTTCTGGTCAACTCGCGAGGCTCTGAGCCCGTGCGGCTCGCCGAGGCGCCTGCCGCCGTCGCGCTTTCCCTCAGCCGCTACGGCACTCCGCTCGCGGGATCGGAACAGCCGGAACCCGCCAGCCCCGGCAGTACGTCCGACGGCGGCCTGGAGCTGGCGCCCACCATCACCGTGGAGGGCGAAGAGATCGATCCGGCGGCCGCCGGGACCATTGGCCGGCCCGCGCACGGGATTTTCTTCACCACCGGGGAGGCATCGTTGCCGGGCGTTCCCGATCCGGACGGCGTCCTCACGCTGGCACCCCTGGAGGGCGGGCTCAGCGAGGAATTGCTGGCGTTCGTCACGGCAGGCAGCACGCTGCACATCCCGGCCAAGGACGAATCCAGGTTCCTCACCGGCTTCTACCCCAAGCTGAAGCAGACCGCGCGGGTAACGGCCCGGGACGAATCGGTGGAGCTGCCCACGCTGGCCGTTCCTTCACTGTCCCTGCTGGCGAACTACGGCAACGACCACCGGGTCCGGCTGCACTGGGAATGGCATTACAAGAGCGGCAACCACGTGACGGCCCAGCCCCTGTGGCGCCACCCGGGAGACCAGGGCTACCGGGACGACACCGCGGAGTCCCGCATCCTGGAAGGCATCGGGCAGCCGTGGAACGTTGTGGCCGCGCTGGGCGAGTCCTCCACGGGCGGCTGGGGCACACCCCGGCTGGCGGCCTCCGCCGAGCTCAAGGGGCTGGACACCCTCGCCTTCACCGAGGAGGTGCTGCCGCGGCTGCGCGAAGCACGGGACGTGGACGTGGAAACGGCCGGGGACATCGCGGACTACCGCGAAGCCGAGGAAGCGCCGGTGGTATCCATCTCCACCAAGGCCACCGAGCAGCGCGACTGGTTCGACCTCGGCATCCAGATTTCGCTGGAGGGCCAGCCGGTGTCCTTCGCCGCCGTGTTCTCCGCATTGGCTTCCGGGCAGACCAAAATGCTGTTGCCCAGCGGCGCGTACTTCTCCCTGGACCTGCCGGAACTGCACCAGCTTCGCGCCCTCATCGAAGAGGCCCGTTCGCTGCAGGACAACAAGGACGCGCCGCTGCAGATCAGCCGGTTCCAGGCAGGCCTCTGGGATGAGCTGGCGCAGCTGGGAATCGTGGACCAGCAGGCGGCCACGTGGCGCTCCGCGGTGGGCGGCCTGCTGGAGGGCGGCATGGACGGGCTGCCGCTGCCCGCCTCCCTGAACGCCGAGCTGCGCCCATACCAGCTCGAAGGGTTCAACTGGCTCAGCTTCCTGTACAAGCACAGCCTGGGCGGGGTCCTCGCGGACGACATGGGCTTGGGCAAAACCGTGCAGGCGCTCGCCCTGATGTGCGCGGCGAAGGAACTCGCCGTCGAGGCCGCTGCGGCGCTACTCGAAGATTCGGTACCGGACGCTTCGGATTCGGAGACCGCGGTTTCGGGGGCTTCGGTTCCGGGGGACTTGGCTTCGGCGGCTGTCGACGGCTCGTCCGACGTCGGCACTGGCACCCCGGGTGCGCAGCCTGCGGAAGCCAGGCCCGCCGCCGCCGCGCCCTTCCTGGTGGTGGCCCCCACCAGCGTGGTGGGCAACTGGGCGCTCGAAGCCGCGCGCTTCGCCCCTGGCCTCACCGTCCGCACCGTGGGCGAAACCTTTGCCAAGAGCGGGCAGGACGTGGCGGATTCCCTGGGCGGGGCCGACGTCGTGATTACCTCCTACGCGCTGTTCCGGATCGATTACGAGTCGTATGCCTCGCGCGAGTGGTCCGGGCTGGTGCTGGATGAGGCGCAGTTTGTGAAGAACCACCAGTCCAAGGCGTACCAGTGCGCCCGGAAGCTGCCGGCGGCGTTCAAGCTGGCCATCACCGGTACCCCGCTGGAGAACAACCTGATGGAGTTCTGGGCGCTGACGTCCATCGTGGCCCCCGGCCTGTTCTCCAGCCCCAAGCGCTTCGCGGAGTACTACCAGAAACCGGTGGAAAAGAACGGCGACAAGGGCCAGCTGGAGAAGCTGCGGCGCCGGGTCCGCCCACTGATGATGCGGCGCACCAAGGACCAGGTGATCAAGGACCTGCCGCCCAAGCAGGAACAGATCCTGGAAGTGGTGCTGAACCCGCGGCACCAGAAGGTCTACCAGACGCACCTGCAGCGCGAGCGGCAGAAGATCCTGGGGCTGATCGAGGACGTCAACAAGAACAGGTTCACCATCTTCCAGTCGCTGACGCTGCTGCGGCAGCTGAGCCTGGACGTCTCGCTGGTGGACCCTGCTTTGTCCGCGGTCCGGTCGAGCAAGCTGGATGTGCTGTTCGAGCAGCTCGAGGACCTGGTGGCTGAGGGGCACCGGGCCCTGATCTTCAGCCAGTTCACCGGTTTCCTGGGGAAGGTCCGGGAGCGGCTGGACGAGGAGGAGATCGAGTACTGCTACCTCGACGGCGGCACCCGGAACCGTGCCGACGTGGTCAGCGAATTCAAGAACGGCAGGGCACCGGTGTTCCTGATCTCGCTGAAGGCCGGCGGATTCGGGCTCAACCTCACCGAAGCCGACTACGTCTTCCTGCTCGATCCGTGGTGGAACCCGGCGTCGGAGGCCCAGGCCGTGGACCGGACCCACAGGATCGGCCAGGCCCGGAACGTGATGGTGTACCGGCTCGTCGCCAAGGACACCATCGAGGAGAAGGTCATGGCGCTGAAGACCCGGAAGTCGCAGCTGTTCGCCGACGTCATGGAGGGCGATGCCCTGTCCGGCGGTGCCATCACAGCCGAGGACCTGGCGGGGCTGTTCAAGGAGTAGGCTCGCGCCGGCGCACTCTCGACACGTAAGCCCAACTTCGATGCGCAGATCCGGTTTCGCGGCCCGGATCTGCCCAGCGTCAGCGAACCTGCGCAGCGCCAACGCATTCACGCGTCCGAAATCGCCGTCTATGCTGGTATCCAGCCGAAAACTACAACGTTGGAGAAAAAGTGCCCCAGCCACAGCAGGCCGAGCAACTTGTCCCTGATGCGCCGGCCCCGCAGGCCCTGCCGCACCTGAGCCCTGACGCCTTCACGGTCCCCTACCTCGACCCCGTTTGGGACGGCCCCACCGATCCCGTCCTGGTGGCCGACCACCTGGCCAATGAGTGGGTGCTGTTCTACACCCAGCGCCGCGCCACCGCTCCGGGACTGAGCGGCGTGGAATGGGTCCACGGGACCGGCATCGGCGTTGCGAGATCGTCCGACGGCGGCGAAACCTGGCGCTATCAGGGCACCGCGGAGGGGCTCATCCCGCCCGGAACGGAACTGCCGGCAACCCTCTGGGCGCCCGACGTCGTCCGCATCGGGGACCTGTGGATCATGTACCTTTCCGTACTCGGCGGACGGCGCACGGACTGGACGGGGAAAGCCGAAATCGTCCAGTTCGCCAGCCGGGACCTCAACCACTGGGAGTACCTCGGCCCCATCGACCTCGACTCCCCCAGGGTCATCGACGCCGCCGTGGCCCGGTGCGGGGACGGCCGCTACCGGCTCTGGTACAAGGACGAGACCCGCGGTTCGAACACCTGCAGCGCGGTCAGCGACACCCCGGAAGACCCGGCGTCGTGGGTCCTTGAAGGCGTGGCGATCCAAGGACGCCCGCACGAGGGACCCAAGGTCTTCCGGCTGGGCGGCAGCTACTGGAT
The DNA here is from genome assembly GCF_056394175.1 of Pseudarthrobacter sp. 10T415. Taxonomy (NCBI): domain Bacteria; kingdom Bacillati; phylum Actinomycetota; class Actinomycetes; order Micrococcales; family Micrococcaceae; genus Pseudarthrobacter; species Pseudarthrobacter sp. 10T415. The sequence goes on along the minus strand of NZ_JBFTHJ010000004.1, from coordinate 224,480 downwards.
GATCGTGGACGAATGGCGCGGCCAGGCCGTCTACCGTTCCGAAGATGCCGCCGGCGCCTGGATCCGGCAGGAACACCTGGGCGGGCTGATCCTCACGGCGCCGGAAACCGTGGACGGGCGGCCCGTCGTCGGACGCCATGCGGACGTGGTGCCGCTACCCGTTCCGCCTGCAGCAGGAACGTACGACGGCGGCGCGCAGCAGGCGCTGCTGGTCTACTTTACGCACCCGCACTGGGGCGGTGAGGACATTGGCACCATGGCGCCGGACCCGCGCACCCGCCTGAGCCACGTCCGCGCCGCGGTGCTGGAAGTCCGTGACGGCGTCCTGGTGTGCACCGAACACTGAAACTTCCGCGTTGCGCCGGGCACAACGAAGGGCCAAACCCTGGAACTATAAGCCGGCAGAATCCTGCCGGCACCGGTCCAAGGTTTGGCCCTGACTCGTGCTCTGGATTGCACCTCACGGAGTGAGGGTTTACCGGACACCGCCCCCAGCAGGCGGGCCCGGCAGCTTTGCTTTCCGGTAGGTGACGGGCCGGGGTTAGACCCGCTGCGGCGAGCCCAGGTCCACCGGGTCCTCGTCCGTCAGGTAGGCCAGCTCGGAGTGGGCTGCGAGGTCGATGCCGCGCAGTTCGTCCTCGGGCTTGATGCGGAGGCCGCCCATCGTCTTGTCCAGGATCTTGGCCAGGAGCCAGGTGATGCCGAACGAGTAGGCCAGCACCGTGACGGTGGCGAGGGCCTGGACTCCGAGCAGTTCGAACCCGCCGCCGTAGAAGAGGCCGCTGACCCCGTTGGGGGCGGCGTCGGTGGCGAAGAGGCCGATCAGCAGGGTACCCAGGATGCCGCCCACCAGGTGGACGCCGACGACGTCGAGCGAGTCGTCGAAGCCCAGCCGGAACTTCAGTTCGATGGCCAGCGAGCAGACAGCGCCTGCAATCGCACCGATGGCCACGGCACCGAGCGGGCTGACCGAGCCACAGGCGGGGGTAATGGCAACGAGCGCCGAGATCAGGCCGGACGCTGCGCCCATGCTGGTGGCGGAGCCGTGTCGGAACCGCTCAACAAGGGCCCAGGCCAGCAGGCCGGCGGACGCGGCCACGGCCGTGTTCAGGAAGACCACCGACGCCGAGTGTCCGGCGGAAAGGGCCGAGCCCGCGTTGAAGCCGAACCAGCCCACCCACAGCAGGCCCGCGCCCACCAGGACCAGCGGCCGGCTGTGCGGCTTGGCGTGTTCCACCTTGGGCCAGCCGGAGCTCTTGCCGAGGACAAGGGCCAGGGCCAGGGCAGCTGCGCCGGCGTTCATGTGCACCGCGGTGCCGCCGGCGAAGTCGATGGCCTTGATGCCGTTGGCGATCCAGCCGCCCACCGTGCTGCCGTCCGCGGAATTGAACGCGAACACCCAGTGCGCAATGGGGAAGTAGACGACGGTGGCCCAGATGCCGGCGAACACCATCCAGGCGCCGAACTTCATGCGGCCCGCGGCGGCACCGGCAACCAGCGCAGTGGTGACGCAGGCGAAGAACAGCTGGAACGCGGCGAACAGGATGACCGGGATGGACGCCTCCTTATCCTCGGCCATCAGCTGTCCCATGCCGGGGAACTCGGTGACGTCACCGATCAGCCCCAGCCCGCCCACGGAGTTTCCGAAGGCCATTGAGTACCCGAAGAGTGCCCAGAGGACGGCCACCAGGCTGGCGCCGCCAAAGCACATCATCATCATGTTGAGAATGCGGCGCGAGCCCACCATGCCCCCGTAAAAGAGTGCGAGGGCGGGAATCATCATGCAGACCAGTGCCGAGCTGGCCAATATCCAAGCGACATTTCCCGAATCCATGGGAAACCCCTTTCGTGATGCGACGAAGAGAACGGAAATTTTGCCGTCAGAACCGCTCCGGCGGAAGGGACGCGGGGTCTGTGCCATCTTCAGCGGAGGGCGGCAGTTTGCCGTCGTGATCCAACTGTAAGGCGGGCATTTCGGGCTGGGTTTCGGGCGTGTTAAATGCTGGTTTCAGTCATCCACGCGCGAGTTTCAGGAGTAACAGGGCAGGCCAGGAAGCCCGGAATTGCGGGGGTTTTGGACGCGGCCGCGAGCTACTTTGCGGAGACGGCCAGGAAGCTGATGGGGAGGTCCAGCAGCTCCAGCGGACCGTGGGGTCCTTCCCCGTCCAGCAGCAGGGAATCGCCGGCTTCCATGGCGTATTCGTAGGAGCCGTGGCCGTAGACCATCCGGCCCGAGAGCATGTAGATGAACTCGGTGCCCGGGTGCTGGAACAGCGGAAACACGTCGCTGGCGTCCGTGAGGGTCACCAGCGTTGGTTCCAGCGCGTCGGTGCGGCCCTTGAGGGTTCCCAGCACACGGTATTCGTGGCCGTGCTGGGTTCCGCTGCGGACCGTCAGGCTGCCCTGGCCGCTCTTGGTGAACGTGGCGTCCCGGTCCGTGTCCGCACCGCGGAACAGCGCCGTGACGGGGACTTTCAGCCCGTCCGCCAGCCGCTGCAGGGTGGTCAGGGAACAGGAGGTGGTGGCGGTTTCCACCCGCGAGATCATGGCCTTGGACAGTCCCGTGCGGGCCGCGAGTTCAGCCGAGGAGAGACCGGCCGCGGTGCGGTAGTGCCGGACCTGCGCGGCGATGACCTGCTCCAGCTTCCCGGTGACCTGGTCTGCGACGGCCTCGGCCTGCTGGTCATCTGCGCGGTCCCCGGCCTGTTCGGTCATGGTTGCCATCTTAGGCGGGCCGCGCGGGCTCCGGAGTACGACGCCGGAGCTAGCCAATGGTGCGGGCCTCGCCCAGGAGCCCGGCCAGGGAGTCCGCCAGGGCAACGGCGCCTGCCTCGGCGTCCCGGTCCTCCACCAGTTCGTCGGGTGAATGCGAAATGCCGGTGGGGTTACGGACGAACAGCATGGCCGTGGGCAGGTGCGCCGCCAGCACACCGGCGTCGTGCCCTGCACCGGTGGCCAGCACCGGCGCGGCAGGCAGGAGCTGCTGCAGCCGGTCCCGGAGGCCGCCGTCGAAATGCACCGTGGGGCTCAGCGACTCCATGGTGAGGCTGGCGGAACAGCCTTCCCCGGCGGCGAGGACCTGGGCGTTCAACCCGATGGCCTCCACCAGCGCGGCGGTGACCGAATCCTCCGGGTGCCGGACGTCGATCCACAGGTCCACCCGGGACGCGATGACGTTGGTGCCGCCGGGAACGGGCTGCAGCCGGCCCACCGTGGCACGGGCGTCACGGTACTTGCGGGCGGTGTCGCGGATGCCCACCACCACCTTGGCGGCCGCGATCATGGGGTCCCTGCGGTCCTTCATGAGCGTGGTGCCGGCGTGGTTCCCTTCGCCGGAGATGGCCAGTTTCCAGCGGCCGTGGCCCAGGATGGACGAGCCAACCGCCACCGGCTGGTCCAGGTCGATCAGGCCCCTGCCCTGCTCCACGTGCAGCTCAACGAACATCCCCAGCTGCTGCAGCGCCTTGTAGTCAGCGCCGATGAACCGCGGGTCCTGTCCGCTGGCTGCTGCGACGTCGGCGTACGTGTTGCCGTCCGGGTCACGGAGGTTGCGGGCCTTGTTGGGATCGAGTTCGCCCGTGAGGAGCCGCGAGCCCAGGCAGGCAATGCCGAACCGCGAGCCCTCCTCCTCCGGGAACACCGCGATGGCCAGCGGCCGCCGCGGCCGGAATTTCCGGGCCTTGAGGTGGTCGACGGCGATGAGGGCCGAGGCGACCCCCAGGGGGCCGTCGTACTCGCCGCCGCCGGGGACGGAGTCGAGGTGGCTGCCGGTGGCCACGGCGTCCTTCCGCACGCCCGTGGCCGTGTCCCACCAGGCCCAGATGATGCCGTTGGCATCCGTGTGGACGTCCAGCCCGCGCCGGGAGGCCTGCTCGATGAACCAGCTCCGCAGGTCCGTTTCGGCGGTGGAAAACACCGGGCGGGAATAGCCGCCACGGGTCCTGTCGCGTCCAACGTCGGAAATCTCCTTCAGGAGGCCGGCAACGGTGGGTGCGCCGGCAGTTTCGGCGGGCACCGCAGGCGGTGCGGGTGCTGTCTGGGGAAGGCTCACGGGGATCCGTTCTACGTGGTGAGTGCTGGCAAGGTGGCGCCGCGGAACCGGTCCGGGACGGCCCCTGCGCCGGTGGCCAGATCGGCTGCCCACTGTCCGATCAGCGGGGCGAATTTGGCGCCGTGCCCGGAGCAGGGCGAGACGACGGTGAGGTTGTCCGCCCGGTCGATGAGGAAGTCCTCGGTGGGGGTGTTGGTGAACAGGCAGGTGGTTTCGGCGTACGGCTCGGGGTCCAAGCCGGGCAGGTAACGGCTGACGTAGTCCACCACGCGGGTGCGGTTGGCGGGGTCCACCCGGCCGGTCTGGTCTGCGGCCGACGGGATCAGCGGTCCGCCGTTGTATTCGGCCACCTTCTGGCCGGCGAATCCGGCGTCGCGGCCACCGGGGAGCCCGTAGGCCTGGATGTCCGCGGCCTTGTGGATGAAGGTGGGCCAGTTGGTGGCGGAAAAACCGAAGTCCTCCCGGTACCTGAAGTGGAAGGCCTGCTCCTGGCGGACCGTGAATTCCGGCAGGCCGGCGAGGAACCCGGCCGGCAGCGGCAGGGAGTCAAGCAGCCGTGGCAGCCAGCCGCCGGCGCTGATCACCACGTTGCCGGCGTCGAGCGTTCCACCCGTGGCGGAGTGCAGCCGGTACACGGCGCCGGGACCGCTGCCCAGGCGTTCCACCCGTTCCAGGGTCCAGCCGGTCAACACCCGGGCACCGTGCCGGACCGCGAGCGCCACCATCGCGTTGACCGAGGTTTCGGCGTCGATCACGCCCGCGCCGGGGTGCCAGAGGACCTCGGTATCGAACGCGATCTGCGGCCAGCGGCTGCGCGCTTCAGCGGCGGAGAGCAGCTCGTGGTCGATCCCGGCCCCGGCCAGGACGCCGGCCAGCAGTGCCGGCTGCCGCGTGGGGCCGTAGTCCACCGCCCCGAAGGGTGTGATCAGTTCGGTTCCCGTCTCGGCGGCCAGCCCGTCCCAGAGTGCTTTCGAGTCCAGCACGGCGTGCGTGTAGAACGGGTCCGGGTAGGCATAGCGGAAGATCCGGGCGGAGCCGTGGGAGCTGGCATCATGGGCAGCCGGAACGTCACGCTCCAGCAGCGTGACCTGGTGCCCGCGGGCGGCCAGCTGCCAGGCAGTGGCGGCACCGGCCAGGCCGGCGCCAACCACCACATAGTCCGACAGGCCGGGCGCCTCGCCGGCAAACCCGGCGGGGTCACCGGATGGGCCGCCAGTGGCTCCGCCTGCCATCAGAAGTTTCCCTGCACGCCGGGAATCCAGCTGGTGCCGGCCAGCGGCACGCGGGCCATGGCGGAGGCCTCGATGGTCAATGCCACCAGGTCCTCGGGTTCCAGGTTGTGCAGGTGGGACTTGCCGCAGGCGCGGGCGATGGTCTGGGCTTCCATGGTGAGGACGCGGAGGTAGTTGGCCAGCCGCTTTCCGGCGGCCACCGGGTCCAGCCGGGACGAGAGCTCCGGGTCCTGGGTGGTGATGCCGGCGGGGTCGCGGCCGTCCTGGAAGTCGTCATAGAACCCGGCGGCGGAGCCCAACCGGGCGTATTCGGCGGCGTAGCGGGGATCGTTGTCGCCCAGGGCGATCAGGGCGGCGGTGCCGATGGCCACGGCGTCCGCGCCCAGGGCCATGGCCTTGGCGACGTCGGCGCCGGTGCGGATGCCGCCGGAGACGATCAGCTGGACCTTGCGGTGCATGCCGAGTTCCTGCAGCGCCTGGACGGACTGCGGGATGGCGGCGAGGGTGGGGATGCCGACGTTTTCGATGAACACCTGCTGCGTTGCGGCGGTGCCGCCCTGCATGCCGTCGAGGACCACCACGTCAGCGCCGGATTTCACGGCGAGCGCGGTGTCGTAATACGGCCGGGATGCGCCGATCTTGACGTAGATGGGGGTCTTCCAGTCGGTGATTTCGCGCAGCTCGCCGATCTTGATTTCGAGGTCGTCCGGGCCGGTCCAGTCCGGGTGGCGGCTGGCGGAGCGCTGGTCGATGCCCACGGGCAGGGTGCGCATCCCGGCCACCCGTTCGGTGATCTTCTGGCCGAGGAGCATGCCGCCGCCGCCGGGTTTGGCGCCCTGGCCCAGCACGATCTCGATGGCGTCGGCCTTCCGGAGGTCGTCCGGGTTCATGCCGTAGCGGGATGGCAGGTACTGGTACACCAGGTGCTTGGACTGGCCGCGCTCCTCAGGCGTCATGCCGCCGTCGCCCGTGGTGGTGGAGGTGCCCACCTCGCTGGCGCCGCGGCCCAGCGCTTCCTTGGCGTTGGCGGACAGGGCGCCGAAGCTCATGCCGGCGATGGTCACCGGGGTCTGCAGGTGCAGCGGGCGTGACGCGTGCCGGTCTCCGAGGACGACGTCGGTATCGCACTTTTCGCGGTAGCCCTCCAGCGGGTAGCGGGACATCGAGGCGCCGAGGAAGAGCAGGTCGTCGAAGTGCGGGACCTTGCGCTTGGCGCCCCAGCCGCGGATGTCGTAGACGCCGGTGGCAGCGGCGCGCTGGATGTCGGCGATGGTGGCGCGGTCAAAGGTGGCGGACTCGCGGAGACCGAGCTCAGCGATATCCGAAGCTGGGACGTTGGCGGCGGCGCCTGCGGGGCCCTGCGCGGGTGCGGGGAGGGAGGTAATGGTCACGGGGGCCTCCTAGTAGGCGGTCGAGTTGTCGACGTGGAAGTGGTAGAGGTTCCGGGCGGAGCCGTAGCGTTTGAAATCGGCCGGGTTGTCGGTGCGGCCGGCGGCTTCGAGGAGTTCGGCGAGTTCTGCGAGATGTTCTTCGCGGACCGGCTTTTCGATGCAGTCGGCACCCAGGGAGGCTACGACGCCCTTGACGTAAATCCGGGCCTCGTAGATCGAGTCACCCAGGGCATCGCCGGCGTCGCCGCAGACCACCAGGCGGCCGGCCTGGGCCATGAATGCGGACATGTGGCCGATGTTGCCGCCCACCACGATGTCCACGCCCTTCATCGAGATGCCGCAGCGTGCACCGGCGTTGCCGTCGATGACCACCAGGCCGCCGTGGCCGGTGGCGGCAGCGGACTGGGAGGCATCGCCCTGTACGTGGACCGTGCCGGACATGATGTTCTCGGCCAGCCCCACGCCGGCATTGCCGGTGACGGTGACGCTGCCCTTCTGGTGCATCCCGGCGGCGTAGTAACCGGCATGGCCTTCGATGGTCACGGTGACGTCGGCGTTGATGCCGACCGCGAGGCTGTGCTTGCCGCCCGGGTTAGTGATGGTCCAGGACTGGCCGTCCACGGCGTTGTGCAGGTCCTGGTTCAGGCTGCGGACCGGTGCATCGGCGAGGTCCACCACTGTGGGGGCCTCCAGTGCGGGAGCAGGTGCTTCGGGGGCTGTCAGAGTGACCATGTGTAGACCTTTCCGGGTTCCGGTTCAAAGATGCGGGCGTTGTCGATGCCGGGCAGGGCGGCCAGGGCGCGGTATTCGGAGGCCATGGCCACGTAGTCATCGGTTTCGGCGATGATGGCCGGCTTGCAGGCGATGGGGTCGCGGACCACTGCCATGCTGTCCGCAGTGGTAACCACAAGGGTGTAGAAGCCGTCCAGGACCTTGCCCAGGTTCACCAGTGCTTCCTCGAGGGTGTCGCCCTGTTTCAGCCGGGAGGCGACGTAGCGGGCGCCCACCTCGGTGTCGTTCTCGGAGTCGAACACCACGCCTTCACGCTTGAGGCTCCGGCGGACGGTGGCGTGGTTGGAGAAGGAGCCGTTGTGCACCAGGCAGAGATCGTCGGCCACGGAGAACGGGTGCGAGCCGCCCGCTGTGACGGCCGATTCGGTGGCCATCCGGGTGTGGGAAAGGCCCTGGCTGCCGGCCATCCCTTCCAGCCCGTGCTCGGCGGCGATCTCCATGGGGTGGCCCACGCTCTTCATCACCGCCACGTGCTCGCCCCGGCCAATGATGGTGGCGCCGGGCACGGTTTCAGTGACGGCCTTCACCAGCAGGTCCGTCCCGACGGCGGCGCTGACCAGGGTGGTGTCGCCCACCACCTGCACGGCTGCTGCCGCATCGGCTGGAAGCACGCCGGCGAGGAGCGCCGCGACGTCCGCGGTGAGTGCCGCCGTCGTAATCCCCTGGTCCCGGCCGAGCAGGCTCAGCGTGGAGGTGCCCGGGGAGACCAGGCCCGGCGTGTTGTAGACGGCGAGGCCGGCGGAGTCCGGGCCGCGGTCCACGATCTGGCAGAGCATCGAGGACAGCAGGCTGCCCATCTGGGGGTGCAGCGAGGGATTGCGCAGCTGCAGCGCGGCGATTCCGCACATTGGTGGGGGTCCTTTGCTTGTTGGTGCTGGTGGGTGGGCTAGATCGAGGTCAGGTACGTGCGGATTTCCCAGTCGCTGACCTGGTTGTGCCAGCTGAGGAACTCGTCTTCCTTGGCGTTGGCGTAGTAGGCGCCGATTGCCGCGTCGCCGCTGAGGCTGGCCAGGATGACCGGGTCCCTGCGGAGTGCTTCGACGGCGTGCAGCAGCGTGGCGGGCAGGAGGTGGGCGTCCGGCCTGGACTCCCCCGGGCCGGACGGCGTGCCCGGGTCGATCGACCTTTCCACCCCGTCCAGGCCTGCGGCAACCGTTGCAGCGATGGCCAGGTACGGGTTGGCGGACCCGTCGCCGGAGCGCAGTTCGATCCTCTTGTTGTCCGGCACGCGGATCATGTGGGTGCGGTCATTGCCGCCGTACGATGCCTTCCGCGGGGACCAGGTGGCGCCGGACGAGCTGGTGGTGGCGCCTGTGCGCTTGTAGGAATTCACCGTGGGGGCGAGGAAGGCCTGCAGCGCCGGCGCGTGGTCCAGGATCCCGCCGATGAACGAATAGGCGAGGCCGGACAGCCCCAGGCCGCGTCCGCCGTCGTCCGCTGTATCTCCCGCTTCCGGGAACAGTGCGTTGCTGTCCGACCATAGGGAGAGGTGGAAATGCAGGCCGGTGCCGGTGCGGTCCGTGAACGGCTTGGGCATGAAGGTGGCGGTCATGCCGCGCTGCTCGGCCAGGATGTTCAGGATGTAGCGGAGCGAGACCACGCGGTCGGCCGTAGTGAGGGCATCTGCGTAATTGAAGTTCTGCTCGAACTGGCCGGCGGCGTCCTCGTGGTCGTTGGCGTAGTTGCCCCAGCCGAGGCTGTTCATCGCCTCGGAGATGGCGGTCAGGTGTTCGTACATGCGCGTGACACCGCGGGCGTCATAGCAGGGCCGGGGCGAATCGTCGCGGGCGTCGGCGGTGCTCAGCGTCCCGTCGTCGTTCCTGTTGACCAGGAAGTACTCCACCTCCGCACCCACCTTGGCCTGCATGCCCTGGTCCGCGAGGCGCGCCAGGGCGTTCTTGAGGATGACGCGGGGGGCGTAGGGCCAGGGCTTGCCGTTGACGTGCGGATCGCAGTGGATGATGGCCAGGCCCTCCTTGATGAAGGGCACCGGGGTGAAGGACGTGAGATCCGGGACGGCGATGAGGTCCGCGTCCTGGGGCTTCTGGCCGATGAGGCCCGCGGCATAGCCGGCGAAGCCCATGGCGCCTTTTTCGAGTTCGCCGGCAGCTTCCACCGGGACCAGCTTGGCGCAGGGCTTGCCGGTCATGTCCACGAAGGTGGCCAGGAGGAAGCGGACGTTGTGGGCGCGGGCAATGTCCGCGAGGGAGATGGTGGGCGCGTCGGCGGGAGTTTCCGGGCGGGCTGCCGGCGGCTCGGTGCGTGCCGGAGTGGTGAACTCCGCCGCGGGGGTTACAGCAGGGGTTGCGACACTTGTCATCGAAACATTCCTGTCCGGGTTGGTGTTAGCTACTAGTAAACATTGTTGCACCAGAGTATCCAAGCAGACATTTCATGCGTCGGGCGGGGAGGTTAACTCGATGTTTCTCCGGACTCACGGTTTCGGCGGGCGCTTGCTTCCGGGGTTGTTCGCGGGCCAGAGCCGTCACGGTTCGGATGTGCGTACAAGCCGCGGATTCGGGGCGGACGGCAGAACAGCCGGACACAGCAAAGCGGCGGCCACCCGTGATGGGTGGCCGCCGCTGGGCGGTATTGGGGTGGCGACGTAGCCAAAGGTTCGCGCTGCCCCGCTCCAAACTGAGCTTCTGCGCCATGCCGGGTCCAATGTGCACCGACCGGCCGGCCCCGGATGAGGACCGCTCCCCTTACGCGCCTGAGCTTTAGCGGGCAGCGCAGGAGTCCGGCCTCGCTCAGGAGACGCGGAGCTCCACGACCTTTGCGTGGTCCAGGCCGCCGCCCACATGGATTTCGAAGGTACCGGCCTCCACAGCGTAGTGATCCTGGTTGTCCCAGAAACCGAGGTCCTTCCAGCCCAGCTCGAAAGTCAACGTTGTGGACTGGTCCGGGTTCAGGGTTGACCGGGTGAACGAGCGCAGCCGGCGGACGGGCTGGGCCAGCGACGCCACCAGGTCCCGAATGAACACCATCGTGACTTCGTCCCCTGCCACGGCCCCGGTGTTCGTGACGGAAACCGACACCTCAACTGATCCGCCGGCCCGGAGATCGTGCAGGGAAATACTGGCCGGGGTCACGCTGGGCCCGCCGTACTGGAAGGCGGTGTAGCTGAGCCCGTGCCCAAACGGGAACTGCGGTCCCAGTTCAAGGTCCCTGTACTTGGACGTGTAATGGTCATCCGTGTTGCCTGGACCCAGCAAGCCAACGTCGTGGGCGCCGCCGTCGACCGTTCCGGAAATCGTGGCCGGGCGCCCCGTGTTCTCGTGGTCGTAGTAGATGGGCACCTGGCTGGAAGACCTGGGGAACGTCATGGGCAACCGCCCACCCGGGTTCACTGCGCCACTCAGGGCACGGGCCACGGCACGCGGGCCTTCCAGCCCCGAGTGCCACGCCTCCAAAAGCGCCGGCACAGCATCGATCCAGGCGGCGGTCACCAATGGCCGCCCGTTGAACATGACAATGGCCGACGGCGTGCCCGTGGCAGCCACAGCAAGGATCAACTCTTCCTGGGCGCCGGGAAGCCGGAGGTCGCTGCGGGAGTTTGCCTCCCCTGACAGCGCCGAAGGTTCCCCGACCGCCACTAGAATCGCGTCGAAATCAGCGGCATCAGCCACGGCCTGGGCTATCGATCCGGGTGCATCACCAAAAAAGCCCGCGGCGTCCCGTACGGTCAGTTGCCATTCCGGGCATTCTTGCCGGATTGCGTCAGCCAAGGAACCGGCAGGTTCGGCAAAGGACTGGACCCAGGCACCGAGATGATCAGTGCTGTTGGCGTAAGGTCCCACAAGGAGTACCCGCTGGGGGGCCGGTCCGAGCGGCAGTACGGACTGGTTCTTGAGCAGGACCAGCCCCTTCTCCGCAGTGGCCAGTGCAGCCAACCGGCTGTCGGGGGACGGTACTGTCACCTCGTGCTCGGGGACCACGTAAGGATCCTCGAACAAGCCCAGCCCAAGTTTCAGGCGGAGAACGCGCCGGACGGCATCGTCCACGCGTGCCACCGGCACGTCGTCCGGCCCAAGGCGAGCGTCGCCGTCGGCCGTTGTGACGTTGCCGCCCATTTCAACGTCCAGGCCGGCCGCAAATGACTGTCTCAACGCATCATTGAGGTCTTCGGCAATGCCATGGTCCAGCAGATTAACCACGCCGTCCGCGTCACCCACCACAACACCCTCGAATCCAAACTCGTCCTTCAGGATGGAGGTCAGCAGGTGGTGGTTGGCGTGCGCCGGCCGCCCGGAAACTGTATTGAATGCGGCCATGACAGTGGCCACGCCGGCGTCGACAGCAGCCCTGAACGGGTCCAGGTAGACATTGCGGAGCCGCTGGCTGGAAACATCAACGGTGTTGTAGTCCCGCCCACCTTCCGCCTGGCCGTAGGCCACAAAGTGTTTGGCACACGCCAGTATGGAACCCGGATCACCCAGGGATTCCCCTTGGTAGCCGCGCACCTTCGCCGCTCCGAACACACTGTTGACGTAGGCGTCTTCACCGAAGCCTTCAACAACGCGGCCCCAGCGAGGATCCCGGGACACATCGATCATGGGCGAGAACGTCCAGTTGACTCCCCCGGAGGCCGCCTCCTGCGCTGTGACGCGGGCATCCACCTCTGCAGTGGCCGGATCAAAGCTGGCCGCCTGGGCGATAGGGACCGGAAAAGTTGTCCGCTGTCCGTGGATCACATCCAACCCCACCAGGAGCGGGATGCCATGGGGCGTTTCCTCGCGGGCGATCCGTTGCAGCTCATTGGTGGCAGCGGCACTGCGCGGCCAGAAGATGGCTCCGATCCCGCTGCGGACCAGCTCCGCAGCATCCTCCAGCCGCGGGCGGAAAGCTATTTGGAGCTGGGCGAGCTTCTGTTCCCACGTCATGGATTCCATGAGGTTTTCCACAAGCTCGTGGTGTACCGGCGCCAATGTCACCGTTGATCCTTTCGTTGATGGTGGACATTGCGCCGGCTACGGCGGTCAGTCCCGGAGGGTCAGTACCTTTTGATCGGCTCCACCGCCCGGAACGGGCATGTAGGAGATCCTCAACCGTTCGCGTACTGCCACGGCGTGCTCGCCCCGCCCCAGTCCGCCTGGCCTGTCCACGGCAACTGTTGCAATTTCGCCCATTTCCCAGCGGTCATCGAAGATCCCGGGGAGGTCTGCGAGTTTGTAGGTATTTCCGTGGACGGTGAGGGATACCGCGGAAGCCGGGGCTGTCTCGCCGTCGACGGTGACCTGCACGTCCTCCACCATGGAAAGCCCTAAACCGCGGTAGTACGGAAGCCGCACGCCAAGCTGGAAGCCTGTGACGTCGTCGCCCTTGACCACGTTGCGGAGGGTGTCCTCAACGATCATGTATTTATCGAACACTGTGACCTCCCTGGGCAGGGGCGCCTGCGGCGACCCCCGCGTCCTCACCGAGCAGACGCTCAAACATCCTGTGCTGCCGGCGGACCTGCTCTACGCTGTCCACCTCAAAAATGTCCTGGATATGCCTGTTGCCCTCGTACTCGCTGGAGAGGTAGCCGGTGTACCCGCCCTCAATCAGCACCGGGATGATCCTGTCGTAGGGAATGCTGTACTCCACGCCCTCATCCGTCATCTCATAGAACTTGGCCTGGATGTGGTGGATCAGCGGCATGTGCTCCAGCATCCCCCGCGGATCATTCCAGGTGAGGAAGGTGGAAAGACGGGCAATGCCCTGCTCCACCGGGTTGGCACCCATGTAGTTGAAGGTGTCCATGAGCCCGTGCACGTCCCCATGGTTGTTGTACGTTTCCACCGCGAGCTCCACAAAACGGGGCCGGGCTCCGTCGCGCAGCGCCCGGTCCGACATGACCCGGGGGAAACGTTCAACGAACGTACCCATGTCCGGCATGAAGCCCAGAGCCGGAGACTGCAAGCGGTGCATGACCTCCAAATGCCGGATCACCCAGGGGTGCTCGTAGTGGAAGGGCGCATGAACTTCCAGAAGCAGCTTCAGGCCCAGCTGCTCAGCGTAGGAGGCGCAGGCTTCCATGACCTCCGGCGGGGTGTTGATAATGGCTCGGACGTGCTTGGCGCCCATCCTCTTGGCGATGTCCAGGTCCTTGCGGACAGACTCCGTCATCTCATCCAAAGTCATGACCCGGCCGGGGTACCGCTTGGTATCCAGGAAAAGGTCCGTGGCCACCGTGGTGGTGCCGTACTTTTGCATCCAGCCGTCCCACGTGCGGTAGAAGGCTTCGCCGGGATCCGGGTATCCGGCCATGGACTGCTCGGGGATGACCTCGATCCCCAATGCCCCTATGGACGCGGCCTCGCTGACACAGTCCTCCAAGGACATCTTCTTCAGGAAGCACTCTTCCTGGTAACTGTAGAAACTGACTCCACGCTTGATCTGATGGGCGGTATCCAACACCCAGCTCCTCGTATTTGGCGCGCACTGAACGCGACATGTCGCACCGACCTACGACGGGCGTAGTCCAACGCTACTGGCGGCAGGCGGCAAATGGCAGTGGAAGCCGGATCAGGAACCCCGATGCCCTTCATCCACAGATCGAATGACCCGCAGGTGCTCCCGGGCACGTCCACCAGCTAGCGTTTCTACCAGGTGCTTGCATCGACAGGGCACGCAAACGTGCGCTGATGCTCCCGGGCACCGTGCTGCAGGTTCACACGCCGGGCACTGAGTGATCCGTGAAGGATTCCCGTGAAAACCCCAAACCCTATGTACGACGTCGTCATTGTTGGCAGTGGACCCACTGGCGCCGCCTACGCCCGAATTCTCCATGACGAGGCTCCCCGGCTGCGGGTCCTCATGGTCGAAGCCGGCCCATCGCTGTCCGAACAACCAGGCCTGCACGTCAAGAACCTGCCGGATCCGCAGGCAAGGGCTGCCGCCCAGCTGGCATCACAAGGTCCGGTCACGTCTCTCAGCCCGGAGTCCCCGGTCCCCGGGCCGGGGCGGCCGGGGACTTTCCTGCTGCGTCCGGACGAGCTCGCTCCCCGCGCCGGGATGCCGGCCGCCGCGATGTCCAGCAACGTTGGTGGCATGGGTGCCCACTGGACCTGCGCCTGCCCCCGGCCAGGAGCATCGGAGCGCATCTCCTTCCTGGACGACGGCACGCTGGATGCAGCACTGGCTGAGGCTGAGCGGCTCCTGTCCGTTACGTCCGGAGCATTCGTTGACGCACCCTTCTCCGGTGAAGTCCGGCGGCTGCTTGAGCATGCTTTTGACCGCACCGGTGCGGCGGCAATCCAGCCCATGCCGCTTGCCGTGCAAAAGCATCCGGATGGCACCGTCACGTGGTCCGGGACGGACGTCGTCCTTGGTCCGTTGGCTGACCCCACCACGCGCGGCGAGACCTTCGAGCTCCGTGACCAGACGCTGTGCCAAAGGGTAACGCTCGACGCCGGACGGGTCACCGGAGTGGAACTTAGAGACCTCGCCACCGGGGCAGTCTCCCTGGCTCACGCACCCGCGGTGGTGGTGGCCGCCGATGCCCTCCGCACGCCGCAGCTCTTGTTCGCCTCGGGGGTGCGGCCGCGGGCACTGGGCCGGTACTTGAACGACCAGCCGCAGGTCATCAGCGCTGTCCGCTTGCCGGCCGGTGTTGTGGCCGACGGAGTCAAGGATGCTGCCGCCGGAGCCGCACTGCACAGCGGTGTTTCCTGGGTTCCTTACACGGACGAGGAGCCTTTCCACGGCCAGGTGATGCAGCTCGACGCCTCGCCCGTACCGCTGGCTGAAGACGATCCAGTGGTGCCCGGATCGGTAATTGGCCTGGGCTGGTTCTGCGCCACCGAAACCGTGGAAGAGAACAGGGTGGAATTCGACGAGTCAAGCCTAGACCACTACGGAATGCCGCGCATGACCATCAACTACAACCTCACCTGGAAAGACCTGAGGGTCATTGATGACGCCAAGGACGCAGTGACCCGGGCCGGCAAAGCCCTGGGCACCTTCCTGGACGACAGGCCACCATTCCTCCTCCCCGCCGGCTCGTCGCTCCACTACCAGGGCTCGGTCCGGATGGGGCAGCACGACGACGGCCGCTCCGTATGCGGTCCGGATAGCCAGGTGTGGGGTACTGAGGGGCTCTATGTGGCCGGCAACGGCGTGATCCCCACATCCACCGCCAGCAATCCAACGCTGACTTCCGTGGCCCTCGCGGTCCTCGGAGCCCGGGCAATAGCCCGGAGCATGAAGTAAAAAGGAACCCAAAAGGGCTGGTCCACCATGGTGGTGGACCAGCCCTTTTTGTGACTCCGTGGTGGAGCGTCAGTCCTCCAGTGCCCGGTACCGGAAGTTCCTGAAGCGCACCTGGCCGGAGCCTGTCGCGAACAAGGCCGGCCGCAGGCTCAGAAGCTCGCCGGCCGTGTTGGTGTTGTAGCCAGACATCTCGTACCGCAGCCCGTGGCGGGTCCAGTTGACCCCATCGGTGCTGTAGTACTGAGTGACGATGTGCGCATCGCTGACAATGCGGAAGTGGATGGTTGATGCCGCCGGTGCCGGCTCCCGCCAGTAAGGAATGTTCTTTCCGGCACGATAGCTCCGGAGCCGCTCCCCGTCATGGCCCATCCCGCAGAACAGCCGGTCACTGTAATAGAGCAGCAGCCCGCCCTCGGCACCACCGGAGAATTCCGCTTCAACGGTGACCTCGTAGCGTTTGTCCCCCACGATGCATGTCAGCGGCGAACTTTCGGAGGGGTCTTTGCCGCTGGCCGTGAGAACCAGGCCTTCGTCCAATGAAACCCGCGAATACTCGTCTTTGCCAGGAGCATGGAAGGACCACTGAATGCCGAAGCGGTCCGCTGCGAAATCGTCCGAAAGCTGTATTCCGTGGCTGGTTCCTCCCGCGGCCGAAACGCCTGGAACAGGCGCCGGCAACGGCTGGGAGAGATCCCCACCCGCCGCCCGGGGCCAACCGTCGCTGTCCCATTCGATGGGCTCCACCAGAGTTTGGCGGCCCAGAGTGGTGAAGCCGTTTTCATAGGCGTGGTAAATACTCCACCATTGGCCGCTCGGGCCCTCAAAAATCGTGGCGTGCCCCTTGCTCCACCATGGTTCCGAGGCATCCCAGGTACGGATGATGGGGTTGGCAGGGCAGTCTTCCCAAGGTCCGTGAACCGAACGCGAGCGGGCTACGGTGACCATATGACCTGTGGGCGGACCGGAGGTGCCGCCCACCGCCGTCGTCAGGTAATACCATCCGCCGCGCTTGGTGAGTTTGGGTCCTTCCAGGGCGTAAGCCTCAGTCACCCAATCATCCGGGTAGCGCCAGCCGTCGTAGACATGCTCCAGGGGTCCGTCAGTGGACAAACCGTCCGGACTCAGGCGGACACGGCTGACTCCACTCAGGAACAGGTAGCGGTTGCCGTCCTCGCCCACCACATGGCCGGGATCGATATGTCCGTTGATACCCAGATTGACTGGCTCACTCCATGGTCCGGCCATGGATTCGGCGTGAATGACGTAGATCTGGGCTGGAGCCCCCGGATCAGGCGACACGGAGGTGGGAATAACGGGAACGTAGATGTAGTACCGGCCATCAACCTTGCACATGTCGGCTGCAAAGACGTTGCCGATGGGGGTGGGCAACGCCGGGCCCAGGGGACGCCAGTTAAGGAGATCCGTGGAGTGCCAGATGATCAGCCCGGGAGTGGACTCAAACGACGAAAAAGTTACGTAGTAGTCGTCACCGTCCCGGAGGATGGTGGGGTCCGGGTGGTCTCCCGCGAAAACCGGGTTGATGTAGGTACCGTCTCCCAGATCTGCGCGACGTTGACCCTCCGTGAGGACTACAAGCGAGCTCAAGATTTAACGCCTCCTGTGAAGCCTTGGATGAACTGTTTCTGTGCCACCAGGAAGAACGCCAGGATGGGGATCATGGAGATGATAATCGCCGCGAAAATCACGTTCCACTGGGAAACGCTCTCGCCGACGAAGTTGTAGATCACCACCGGCAGCGTGACCGCATCAGAACCGTTAAGGAAGATCAGGCCCGTGAAAAAGTCGTTCCAGACGATGAGTCCCGTGAAGATCGCCACCGTACCCGTAGCGGGAGAAAGCAGGGGAAAGATGATCTTCCGGAAGACCGTGAACCGGGAGGCACCATCGATCTGAGCGGCTTCCTCGTAATCCCGGGCGATGCCGTTGGTGAAGCCCATGTACAGGAAGATGGAGATGGGCAGCAGCGCACCGGCATACATGATGATGGTGCCGGCGTGCGTACCCACGAGGCCAACGTTCCGCATGCCCACATAGATGGGGATGATGGCGGCCTGGGCGGGCAAAACCATGGTGACCAGGATGAGTCCCATGGCAGCTTTGCTGAGCTTGCCGGTCCGGCGGCTCAGTGTGTAGGCCGAGATGGATCCTACAGCCACCAGTATCAGCACGCTTCCTGCCGTGATGATGATGCTGTTGAGCATTCCATCCATCAACGTCGCCTGGCGGCCGCCGCGGATGGCTTGGCCAAAAGCATCCAGGGTGGGGTTGGTGACCAGCTGCATGGCGGACGTTGTAAGGGCGTCGTTGCCGTTCTTCAATGACAGGTTGATAAGGAAGTAGAACGGCAACAGGAAGATCAGGGCAACCAGGATCAGCAGCGCCTCACGGAGCAAGGTCTTCTTCGTATAACGGAACATGATCGGCTAACCTCTGGAACTCGAACGGAGGAGGAGGCGCTGGGCCACCGTCAGGATGATGATGATCAAGGACATGACCAACGCCAGTGCGGCACCGAAGCCGAAACGTCCAAGCACAAAGGTCTCTTTGTAGATAGTGACGGCAAGCGTTTCAGATGCACCGTAGGGTCCGCCACCGGTCAGGGCCTGGATCTGGTCAAAGACACGCAGTCCGTTGATCAGCATGAGCGTCATGGCAATCACCACTGACGGCATGATGGCCGGGAGGACCACGTAGTTGAACCTCTGCCACAGGCTGGCTCCGTCGAGCGAGGCCGCCTCTTCGAGCTCCGGGGAAACCGTTGCCAGGCCGGCCAGGTACATGACCATCACAAGACCAACGTTCTGCCAGACCATCACAATGATGATTGCAGGCAGCACCGTTGATGGATCGCCCAGCCATGTCCGCTTCAACGACTCAAGTCCGATGGAGCCCAGGAACTCGTTCAAAGGGCCGCTCTGCTCGAAGATGAACTTCCAGATGTAGGACGTTGCCAGCGAGCTGAGCACCACGGGAGCGAAGATCAAGGTGCGGATGACATTGCGGGACTTAACTGTCCGGTTAAGGCCGAGTGCAAGCAACAAGCCGAGGACGTTCGTCAGCACCACAAAAGAAATACCAATAATGAACGTGTTGATGAGGGCTGTGGTGGTGGGGCCGCCCTCGGCTATTGCCGCGAAGTTGTCCCAGCCGACAAACTGCCACTTTCCCAGGCCTTTCCAGTTGGTGAAGGCAAAGAATGCACCAATGGCGCTGGGGGCGTAGTGGATGAGCACCAGGGCAAGGAGTGCAGGGGTGAACCACCACCACGTTGCGAAGCGACGCTCGGTGGCCCGGTCACCTTGGCGCCCGTTCTTTTTGCTGGGGCGGGGCTGGCGCCCGGAGACCCGGGCGCCCTCCGCTTTCTGCTCAAGTTGTGCGGTCATGGGAAGTTCTTCCAATCAGGGTTGACGCCGTGGGCTAGGCGCCGCGGTCGTACTGCTCGTCCATGGTCTTCAGAACCTGGTCAGGAGTTGCCTGCCCGGTCAAAAGTCCCTGGATACCGGTGCCGAGCGAGTCGTACACGCCGCTGTTGGGCCAGAGGTAGTTGGGCTGGGAAACGATCTTCTTCTCGGGCTCTGAGAAGTACGGTTCCAACAAGGGGAACTGCTCAGGAACCGTACTGGATATTGCCGAGGTGACGGATACGTTTCCATTGGCCTTGGCCAAGGCATCCTGATTGGCTGGCTGGGCCAGGAACTCAAGGAACTTCAGGGTGGAACCCTTGTGCTTGCCGGCAGCGTTGACTGCCAGGGCGTTGCCGGGGCTTGCGATCAGCCGGCTGTCCTCAGCCTTCTCACCCGGAAGAACAGCTACGTCGAAAGAACCGTCCTTGACCTGGGCCCTGAGTGCAGCAACAGCACCTGCCGGAGCAAATGCGGCGGCCACTTTCCCTTGGGCCACTGACGGGAAGAGCTGGTCAAAGCCGGCACCTGCGGCGCCGTCCTGGTAGCAACCGGCATCCTTGAACTTCAGGATCTGCTCCAGCACCTTCTTCCAGTCAGAGTCAGCGAAGGTGGTCTCCTTATTGGCGCGCTTGGCGTCCCACTGCGGATCCTTGGCATAAACAAGGGAGGCTGCCAGCTGCATCGCCTGGAGACCGGTGTTGGCGCCCGAGGTTCCCGCTACCGCGAAGTACGACTTGCCAGCTGCCCGTGCGGTCTTGCACTGGGTGACCAGTTCATCCAAGGTGGAGGGTTCCTGAAGGCCAAGCTCCTTCAAAACGCCCGTGTTCTGCAGCATGGTGATGGGTGCGAGGTCGGCCGGAACCGCAAAGACCTTGTCCTCGTCGTAGTACAGGTTCTTGGCGGAAGCGGGAATCGCATCCGCTGCCCATTTCTGGTCCGTCAGGTCCTGCAGGTAGCCTGCCTCGGCCAGGGACGCGAAGGACTGGTTGTTACCGCGGCCCGCCGTGACGTAGAAGAGGTCCGGCGCGTTGCCTGCCTGAAGCTGGGTGCGCATGGTCTGCCCGTGCTGGTCGTTGGGTGACTCCACCAGCTTCACCGTGATGTTCGGGTTCTTGGCCTTGAAGGCGTCGATCAGCGTCTGGTAGGGGTTCGCGGCGCCGCCGCCGGTGAAAGCCGGGGTTGCGAGGGTGATCTCAACCGGGCCCGTTTCTTCAGCGATGGGTGCGGTGCTGTTCGTGTCACCGCCACCGCAGGCGCTCAACGCCAGTGCGGTGACGGACGCCAGCGCTGCAACGGAGAGGAACCTCCGGCCAGCTGGGCTGGGTGCATTCTTCATAATGTGGCCTTTCATGACGTCGTTGTCCTGACCATCAAAAATGATCAGTGGATTCGAGCCTTGCGTCAGTTTGTGTTTCCTGGATCACAAGCTGGCTCCTGTCATTCAAGGTAGGGCAGGTCAGAGCGGCCATGGAAATAGTTATCGTCTATGCTCACCATCTTCTCTCTGCATGCCTGTTTCCTCCCACTGGCAAATAGCCGCGTTTAGGCTGAAACAGGATGCTCCGGTCCGAGCCGGTTCTTCACCCACCACCACCTAAGGATGTTTCCGTGAGCGACGACGCCACGCCTGCCCCGCCCGCTGCCGACCCCCTGTTCTCCGGCTTTGTGGATCCTCCCCGTTCTGCACGCCCCAGGGTGTGGTGGCACTGGATGGACGGGAACGTTGATCCAAAGGGGATCGTGAAAGACCTTGAATGGCTTGCAGCGTCTGGCGCCGGCGGGGTCCAGGCCTTCACAGGCTCCATGGGTATCCCCCAGTACACCCGGGAGCGCGTCTCTTTCCGTTCTCCGGCATGGCAGACGGCCATCTCCTGCGCGGCCTCCACGTCCGCAAGGCTGGGACTTGAACTGGCGGTGGCTACCTCGGCCGGTTGGAGCGCCACGGGAGGGCCCTGGGTGGCTCCGCACGCCGGTATGAAGAAACTCGTATGGAGCACCACCGCGGTGACCGCTGGCCAGCCGGACCTGCCGCGGTTGGCTGCACCGCCGTCGGCATCCGGCCCGTACCAGGACATCCCCTTCGGGGCGATCCGCAATGATCCCGTCGGCGTCCCGGACTTTTACGACGACGTGGCCGTGCTGGCTTTTCCCCGGCGGGACAGCCACTTTCCCCTGACGCCCGCGCGGATGAGTGCCAGTGGAACCGCGCCCGGAGATCGGCCGCCGGACTCCTTGGCCGACGGAAGGTTCTGGCCAACTGCAACGGTTGACGCCGCTTCAGGCACCGCGTGGGTGACAGCTGAATTCGAGCAGCCAACGGCCGTTTCCTCAGTCCGGGTTGGCCTGCCTGCCTCGCGGGGTTTCGCTGCTGCTCCTGCACCAAAGGCGCACGTGGAAGCGAGCACTGACGGCAACACGTTCAGCAAGGTAGCCGATCTCCCGACATCTGGGTCGCCCGTCCGGTCCGCAAGTTTTCCCACGATCACAGCACGCTATTTCCGGCTTGTCCTGGAGACCGGGAAGGGCCGCCAATTCCCGTTGGCGCCAGGAATCAGGCCGCTGCCATTCGCACTTCCCGGGGACAATGAAACGTTCGGGATCTCTGCATTCCAGCTGTTCTCCGGTGCCCGGGTGGTCCGGTCCGAGGAAAAGGCCGGCTACGCTCCGGTACCCGACTTTTACGCGCTCGACGGCGATCCTTGCCAATCGTCGAGCGCCGTCCAGCCGCAGGACATCATCGATGTCACCGCGTTCCTCGGCGCCGACGGCGTGCTGGACTGGACACCGGACAGCGGGGAATGGACCCTCCTGCGATACGGCTATTCGCTGACAGGGCACCTCAACGCCCCCGCACCCATCGACGCCACCGGCCTGGAAGTGGACAAGCTGGACGCGGACTTGGTGGCCGGGTACTTCAGCGATTTCCTGGGTTTTTTCGAAGAGGCCCTGGGCAGCGGCTTGGACGGGGTGTCGGCGCTGCTCAGTGACAGCATCGAATCGGGCCCGCAGAACTGGACGGGTGCCATGCGCGCCGAGTTTAAGAAGCGGCGTGGTTACGATCTGCTGCCCTGGCTTCCAGCCGTCAGCGGCATCATTGTAGGCACCACCGAGCAGAGCGACGCCTTCCTGTGGGACTTCCGGACCACCATTTCGGAGCTCCTCGCCGAAAACCATTACGGAACAATCGCCGGAATTGCCCGGGAACGCGGACTGAAATACTACGCCGAGGCCCTCGAGGACCACCGCCCGCAACTTGGCGACGACATCGAAATGCGCTCTCACGCAGATGTTCCCATGGGTGCCATGTGGTGCTATGAGCCGGACGAAGGACCACAAGCCACCTACGTTGCCGATCTCCGGGGCGCCGCGTCCGTGACCCACATTTACGGAAAGGCTGCCACCGGGGCCGAGTCCATGAGCGCATTCGGCAAGCCCTTCAGCTTCACCCCGCGCACGCTCAAACCCATTGTGGACATGGAATTTGCCCTCGGGGTCAACCTCCTGAACATCCATACCTCACCCCATCAACCCGAAGCCGTCCCCAAGCCCGGGATCACGTTGTCCCCCTACCTGGGGCAATCCTTCACGCGCAACGAAACCTGGGCGCACGCGGCGAAGCCGTGGCTCGATTACCTTGGCCGGTGCAGCTACCTGCTGCAGCAAGGCACCTACGCCGCGAACATCGCCTACTTCTACGGTGAGGAAGCGCCCGTCACCGGTGTCTTCGGCGACGCCGCCCCGGAAGTCCCGGACGGCCACGGCTTCGATTTGATCAATCTGGACGGGCTGCAGAATCATCTCACCGTCAAGCCCGACGGCGGCCTGCTCACCACCGGCGGAACCGAATACCGCCTGCTGTATCTCGGGGGATCCAGCCACCGGATGACGCTTAAGGCCCTGCGGCGGCTTGCTGAGCTGCTGGACGCTGGTGCCCTTGTGGCCGGATGGCGTCCCGAACGTTCGCCCAGCCAGAGCGACGATCCCGCACAGTGGGCTGCCGCCGTCGAACACCTCTGGGGCAGACATCCCGGCTTGATTGACCTCGCCGGAGTGGCTGCGGCTGATGGTGTCACTACGGCACTAGCCCAGGCCGGGGTTGAGCCCAGCTGGATTTTGGAGGCGTCAGAGACGGCGAACCTCCCTGTCATCCACCGGGAGTTGCAGGACGCAGAACTGTTTTTCATCAGCAACCAACGGGAACAGGCCGAACAGATCAGCGCTTCCCTCAGGGGTGAGGGAACCGCAGCGGAGTTGTGGGACCCGGTGGCTGCTTCCCGGACGCCTCTCGCGGTCAGGACGGCGGCGGGAAGGACGGAAGTTGACCTGCACCTGGAACCATTCGGCTCGGCGTTCATCCTGCTGCGCAGGACCGGAGGTGGCACGGAGAGCACCCCTGATGCGCACTGCGACACCGCCGTCGCGCATGCGATGGAAGGTCCTTGGGAAGTGACCTTCCACGGCGATGGTCAGGATCCGTCCGGCCTCGTTTTGCCGGGCGCCGCACCGTGGGCCGGACCCGGAGCGGGCGCCCATGACGCCGACGTAACAGGCTTTTCGGGGACTGCAACGTACCGCCACGAGTTCTCAGCGGACGGGTTGGTGCCCACGCCGGGCAAGCGCCTGCTCCTGGACCTGGGCGGAGTGAATGACCTGGCAGAGGTAAGGGTCAATGGCAGTACCGTGGGCACTTTGTGGACCTATCCGTTCCGCCTTGACGTCACAGACGCGATCCGGGCCGGCTGCAATGTTGTGGAGATAGCCGTGACAAACACTTGGTGGAACAGGCTGGCCCGCGATGCCGCAGAGGGGAACCTCACCCGCCCTGCGGCATCCATCTTTGAACCGGACGCACCATCCATGCCGGCTGGCCTGCACGGCCCGGTGCAGTTGCTGGTCCTTGGGGACTGACCCGGAACGGCAGACGGGAACGCCCGTTACTCCGCCACAGACTGCGGTGGAGTAACGGGCGTTGCTGCTACCGGTCCTTGTGGTCTGCCAAGCGCTGCTCCGGCATGAAGACGGACAGCAGCACACCAACGGCAAAGATGCAGGCCAGCAATCCGAAGATCGGCAGGAAGGCATCGGTGTAAATGACCGCCACCCCGGACTGCAGCCCTGCCGGCAACTGCTGGACTGCTTGGGGATCCGTGACGGTGGAAGCGGGCACACCCAGGGTGTTCTCTGCTGCACCCCGTGCCAGCATGGTGGCGAAGAGACCGCCGAACACCGCTGTGCCCACCGTGACGCCGAGTTCACGAAGGTAGCCGAGTGAGGCGGTGACGCTGCCCACCACTGAGTGCGGCATCGCATTTTGTGCCGCCACAACAGTGATCTGCATGAAGCTGCCCACGGCCAAACCCAAAAGTGCCAACAGGATCCCCACCACCGGCAGTGGGGTACCGGGCTGCAGGAGCCTGAGGCCAATGGCTGCGGCAACGGCGAGGGCCGACCCGGCCAGGGGGAAGATCTTGTACCTCCCTGTACGGCTGACAAGCCATCCGGTGAGGTTCGTTGAAACCATCATTCCCAGGACCATTGGCAGGAGAATCATTCCGGCCACGGAAGCCGAGGTGGAGTACACCATCTGCACGTAGCTGGGGAGATATGCGACCACGCTGAAGAGGCCGGCACCTATAACCAGGCCCAGGCCGGCCGCATTGACGACGGGCCAGCTCTTGAACATTTGCATCGGAATCAGCGGGTGCTTGGACTGGATCTCCACCACCACAAAGAGCACACCGGAAACGGCCGCCAAGCCACCGATTGCCCAGAGAATCCCCACGGCGATATCCGGCTCCGTGCCCAGCGAAATCACCGCTACCAATGAACAGGTGAAAACCACCATCAGGAGGGTGCCGGGCCAATCGACGCCGCCCGATCCGCGGACGGTCTTCAGGCGGCGGAGGGAAAACGCCATAGCCAGAGCCAACAAGCCAACGGGAAGGTTGATCCAGAACACCCACCGCCACCCAACGGTGTCGGTAATGGCGCCGCCAACCAAGGGGCTGATGACTGTGGCAATTCCAAAAACCGATCCCAGCGGGCCGAGGTATTTGGCTCTTTGCCGTGGCGGTACAAGGTCGGCGATGATTGCCGGCGGGAGCACTCCGAGTCCTGCCCCGCCCAGTCCCTGGATGCCTCGGAACAAGGAAAGCTGGACCATGTCCTGGGCGAAACCGCACAGGACTGATGCCCCCAGGAATATGGTCAGGGCCACCATCAGGAGCATCGGCCGGCCGTACCGGTCCCCCAGCCGCCCGTAAACGGGCATGCCAACAGTCATCGCCAGCGTATAGGCCGTAATGATCCACGCCATGTGGCGTGCTCCGTCCAGCTCGCCCACGACGGTAGGCAGGGCTGTGGCCACGATGGTGTGGTCCAGGGCCCCCAGCAACACGATGATCAGCAACGCGGCGTAGAGCGGGCCGATCCGGACCTTGGGCGGCGCCTGGACTGATGCATCGGACGGTCCCAGCCGATCCGTGGCCGATGTTGAATGAAGGGCGGGAGAACCCTCAACGTCGTCCGGGCTGGTGGGAGGGGACAAGTTTGAACGGCGCACCGCAACCTCGTTCTGGGAGAGCCAGCAAGGTGGCTCGATACCGGCCAGATGCGCGCCCAGGGGAATGTTGACCCCCAACCGACGGGCCCAAAGGGCCCCGGTACCGCAACGAATCTACCATCGGCGCAGACCGCAACGCCGGGGCCTCCAACATTGGAATTCCCGATACTCCGCATACCCCGGAACTATTTCCACTGCCGCCCGTACCCCGCGTTTACTGGAGGAAATCTCAACGAAGAGGAGAGCAGAGAGATGGCACAAAGCATCCGCGCTTCCACTGCAGAAAACCAGGACACCAGCCCCGAAAACGCGGCTTGGTTCCGGTACGCCCTGGGTCAGTACCCCACCGGCGTCACCCTGATCACTGCCGCCCCCGATGACGACGAACCGGCGGGAATGGTGGTAGGTACCTTTAGTTCCGTCTCGTTGGATCCTCCGTTGGTGGCGTTCATGCCTGACGTCCGTTCCACGAGTTGGCCCAAGATCCGCGAGACGGGCTCTTTCTGCGCCAACGTCCTGACCGCCGGACAGCAGGATGTTTGCCGTGCGTTCTCCCGTAAAGCCGAGGACCGTTTCACGGCCAACCAATGGGGTGGCACTCCTTCCGGCAGCCCGCGTCTGGAAGGTGCAGCCGCTTGGATCGACTGCGATATTGAGGACGTCATCCGCTCCGGAGACCACGACATCGTGATTGGCCGCGTAAAAGCCCTGGGTGTGGGGTCCTCCAAGGAACTTCCGCTCCTTTTCCTGCGGGGTGGATACGGCTCGTTCACCATCCCCTCCATCGTTTCGCCGGCCACCGCCCTGACCCGGCACGTCAAGGCTGCGGACGCGGCGCGTCCGGTCATTGAAGCCCTGGCGGAAGCCTTGAAGCTCGAGGTCCTGGTCAGCGGATTGGTTGACGATTCCGTCGTCGTCCTGACGGCGGCCGGCGTGGACAGCTCTCCCGGGGGTTCGCCGTCACGGGTGGGAGTCTCCTTCGGCCTGGCCGCTCCGCTGGCTCCGCTGCACGTGGCGTGGGCGGGAGAAGCCGCGGAAAAGAGGTGGATCGAGAACGCCCGCGACGTGGTGGGTGAGGTTGATGCCACCCTTGCGCAGGCCGAGCTTGAGCAGGTGAGGTCCTTGGGCTACGCCATATCCGTGGATGTGGGCGCCGCAGCCGAATTCGAACGAATTGTGCACGTCCCCAGCGACACGGCGGCACCCGACCTCAGCGGCGTCCTGCCTCTTCTTATCGAGAGGGCAGCATCCTCCGGGCCTGCCGCATTGGATGATCCTGCAGGGGTTACGTCCTTGCACGCCCCCGTCTTCGATGCGGAAGGACAGGTGGCAGTAACGCTGACGCTGAACGGATTCTCGGGCAATGACCCCGTGTCACGCCTGGAAGCATGCCGCGACAGATTATTCGCTGCCGCACAATCGATCACCGGCGCGATCGGAGGTATCCATCCGGCCCAGAATTCCTAGCCCACAGGGAGCTGTTGACCTCGGATGTGGCGCGCCTCATAATTAGTATTAGTATTCTAATTCGGATTAGGAGAATCCCATGGTCAACCTACTGACTGCCGATCTCAACCTTTTGGTTGCCCTTGACGCTTTGCTGATGGAGCGAAACGTCACCCGGGCGGGGGCGAGGATCGGAATCAGCCAACCGGCCATGAGCTCTTCCCTGCAAAGGCTGCGCCGGCAATTTGATGATCAGTTGCTGACCCGGATTGGCTCGTCATATGAGCTCACTCCCCTGGCGCAGGTCCTCCAGGAGGACGTTTCGCAGATACTCCGGATGGTTGAACGCACGTTCGATGCGCAGGCTGTCTTTGACCCTGCACTCTCAACCCGCAGCTTCCGGATCGTCACGTCCGACTATTGCCTGACGGCTCTTTCCGGGACGTTGATGAACATGCTCCAGAAGGAGGCGCCGGGTGTGCAGGTGCACTTCGACGCCGTCACACCGCAGGCCGTGGAACGCATTAAGGAGACGCTCCAGAATGCGGATCTCATGCTCATACCCAAAGGGCACTTTTCCGGCTTCCCCCACACGGAGCTGTTCACGGACAACTGGGTGTGCGTCACTGGAGACACTTCAGCGGAGAAAACCCTGACAGTCGAGCAAATGCGCGACGCACGCTGGGCCAGGTTGTTCGGCACGGAAGTTGATTCAACGCTGGCTGATCGCCGGGTCTATGACCTTCAGCTGGGGGAAAAGACGGACATCATTGTTGACAGCTTCCTCATGCTGCCTTTCGCAGTAGCAGGGACGTCACGCCTCGCCCTTGTCCAGGAACGGCTGGCCCAGATGCTCGCATCCGTAGCCGGCGTCAAGATCATGCAGCTTCCCATCAGCCTCCCCACCTTGGTGGAGTGCGCTTGGTGGCACCCCTCCAAATCCCCGGACCCGGGGCACCAGTGGTTCCGTCGGCTTGTTGCCCGCGCAGCAGCAGAGCTTGATACGGCAACAGAGCCCGGAAGTGAGCCGGCTGCCCCAGGGTCCATCCACATTTCAGAACCATCCGAGGCAGAACGCCCTGAGCCGCTGACGGCCCAATACCTTCCTGCCTGACACCCTCATAACTTCAGGAGTTCCCATGCATTTCTCCCTGTTCCTCACCTCCCGTTCCCGCGGCCCCGAAGAAGACCGTGCTGTGATGCAGGCAATGGTGGAGCACGCCACCGACGCCGAGCAAAAGGGTTTTGACGCCGTCTTCCTCCCCGACCACCACTTCACCGGTTACGCCCCGCCGGCAAGCGATCCCTTCGTTTTCGCCGCGTACCTCGCCGGCAAACTGGAGCGCATGCACTTCGGCTTTTCCGTCCAGACCCTGGCCCTGCACCACCCGGTCCGGTTTGCCGAGCGGCTCGCACTGCTGGACCAGCTGACTGACGGCAAGCTTCTGGTGGGTGTCGGCAGCGGAACCACGCCGGAGGAAATGATCGGTTTCGGCGTGAACTACCAAGACAGCTCACGGTTGGCCAATGAGAACCTGGAGATCGCGGAGCGCCTCTGGGCCAAGCAACCCGGAGATGAGCCGGTCAGCTTTGACAACGGCCACTACCGCGGCGCAGTGGTGTCCCGAATCGTGCCCACGCCGTATACCAAGCCGGAACCCCGCGTCATGTCCGTGGCAGCGCGCCCTTCCAGCGTTGAGCGGGCAGCCAAGAAGGCCCAGCCGGCCTTCATCCTTGCCTTCACCCCGCCCATCATCGACAGCGGAAATGCCTATGAAGAAGTAAAGAAAAACTTCGGCATTTACCGCAGCGCCCTTGAAGCTGCGGGCCACTCGGAAGAGGCCGTCCGAGCCGCCCTGGAATGGACCACCCACTCCTACCAGCACGTGCACATCGCGGAGACCGATGAGCAAGCCGCAGCCGAGATGGACATCATCCTTCAGCAGTACCAAGAAACCGTTGAGCGCGAGCACGCTGCCAACAAGGCGGCCGAAGCCATCAGCGGTGTTGACTTGCGCCCCACTCCCGATGCCAGGACCGAAGGCTACAAGGGAACCTGGTGCCTCTACGGCAGCCCGGAAACCGTGGCCGCCGAGCTGCAGAAATACGCTGACCTGGGTATCGGCAATGTGCTCATGGCCGCGATGGGCGGGCCCCTCACGGACGAACGCCGCCGCTTTACTGCCCAGACCATGCGGCTCTTCGCAGAGCGCGTCCAGCCCCTGCTGCTGTCCAACGAAGCCGCCGCGGAGGCAGACAAGGTTGCAGCTCTGTGACCACCACCAGCGAACACGCTGACCCCGTACCCGCCGGGACGGAAATCGTTGGAGCAGAGCTCACCGGCGGTTTGAACGGCTGGAGCACCACAGCGAGCGCAGCCGCCGGGGTTGAAGAAATGGTCCTGCTGGACGGTCCCCTGGGAATCGTCAGCAAGGCCATGGACGAACGGGACACCTCCCTGATCATGCCTTCGGGAACAGCTCTGGGCGCCACGTGGAATCCGGAACTGGTTCGGGAAATAGGCCAGGTGATTGGCCAGCAGGGCGTCGAGCGTGGCGTCTCAGCCATCCTGGGCCCCAACCTGAACATGCCCCGGTCACCACTGACGGGCCGGGGTTTCGAGATGTTCTCGGAAGACCCCTACCTGACCGGCACGTTGGGGGCAGCATGGGTGGAGGGTCTCCAGTCGCAAGGCGTTGGTTCCTGCACCAAGCACGTGGTGGCCAACGACACCGAAACAGAACGACGCCGGATGAACTCGAGGGTGGAACAAGCCACCTTGAGGGAGACCTACCTGTTGCCGTTTGAGGTTACGGTGCGCGCTGCCAACCCGTGGATGTTGATGATGGCCTACAACCGGGTCAACGGCACCCACTGTTCCCAAAACGCGGACCTCATCAGCGTACTGAAAGAGGAGTGGCGTTACGACGGCGTGGTGGTATCCGACTGGTACGGCGTGGATGACACAGTGGCGGCCGCCAACGCCGGCCTGGATCTGGAAATGCCCGGGCCGGCCACCTACCTTGGCGGCCGCTTTGCTGAGGCCGTGGCCTCGGGCACGGTGGCACCGGAGCGTTTGGGTGACGCCGTGGAACGCGTCACCCGGCTCGCGGACCGGACAGGTCGCCGCACCGGCGCTACCTTACCGGCCCCCGCCCACGTGCGCAGCCGGGAGGAACAGCTGAAGGTGCTCCGCGAGGCCGCCGGCCAGTCGTTCGTGTTGCTCGAAAACAAGGACGCCACCCTGCCGTTGGACTTGTCCCGGGTGAAGACGCTGGCAGTTGTGGGACCCAATGCGGACAAACCGTGCTTCCAAGGCGGAACCTTCGCCACTGTGCGTCCCGAAGGCCAGGTGGTCACACCCCTGGACGCCATCCGCGAGGCAGCAGGTCCCGGCGTCGAGGTTCTTTACGAGCCCGGAGCCGCGCCGGCGTCGGCGTTGTCCCTGACGGAGCTCGGGAGTACGGCACCGGACGGAACGCCGGGCGTTCTTCTGGAGATCCTGCCGGCCGGAGAAGCTGACGACGTTCTGTACCGCGAGATCCGTAAGTCTTCAGCGTTCGTATGGTTTGGTCCCGTTCCGGGCCTGGGCGCGGGCGTTCCTGGCCGGGCACGCATTACGGCTCATGTAAACCTCTCCGCCCCTGCCCGCTGGATGGTGGGTGCCGGCGGGACCGGCGTCAGTTCACTCCGGGTTGATGGCCAGGAGGTGTTGGTGGTTCCTCCGCCCGCGCCCGATGACGTCATGGGAGTAGTTGCGCGCGCAGACACCCGGGAGATTCCCGTGGACCTGCCTGCAGGGACGGCGGAACTGGTGATCGACATGGCCTTCCAGCCCGGACGCGTGCAAGCGATCACGGCAGTGGCCACACCGGAACAAGTCACCGATCCGTTGTCCGCCGCTGTTGACCTGGCGGCGCGGGCAGACGCCGTGGTGGTGGTCATCGGCGATCAGCAAGGGTCATCCCGTGAAAGTGCGGACCGCACGACGGCGGCACTTGACCCCTCGAGCGACTGGCTGGTTGACGCTGTTGCCGGGGTGGCGGCCAACACCATCGTGGTGGTCAATGCCTCCCGTGCAGTGCTCCTGCCGTGGGCGGACAAGGTCAAAGCTGTACTGATGGCATGGTTCCCCGGGCAGGAATTCGGTCCTGCGTTGGCTGGAGTCCTGACCGGCAGCACCGCTCCGGCCGGCCGGCTGCCGGTGTCCTTCCCGGGCCGGAATGAAGATATTCCCGGCTGGGGAACAGCGTTGGATGCCGATCTCACGCTGGACTACTCAGCCAGCGAACCCATGGGTTACCGGCACTTCCAAACCGCGGAACTGCAACCCCGCTACCCCTTTGGCTACGGGCTCGGATACACCTCATTTGAGCTGGTTGATGCCGTTGCTTCCGCCAGTTCCTCCGTTTCGGCCCGGCAGGGGGACGGCGCTCATGGTGTCTCAGTGAGAGCAACGGTCACCAATACCGGCGCCTCCAGGGGCCGCGACGTTGTCCAGGCATACCTCAGGGCACCGCATGAAACGGACTTCAGGTTGGCCGGTTTTGCGGGCACCCATCTCGCCGCAGGCGAGAGCCGTGAGGTGGACATCGCACTCGAGCCCCTGTGCTTCCGGCGTTGGGATTCCACGGCTTCAGCCTGGGTTGTCCCGTCCGGAGAATGGGAAATCCGGACATCCCGGAACGCTGCGGCCGGGGGAATACTCTGTAGGATCCCCTTGTGACACTTCCGGACACAAAGTCCCGCGAGCCCAAACAGGCCAGGAGCCGCCAATCGTTTGAAAAGACGGTTGAGGCGGCCCTGGCCCTGCTCGAGGAGCGGGGAAACGACGAATTCACCCTGGCCGAAGTCAGCGCGCACGCCGGAGTATCCATCGGTTCCATCTATGCCCGCTTTCAAGGCAAAGACGAGCTCATCCGCGTTGCCCACGGCCGCAAGATGGACAACATCGACGCTGTCTCAGACCACCTTTTCGGGGCCTTGCGGCTGGACCCCCGGGCACCGCTGAAGAGTTACGCCCAGGAAGCGGTCAACCTCACCATCGAGATCCTCCGCCGGTATGCCGATATCCTGCGCCCCTTCATGCTGCGGGCCACCCAGGACGAGACGATCTCGAAGCGGGGCGCGGCTGCCCACGCCGTGATGGCGGCGCACTTCGCCGACGTCCTGCGGTCGTGGCCGGGCGGCTACCTTGGGCAGCCGGATATCGACTGGAGTTTCAACGTTGCCTACAGCGTGGTGGCACGCCGTCTGGGCCTTGGCAGCACCACTGAGGGTAGCGGTGACGTGGAATGGCCGGATATCGCTGAAAAACTTGCCGGAATGGTGGCTTCCTACCTTCTGGCCGAGCTGGACGGGTCCAACCGCGAGAGTGCTCGCCCCTAACCGCCCGCATCCTGGGCGCAGCTTTTGATCCGGCGTGCATAACTATTCCGAATACCGGCCATCAGGAACCTCGTCTTCCCGGCCCTCCGCGGCATCGGCATAGTGGAATCAAATACGCATTCTCCTTGAGCGATAGGAATTCCACATGCACGTTCGCGTCAGCCCCGGTTCAGTTGCCCTTGACGAGCCCGATGATTGCTCCAGCTTCAAGGTGCTCTTATCCGAGGAGGCAAGGGAGGACCTGCCGGGCCTACTGGCGTCCGCGTCAGCCGGGAAAATCGACCATGACGACGTCATGGTTTCGGTGGATTGGATCAAAGGGGAATGCGCCGGGAGGATCGGCATGGGGTGGAACTACCGCTTTGCCAACATGCTTGTCTACGCCGCCGGCAAAGGCTGGCTCAGCCAAGACGGCACCCACGTCAGGGCGCATGTGGAGGCGCTATAACTCCCGTAAACGTCAGAGGCCCCGATGCACAGTGCATCGGGGCCTCTGACGTTTACCCGCTCTGCTGAACGGGTTCCACGCAAGAGCATGTTCATGCCAAAGACTGCCGAACCAGCCCATAGGGAACACTCGGGTGGGCCCGTACCACGTACCGGTCCTCCCCTATGCGGGAAATCAGGATGCCGATTCTGTGCTCTGCTGCGGCCACCGAGACAACTGCCACTGCATCGTCCAGTGCGTCGGGGCCCGTGGAATGTGCGGCCGCTGATACTTCCAGCATGCCGATGGGGCGGAGCGCTCCCGGGCCTGATGCTGCGTGTGCTGTCGGTGCTGTCTGTGGGCTGTTCGCTGAGGTGTGCATGTGAGGCGTTCCAAAGAGTTCGGGGGCGATTGAGCCGCTGGGCACCAGCCTGGCTGCGGGCGGCAGCCAGATCGGTGAAACGCCCCCAAAGCTAACCGAATTGAGGCAGCTCGCGGAAATAGTAATCGGCGATAGCCGGCATTTACTTTCCCTATGTCCCTGAACTGCCGCTGACAGGAAAAGGAACGCAGGAACCACCCGGCGGCTTCGGGTATTTGCGGCATGAATGATCGATATAGAAAAAGTGCGCTTCCCCCGATGGTGGGGGTCCTCCAGAGTGGATACAGGACCTGCAGCAAACCGATAGCAGCCAGTACACAGAAGGAATTCAGCGTGGAAACTCCCCTCTCCCATCTTGCCCACCTTGAGATCACCACCCCCGACGTTGAAGCCTCGGCCAAGTTCTACGAGGAAAAGTTCGGAATGCGCATCATTGACCGAGTGGATGGCAACGTCTACCTGCGCTGCTGGGGCGACTACTACCGCTACAGCTTGGTCATCACCGAAGGCCCCGAGGCCACCCTCGGCCGCATGGCCTGGCGCACCAATTCGCAGGCAGCCCTCGAAGCCGCCGCCCAGCGCATCGAAACCACCGGTGTCCAGGGCACCTGGACCGCCGGCGGCCACGGCTACGGCAAGGCCTACGAGTTCACCGGTCCCTACGGCCACCACATGCGCCTGTTCTACGAGGTGGAAAAGTTCGTCGCCGAACCCGGCTTTGAATCCATCTACCCGGACCGCCCCGAGCGCCGCAGCAGCCACGCCGCCGCCCCGCGCTTCCTGGACCACGTCACCGTCGCCAGCTCCGACGTCCGCGGCTTCGCCAAGTGGTACAACGAGGCCCTCGGCTTCCGCGTCATGGCATTCGTGGACCTGGACGAAGCTCCCATCACCGTCTTCTCGGTCCTGACCACCAACGAAAAGTCCCACGACCTCGGCGTCGTCCTGGACACCTCCAACCGCCCCGGCCGCGTCAACCACATCGCATTCTGGGTGGATGCCACCGAGGACCTGCTCCGCACCGCGGACGTCATGATGGAAAACGGCACCCCCATGGAATACGGCCCCTCCATCCACGGCGTCGGCGAGCAGAACTTCCTCTACTTCCGTGACCCGTCCGGCATGCGCGTTGAGCTCAACTCCGGCGGCTACCGCAACTACGTTCCGGACTGGGAAGCCAACACCTGGAAGCCGTCCGAGGGTTCGAACAACTTCTACAAGAACGGCGCCATGCCCCACTCCATGACCGAGTCCTTCCCGCCTGCCGAGGGTTTCACCGCCACTGAGGAAGGTGCCTCCCCGGAAATGAAGGAAGCACTCCTGAACCCTTACGCCCAGCAGGGCCGGGGCTAAGTCACCATGGATGAAACCACTTATGCACTCATCCGCTTCCAGGAACCCGGAGACAGTAAGGCCCGCTCGGGCCTGCTCGTTGGCGACCGCGTCCTGCCGCTGGATTCGGACATCAATTCCCTGATCGAGCACTGGGACAGCATGGAAACAGAGCTGGACTCCCTCGCTGCCTCCGCAGGCGGGGACACCGGACTGGACCGCGCCGCCGTCGAAATCCTTGCACCCGTTGAGCCCGCCCAGGTCCTGCAGACCGGCGCCAACTACCGCAAGCACGTCATCGACCTGGCTGTGGCACACCGCGAGGCAGGGCAGGATGCGGAGGAAGTCCGGGCCAAGACGGCAGCCATGATGGACAAGCGCGCGGGCCAGGGCACGCCGTACTTCTTCATCGGGCTCCCGACGGCGGTCGCTTCCGCCACGGACGACCTCACCTTGCCGTCCTACTCCAAGTCCCACGACTGGGAATTGGAACTGGCGGCAGTGATCGGCAAGACAGCGTTCCGGGTGACCCCCGAAGAAGCGCTCGAGCATGTGTTTGGCTACACGATGGTCAACGACATCACCACCCGTGAATATGTGTTCCGCAAGGACATGCCCGCCATCGGCTCGGACTGGTACCGCGCCAAGAACGCCCCCGGATTCCTTCCCACCGGCCCCCTGCTGGTGCCGGCCAAGTTCTTCGGTGACCCCCAGGACGTCCAGGTGACGCTGAAGCTCAACGGCCAGGCCATGCAGGACGAGTCCACGCAGGACATGATCTTCGGCGTAGCCAAGCTGGTCAGCGAGGCTTCGCAGATCATGCCGCTGCGCCCGGGCGACCTGGTCCTCACCGGCAGCCCGGCCGGCAACGGCCAGCACTGGGGCCGGCTCCTCCAGGACGGCGACGTCATGGAAGGCACCATCACCGGCCTGGGCACCCAACTCATCCACTGCAAGGACGAAACCACCACCGAAAGCAGCAAGCAGTGACCGCACAGGACACAGCAACCGGCACCGGGGAATCAGCCACTGATTCCACGGTTATCCGGCGTGAAGACCCGCTCGGCAGCATCCGCGCCATGGCTGCAGCCCACAACAACTGGGGCCGCTGGGGCCAGGACGACGTGCTGGGCACCCTTAACTTCATCGAAGCCGCCAAACGCGTCGAGGCCGCCGCCCTGGTCACAACCGGCGAGGCGTTCTCGCTGTCCCAGCCGTTCGACACCAACGGGCCACAGAAAGGCTGGCGCCGCCGCACCAACCCGGTCCACACCATGACGGACACCGGAGTGGACGCCGAACGCGGCAACCAGGGTTTCCCCCATGGCTTCGGTGGGGCGGACGACGTCATCGCCATGCCGTTGCAGTGCTCCACCCAGTGGGACGGACTGGGCCACATCTTCGACCAGGGCAAGGCCTGGAACGGCCGCGCCGCCGGCGACGTGGTCACCTCCGAAGGCGATCTGGTCACCGGCATCGAAACAGCGGCCGCCAAGATCGCCACCCGGGGTGTGTTGCTCGACGTCGGCCGCGCCCTGGGCCCCGAGCTGGGACGGAACGACGGCGAACTGCCGGACGGCTTCGCCATCACCCCCGAACACCTCCAGCGGACCATCGACCTGCAGGGACCCAGCTCCCAAGTGCGCCGCGGTGACATCGTGGTGATCCGCACCGGCCAGTACACCCGCGTCCGGCGCGACGGCTGGGGCGACTACGCCGGCGGAGCCGCTCCCGGACTGTCCTTCAGCACCGCACCGTGGCTGCACTGCAGCGAAATCGCCGGGATCGCCACCGACACCTGGGGCTTCGAGGTCCGCCCCAACGAATTCGACGGCGCGTTCCAGCCCCTCCACCAGATCGCCATCCCCAACCTGGGACTGTTCCTCGGCGAGATGTGGGATCCGGACGCTCTCGCGGAGGCGTGCGCGGCGGACGGCAGGTACGACTTCCTGCTCACCGCAGCCCCGTTACCCATCACCGGTGCGGTCGGCTCACCCGTCAACCCGATCGCCCTGCGGTAGCACTCGGGTAGCTCCACTCAGAACAATCACCAGTAACGCCGTCAATACAAAGGAGTCAGCGATGGCAGCAGTACAGAACGTCGGAATCGTTGGGGCGGGAGCCGCCGGGCTGGCCGCTGCCATCCTCCTGGCCGATGCAGGAATCCGGGTGGAGATCCTGGAAAAGGCAGCCGCCCCGCAGACCCTCGGGTCCGGAATCACCCTGCAGGGGAACGCCCTCCGGGTCCTCCGGCAGCTCGGCGTCTGGGACCGGGTGGAGGCCAAGGGCTACGGGTTCAGCACCCTGGGCCTGCGCGCCCCGGACCCCAACGGCACAGTCCTGGCAGTCCTTGAGGACATCCGTACCGGCGGCGATGACCTCCCGGCCACCATGGGCATGTACCGGCCGGACCTCACCGCCATCCTCCGCGAACGCGCCGAGCAGGCGGGCGCACGCATCAGTTATGGCAGGAGCGTCACGGAGATAACGGACGACGGCGGGTCCGTCACCGTACGCACGGCCGATGGCACCGCCGCCAGCTACGACCTCCTGATCGGCGCTGACGGGCTGCACTCCGCCGTCCGCAAGGCGATCGGTATCGACGTCGAGCCCAGGCCCACGGGCATGGGCATCTGGCGCGCGTTCGTCGAGCGGCCTGAAGAAGTGGTCCGCACCGACCTCACGTACGGCGGCCCCTGCTTCATCGCCGGCTACTGCCCCACGGGCCAGGACACCATCTACGCCTACCTGGTGGAAAAGGCGCAGGAGCGCAAACATGAGGACGGCCCCCGCATCATGGCCGAACTCGCCGCAGCCTACGGCGGACCGTGGAACGAAATCCGCGGCAACCTGGACCACAGCGCCCGCATCAACTACACCTGGTTCACCACCCACCTGGTCGACGGACCATGGAACCGCGGCCGTACCGTCATCATCGGCGACGCCGCGCACAGCTGCCCGCCCACAGTGGCCCAGGGCGCTGCCATGGCTTTGGAGGACGCTGCCGTCCTGGTCGAACTGCTGATCAGCGCCGACCACGTCACCGAAACCCTGTTCAAGGAGTTCACTGACCGCCGCCTGGACCGTGCCACGGCAGTGGTCAACGCCTCGGTGCAGCTGGGCCAATGGATGCTCGACGGCGTCCGCGACGCCGATGTGCCCGGCCTGATGAACTCACTTTCCACCATGTTGAAGGACCCCGCATGAGCAACCTTTCCACGGACGCGCCGTCCCCCATCATCGACGTCCACGCGCACATCCTGCTTCCGGCCCTGCAGCAGCTGGTGGCCGAGGCCGACCCCGAGGGCTTCGGTGCCCAGCAGGGGCTGGAGGTGCGTCGCAACGGGCCCGAATCGATGGCCGCGTCAGGGAAGATGATCAAGGAGTGCTGGCCGCAGCTGACGGACCTGGACCGCCGGCTCGCTGACATGGACGCCCAGGGCGTGGAGGTGCAGCTGGTCTCGCCGTCGCCGTCGCACTTCTACTACTTCGCGGGCGAGGAACTCTCGCTCCAGCTGGCCCGTTCAGCCAACCAGGCCGTGAGGGACTTCGTGGACCGCGCTCCGGACCGACTCAACGGCCTTGGCCTGGCTCCGCTGCAGCACCCGCACCTCATGGTGGAAGCCCTGGAACACGCGGTACTGGAGTGCGGACTGCTTGGCGTGGAAATCGGTTCTTTCGCCGCCACCCCCGGCGGGGACCGGACCACGGTTGAGCTGAGCGACCCGCGGCTGGAACCGTTCTGGTCCCGGGCCGGGGAGCTGGGCGCCCTGGTCTTCCTGCACCCGTTCGGCTGCTCACTGGATGAGCGGCTGGACCGCTTCTACCTCGCCAACACGGTCTCCCAGCCCGCCGAAAACGCCGTCGCCCTGTCCCATCTGATCTTCTCCGGCGTCCTGGACCGCCATCCGGACCTCAAGGTCCTGGCCGCACACGGGGGCGGGTACCTGCCCACCACCCTGGGCCGCTCCGACCGCGCCTGGCGGGTCCGGCCCGAGGCACACGGCTGCGCCGAACCGCCGTCGTCCTACCTGAAGAAGCTCTACTTCGATTCCCTGGTGCACAGCCCGGCCGAGCTGGCGGCCCTCGTGGCTGCCGCCGGCCCGGGCCAGGTGCTGCTCGGCTCCGACTACCCCTTCGACATGGGCTCAGACCAGCCTGTGGCGGAGGTTGTCGATGCGCAGCTTCCGGCGGAAGACCAGTCCAAGGTCCTCGCCGGGAACGCCGCCGCCCTTGGCATCACCCCAGCCTCAACCCGTACCGTCAGCCACACAGCCTAAGGAACAGATTCATGGTCAAGATCGCCCGGTGGAACCACGACGGCGGGACGCAGTCCGGCTTTGTCAGCGACGGCGCCTGCCATCCGCTGCCTGCGGGCCAAGACGTGCAAACCCTGCTGGACGCCGGATTGGAGGAGACGCTGGCCATCGCCCGGCGGACCATCGGCTCCGGCGCGGCGGTTCCTCTGGCGGATGTGCAGCTGCTCGCCCCGCTGGCGCCGGCCACCATCCGCGACTTTGTTGCCTTCGAGGAACATGTTGAGGGCGTCCGGAAGAGCATCGACGGCGTCGCCGGCGTGGTGCCCGAATGGTACGAGGCGCCCACGTTCTACTTCACCAACCCGCACACCGTGACCGGCACCGGCGAGGTGATTGGGATCCCTGCCGGGTGCCTGGACCTGGACTTCGAGACCGAGGTGGCAGCCGTCGTCGGGCGTGTTCCCGGCAGCGACGGCCGGAACCTGAACGCGGATGCGGCGCACCGGCACATCTTCGGCTACACCGTCCTCAACGACTGGTCCGCCCGGGACCTGCAGCGACGCGAGATGAAGGTCAGCCTGGGGCCGTGCAAGGGCAAGGATTTTTCCAACACCCTGGGCCCGTGGATCGTCACCGCTGACGAGTTCGAGGACCGGCATGACGCCGAGGGCTTCCTGCCCATCTCCATGTCCGTCGAGGTCAACGGCGAACTGATCGGCCAGGACCTGCTCTCCAACATGGGCTGGCCGTTCGCTGATCTGGTGGCTTATGCCTCGCAGGACTCGGTGGTTCTGCCGGGCGATGTACTGGGATCCGGCACGTGTGGCAGCGGCTGCCTCGCCGAACTCTGGGGCAGGAACGGCGCCCAGACTCCCCCGCCACTGAAAACCGGCGACGCGGTGCGCCTGACCGTCGAAGGCATCGGAAGCATCGAAAACACCGTGGGCACCCGGCGCGAGGCCTTGACCCGGGTCCCCGCCCGCACCCGCCCCCGGAACCGGGTCGCCGCTGCGGCTCCTTCCGGAACCTAGGATCGCAACGGACCTGGCGGCGTGGGCGCTGCCCGGGGTACGGCTCAGGCGTCTTCCGCGGCAGCGCCAGCGGCCGGAGCCGCAGCGTCTGCGGCGAGGGCTTTCCGCCGGCGGGAAACCTGGATGGCGATGGCGGTGGGGATCGCGGCCAAAGCAGTGATCCGCATCCACGGCCGGTCCAGGACGTGGCCGGTCATCGCATCCAGGGAGTAGAGTCCGGAGCCCCCGATCGTGAAGGCGGCGGCTGCCAGGCCCAGCACGGCCGGGTACTCGAGGCCGCCTTCCTGGGCGAAGAAACCGTTCGGGGCGTGGACGCTGGCCGCTACGCCCATGGTGGTTGCGGCAGCTGCGCCGGCGGCAGGGGTGGCCAAACCCAGGGCCAGAGCAAGCCCGGCTCCTGCTTCACCTACGCCCGCAAGGACGGCGCTGGTTTTAGCGGGGCGGAAACCCATGGCGTGCATGCCCTTGCTGGTGCCTTCGACGCCTCCCCCGCCGAACCAGCCAAAGAGTTTTTGGGATCCGTGAGCCACGAGGACTCCTCCCAAAGCCACCCGGAACAGGGTCTGCGCGGCGGCCGCCGCCTCGGGGCTGGTGGTTGCATTGCTCATAACAGTCCTCCTTGGGTTTGTTTGAGTCGCTGCACGGCTCGTTTCAGCACGAGTCTACGGCCGCGCAACCACCCCGTTACAGGGTTGAATTATGCAAAGACCCCCGTCCGGGAGCTGGTCCATGCCATGGGTCTACGGGGTACCCGCCGCGTGGATGGCCACGGGATGGGCGTTGACTGGGAAGAGTTCCTGCAGCCGGCCGCATGAACGCTGGACCACGGACCGCAGCCAAAGGCTTGCCGGGTCCTCCGTCTGGGACGGATGCCAGTACATGGCCTCCACCAGGGACGCCTCGGTCCCGTCTGCAAATTCCAGGACCGCGATATTGGCGCCGCGCCCGGCGCGTGCGGCCAGCATCCGCGGGACCAGCGCCACAAGATCCGTCCCCTCCACCAGCAGCGGCAGGGACAGGAACCCGGCCACCACGGCGGCCACCCGGCGCTGCAGGCCCAGCGACTCGAAGAGTTTGTCCGCCGGGGTGCTGACGCCCTCACCGAAGTACCCGACGGCGTGGGGCACCGCGATCAGGTCTGCCGGTGTGAGCCGGGGCTGCTGAAGCAGGGGATTCCCGGCGTCCGCGACCACCACAAAGCTGTCCCGGAAAAGCTGCCTGCTGGCACCCTGCATGTGGTACCCGGTGGGTCCCACCAGAAGGTCGATCTTCGAGTAGTCGGCCAACTGGCCCTGGATCCCGGATTTGGAGGTGGGCATGAAATCCACTGACACACCGGGAGCCTCATCACGGAGGATCCCCCGCAGGGGGCCAACAATCAGCGCGGCGGCGTAGTCCGAGGCGGCGATGATGAATTCCCGCTCGCTGGTGCCGGGGTCGAAGCCTGACCGCACCCGGGTGGCCCGCTGGATGTGCAGCAGGGCTTCATCAACCAGCGGGACCAAGGATTGCGCAAAGGGCGTGAGGTCATAGGTGCGGCCGTTGCGGACGAGGAGTTCGTCGTCGAAATGCCGCCGGAGCCTCGCCATCGCCGCGCTGGTGGCTGGCTGGCTGAGCTGGAGCCGTTCCGCCGCCCGGGAGATGTTCTTGAGCTCCAGGAGGACCTGCAAAGGGGGCAGCAGGTTCAGGTCCAGGTTCTTCATACCCACAGGTTATCCGCGCCCCGCATCCGCATAGACCGAGCGCCTCCTCAGCCATCTTCCGGACCGCCTTCCCCGCGCCCCGGGATGCGTAAGTAGCATCTGGGTGATTGGAGTGCCCCCAACCCGCAGAAGGGTGGCGGC
This sequence comes from Pseudarthrobacter sp. 10T415, assembly GCF_056394175.1. NCBI lineage: Bacteria > Bacillati > Actinomycetota > Actinomycetes > Micrococcales > Micrococcaceae > Pseudarthrobacter > Pseudarthrobacter sp. 10T415. Next base: position 182,722 of record NZ_JBFTHJ010000004.1, on the reverse strand, counting down.
CACCCTTTCGCAGCGGCACTCCCCCGCCGAAAATTGCTGCATGGATGCTCAGGAAATGGAGCGGGTATGGCATGGAAGCCACCGGAAAGGCCAAGCCAAGATGTGGCAGCTGGCCTTCGTCTGGTGCGTCCTTGGCCTCGTGTCGATTTCGGTACTCATGACGTCCCTGCCGCTGTAGCGGGGACGCCCGGCACCACCAGGGCCCGGCCGGTGAGCTGCACTGCAGCCTACACCGGCGGGGCCCCTTTTGTGGGGGTATGTGTTGGAGCGACCTTCCTGGTGAGCCCGGCTACTCCGGGAAATCCTCGCCGTGGCTCCACACTTCGGACAGTTCCTGCCGGCTCGAAACCCCGAGTTTCCCGTAGGTCCGCTGCAGGTGGGCGTTGACTGTATTCACGGAGATCCCCAGGCGGACAGCCGCTTCCGCGCTGCTCAGTCCGGAAGCTATCAGCCCGGCCACTTCCCTCTCCCTGTTGGACAGCTTGCCGAGGTCCGGGAGGGCAGCGGGGGGCCGTGCAGCAGTGGTCCCCGCCGGCGGCATCTCCCCGGTTCCGAGGACATCCTCCTGCTCAGGATCGTCGTACCCCGGGAAAGCTACGTCCGGATGCGACGCCGGCACGTCGTCATGCGGCTCGCCCAGCATTGCCGGCGGCACGCTCCAGATGAGGTCCGCCACGCCCACCTCCTGGGACCTCACTCCGCGTGCTCCCGTCCGTGCCGCAAGCCCCAGGTTCAGGTTCTCCAGGGCGCGGTGTCCCCGTTTGCCGGCGGTATCCGCCAACTGCAGCAGCCTGCGGTTGGACGAGCCTGCACCGCTCACCACCGAACGGGCCGCCGAAGAATAACTGTCCGCCAGCCGGGCAGCCAGATAGCTGCCGGACTGCCGTCTCGCATCGTAGGCTGCCAGGGCGCGGCGGACCTGCCCCACGTCTCCCAGCAGCCACGCGGCCGCGGCAAGTCCACCCAGCGTGACCGGCAACAGCCCTTCCGGGTCTGCTTCATCGAAACGCACCTTCGCTTGCCGGAAATGCTCACATGCCAGGTCAAGGCTGCCCTGCCGTGCCAGGACAAAAGCCCGGTACAGGTGCGCCGGCCCCTCAAAATAGCTCAGCCGGCCCACTGTCTGCCGCGGCGCCCCCGAGCACACCATTTCCTTGCCACCCCATTGGCCCCGCCAGATCAGGTTGGAGCCGTGGATGATCAGCACCACCGCGTGGAAGTCCACAGTGCACCGGGCCAGGCGTTCCAGGGATTCCAGGGCGGCGGTGGACAGCTCCACTGCCTCGGCAAACCGGCCGCCAACGGCCAGCCCCTGCGAGACAAGCGCCATGAGCAGCACACCCGCCTCGGTAGTCGGCAACGGAGGCGCACCACCAGCGTCCCCGCCTGCCCGGTGGTCGCCGCCCAGTGGGGCGCCTATGGTGTGCTGCCTGCTGAGCCGCTGGTACAGCGCATCCCCGGCGCGTGGCCAGGTGCCGGACTGGGCATCAAGGTACAACTGCAGGACGTCCAGCTCGTCCCGTGCCTCCTGCCCTCCAAAAGGCTCGGCGTCGACGGCGGCCTCCACCCGTCGTCGCGCATCGTCAACGAGGGCATGCAGGACGTTAGGGTCTGGGGACGTGGGATGCAGCGCCCGCACCAGCAGCCAGACCGCCCGCAGGAATTCCCTGTTGTCCGCCCCGTCCGAGGATGCCAGCAACCGCCTGAGCAACTGGACGCTGCCATAGATGTCCCCCACGAGGTACAGGGCCCTTGCATGTTCGACGCCGGCCGGGAGCCTTAGTTCCGGCGCCGTCACTCCTGCGGCGGCGTGCCGGGCCCGGTGGCTGTCATGCAGGTCGTTGGCGGCGATCGCCACGGCCAGCAGGTCGGCGTCCGGCGTGGGCAGGCCGCTTAGCTGCTCCAGGGCGACGCGCCGGAACAGGTCCCACAGCGAACCGGCATCGCCGTGGGACATCTGGCTCCGGAGGGCCAGCCGAAGTTCACGCTGCTGGTCCGGCGCCAACTGCTGCAGGGCAGCACCGGCTTCGAGGACATGGTTCAGGGTTGCGGTGGCGGCAGCGGGATCCGGCAGCCCGGCGTCCTGGATCCGGACGGCGCCCGCAGACCGGAGCTCCGCCAGGGCTACGCTCCCTGCCAGCGCTTCGGCGACGCCGACGGACAGCGGCTCGCCGACGGCCAGGAAATCTATCAGCTGGCGCTGCTGGTGCGGATACCTGGCCAGCCGGCGCGTCACGAGCTCCTGGATCTGGGTTCCCCCGCGCGTGTCCTGGGTCATCGACCATTCACCGCCGGAGCAGGCCACACCGCCGCCGGCCACCGCCGCATCAAGGAGGAGCCTCGCGGCCAGCATGTTGCCCGCGGAGGCCGCCTGGATATTCCGGACCAGGCCTTCGGAAGGCCGGCCCTGAAGGCGGGACGCCAGGAAGTCCCGCATCCGTTCCGGACCAAGCTCGGAAAGGTTGACCACGGACAGCTGCCGGGCCACCACCGACTCCATGAGTTCCATGCGCAGCGGCCGGTCGGAACGGTGGGTTGCCAGCAGCCGGATGTCCGGTTCGGACACCACCTTGTTGAGAAGCCACAGCGACAGGTCGTCAAGGAAATCTATGTTGTCCAGGGCCAGCAGCACGGGCATCCCCGGCGGCCCGGCGCTGCGCAGCGCCTGGCGTGAGGCCTGCACCAGGAACCTGGGGGAAGCATTCGATTTCGCGGGCAGATCCGGAATCAGCGCCATGGCAATACTGAACGGAACATCGGTGAAGGAACTGGCCGCGGTGCGCGCAACTACAGAGAAGGTGCCCTCCAGGACGGACGCCGCGGCGTCCAGCAGGGTTGTCATGCCCGAACCGCCGGCGCCGGAGATCAGCACACCTGCCGGTTCCGGCCCTGACAGGGCGACAACAATGTCATGCAGCTCCGCTGCCCGGATGATTCCCTGAGAAGGGTGGTTGCCTGCCGCGTTGTCCATGGTCCTGTCTTAGGTGAGGGCCACCGGGCGCATTTCCTGGTGGCCGCGGTAGGACCGTTGTCGAGATGCTCACACGGTATCGGGCCATTTCAGGCAGGGATTGAGTGTGTACTACTTGGATTTTCGGGCCCCGGACCGGGTATTCCCCGATTCGGGCGCTGGACCGGGCCTGTGTAAGGTTGGTTGGCGTGGGCAGGTTCCGGCGCCTGCGGCTGGGGAGTTGACGAGCGCCGATTGATGTAGCTGCCCCCACCGCGATCCACCATCCCGGGCGATAGAAAAGATGACGCGCAGCGTTGCCGCTGCGCGTTATTTTTGCGCGCCCGCGGCGGGTCGCCATGGTCTCGGAGTCCATGCACCCAACAGATATGACATCCCATGAAACACCTGATCACAGCCCTTGCAGCAGTGCTGCTACTGGCCCTCGGTGGACTGTTCACGGTTTCGGCCACACAGTCGTCCGCCACCACATCCGCAGCCACGAAAGCAGCCGGACAGCGCCCGTCCGAGTCGCCGGCCAAGGACAAGGCACAGCCCAAGCGGACGCCCGCCCCCACACCAAGCAGCACGCCGGTTGCCGCGGCGGAAACTTCCCCTGCGGCGGCCGCTCCCGCTCCGGCCACCCAGGCCCCGGCCCCGGCAGCACCGGCTCCGGCGCCCGCTCCGGCCATTGTTCCGGCGGCAGCCTCCGGGAGCGGCAGCAGCGCGTACCCCCTGCACAGCAACATCATCAGCACCACGTTCTGGGTTGGCGAGATTTTCAACGCCAGCCTCTCGGACGGTTCCCAGGTCTGCTCCACCTACAACAGCCAGTGGGCGTACCAGCACACCGGGGTCAAGCTCGGCACCGTTGACGCCGGCGCTGCCGGATGCCCCGGCAGCTATTACGGCGGGTGTGACGGAGTGAGCTCCGGTTCCGGCGCCGACTTCAAGTGCGCCACCGAACGGCGCGTTGCCAGCAACGGATACTTCCCGCTCAACCAGCCCAAACCGCTGCAGAACCCGTTCTACCTTGACCTGCCGTACGACGACCTGAACGACGGCGTCGCCTTCCAGGAGCGTTGCCGGGTCATTCCCTGGGCTGCAGCGGACAACGCCGCCACGGGGGCGGACCACTGCGCAGACCAGGGCTACAGCTACATGAAGAACCGGTGGGTCCAGATCACGGGCCCGAACGGCAGCACCTGCTACGGACAGATCGAGGATGCCGGCCCCTCCAGCGGCTCCGAATACCACGACTCCGCTTACGTCTTCGGGGCCGGCGACGCACGCCCGGTCAACCAGAGCTTCTCCGCCGACGCTACCCAGGGTGCCGGCATGGACGTCTCCCCCGCCCTGAACGGCTGCCTTGGCTTCGCCGAACTGGACGGCAGCAGCGACCGCGTCTCGTGGCGCTTCATTGACCGTGCCAACGTTCCGGCCGGACCGTGGCTGACCGTCGAGACCACCTCAGGAGTCAGCAACTGACGGCAGCAGGCGTCAGCACCTTGAGCAGTGCCGCCTGACGGTGCCGCCTGAGGGAGCCTCCTGACAGTTGTCAGGAGGCTCCGTTCCCGGCCGTCACCGGTGTCAGCTCTTTCCCCTGCACCCTGCGGGCGGGGCTGACCCAGGTGCCGGTCGAGGCCGAGGAGAAGGCCTTCGGGAGTACCTGGAGGCACAGGAAGGCATCCAGGATCCGCATCAGCGGGAATAGCGGTGCCATCAGCAGCATCCCCGGCTTACGAAGGGAAACCGCTGCCAGGATGGTCAACAGGAAGTCCGGCAGCAGGACACCGAACAGCACATCCTGCGGCCGCAGCAGGCCGGACAGGAAAACAGCAACATCCCAGTCGCTGCCGAAGGCCGTCACCTGGATCGCGGCAAACAGGGAGACGAGGAACACCGGCAGCAGCAGCACAAAGAAGACGCAGCTCATCAGCAACTCGAAGATGTATGTTGCCAGGACCAGCCAGAACCGGCCGGTCTGCTTCCGGTGGCGCCGGACCGTCTGCCAGAATCCCAAAATCCACCGGCGGACCTGCTTCATGTAGTCCTGCAGCCTGTCCGGGTCCTGGGTATAGGCCACCGCCGCGGACGGGTGGAACGCGATCCTGCCGAGTTTCCTGGCGTGGATCTCGAACGTCATGTTGAAGTCCTCGATGACCAGGCCGGGTGCGACGACGTCGATCTCCTGCAGTGCACTGGTCCGGTACATGCTGGCGAACCCCGGAACGATGGACACCACGTTGGCACCGCGCGCGGCCTGCCCGTACTTCAGCAGGAGCTGCACCACGATGTACAGGCGCTCCCTGTACGCCACCAGGAACCGTCCCATGGCGGTGGGCGACGGCGGATCCATGATGGATTTTGCCCTCCCTGCCACGGCCACCACCGTTGGATCGGCGAACAGCGGCAGGCCGGTCCGAAGGTAATCCTCGGTGGGACGCGTATCGGCATCCAGCAGCATCACCACCTTGAACCGCCGGCACAGGTCGAAGTGCGCGATCCCGGCGGCCAGGGCGCCCGCCTTGCCCCGGTTGGGCTCCAGCTCCAGCACTTTAACCCCGGCTGCGCGTGCCAGCTGTGCCGTGTTGTCCGTCGACATGTCGGAAACGACGTGGATGTTCCGGCGCGGTACCAGCCTCGACGCCGCGCGGATGGTCTCGTTGATCACCAGCGCCTCGTTATGGGCGGCCACCAGCACGGCGACGTGGGATGGCAGGATGCGGATGCCGGTTCCCCTGTGGCGGCCCCTCCTGGGCCTGGCGGCGACGGCCGGCAACCCCGCCCTGACGGACCGCCACGTGCGGTACCGGTGTCTCCACTCCTCCAACAGCCAGGAGTTCTCCCCCGCGAGGCGCACCAGCCCCACGAGAGTCCAGAAGATGGTGCTGACACCGAGGACCAGGATGATCGATACAGCAATCACAGCGCCGGAGCCCCCACCGTGTCGTACATCGCGTAGTCATCCGTGATGAGGGTGCCGTTGCTGAAGAGGTTGAGGCCGAAGCTGATGGCGGTGGCCCCCGCGGGCAGTGCCGGCGTGGTGAAGCTCGCCTGCGTGTAGGTGGCGGCTGGGGCAAGCCAGGGGCTCGAGGTCCAGTACACCCACGTCCCTGCGGAGTTGCGGTAGTAGACCGCGAACTGGGTGGTGGCGGTGGAGGTGTACCAGGCCCGCAGCGAGTAGGTCTTGCCGGCGATGGCAGGTGGGGCGCAGGAACCGGCGTCCAGGGACGGGAGAAGCTTGCTGTCACCGTTTGAGTAGTTACTCATCACCAGCCGCACGGCCTTAGTACCGGAGTGAGCCCCGGTGGCGAGCGTGGCGTAGGTGGGGGTGTTCGTTCCGAAGCCCGCCGTCTGCCAGCACTGCGGAAGGGTGCCCGTGCCGGCAGTTTCCAGCCCGGCGTTCTGCACGAGGTTCGCGCCCGCCGCCGGTGGTGGCGGCGGCGGTGTTGCGGCGGCGTCGAACATCTCGGCGTCATCGGTGACCAGCGTGCCGTTGCTGAAGATGTTCAGGCCGAAGCTGATGCCGCTCGCCCCGGCGGGAAGCGCCGGAGTGGTCCAGGACGCCTTCTGGAACGTGGTGGCCGCTGCAAACCAGGGGCTTGAGGTCCAGTAGGTCCAGGAGCCGATGCCGCTGCGGTAGTACAGCGCGAACTGCGTGGGGACCGTGGATTTGTACCACATGCCCAGGTTGTAGCTGTGCCCGGCAGTTCCCGCGGGTGAGCATCCGCCCAGGTCGAGGGACGGCAGCCATTTGGCGTCACCGTTGGCGTAGCTCCGCATCACCACCTGGGCGGCCCTGCCGGTCCGGCCCTGGTTGACGGTGCTGAACGTGGGGGTGTTGCTTCCGTATCCGCCCTGCTGCCAGCACTGGGGAGCGCCGTTGGTGAGCGTTTCAAAGCCCGGGTTCTTGACGAGGTTGCCCGTGCCGGGCGGCGGAACGGCCGGCCCCGAAACCAGCGGCTTGACCGTCCCGCCGATGACCTGGTCCACCGTTTTGACCGTGGTGGTGGCGGGACGGGTCTTCAGCCAGTTGGCGAACTGGTTAAACAGGGTGGGCGAGATGGTGATGGAGTCGGAAGGGTTGTTGGCAATGTGGTGGAACGTCAGCTGGACCCATCCACCGGCTCCGTTCTCAGCCTGCGTGACGCTCCTTTGGAGGTCCGCCAGCGTCCACGTGTTTTCCACCTGGTCCGGCGCCGCCGTGTAATAGGGGTCGGCCGGCGGCATGGATTCGCCCACCGCACAGGTACCACAGCTGAACCGGGTGCGGATATCGCCCAGCCCGCGGGCGCTGTTGTAGCCGCAGTTCCGGACGATTGCCTCGGTGCTGGCATTGGCCGCTGCGAAGGGGTGGGCGAAGCTGGTCACCCGGAAACCCCAGTTGCTGAGGTTGACGCGGTCGTTGCACACCTGCCGCGTGGCTTCATCGCTGGGAAGGGTGGTGAGGTCCGGGTGGGTCACGGTGTGGCCGCCAATTTCATGCCCTGCGGCCGCCAGCGCCTGGACCTGGGCGAGCGTGAAGTAGTTCGGGGTATTCACGACGCCGGAAGTCACGAAGAAGGTGCCCTTCAGTCCCAGCGAGTTCATGGTCTGGGCTGCCGCCAACTGGTCCGCGTGGCCGTCGTCGAACGTCAGGCTGACCACCGTGGGCGCGGCAGCATGGGCTGCCGGCGGGCTCATCGCCAGGCCGGCGACGGCCAGGGCCAGGGCGGCCCCCACGGTCACCAAGGATTTAGCCCGGCGGAGCAGTCCCCGCCGGGCACCCTCGCGCGGAGGCAGTTCTTCCACAGGCCCGCAGCCGGTAGTTTTCATGGCTTACCACTCGATTCATCTTGGGAAGGCCCCGGGGCTGGGGCTCACTGGGCAGGAGGCGGCGCCCCCACGGCGTCGTACATTTCATAGTCATCGGTGGCCAGCTGGCCGTCGCTGAAAAGGTTGAGCCCGAAGCTGATGGCCTCTGCGCCGTCGGGAACAGGCGGTGTCTCCCAGACCGCCTGCCCGTATGTCGTCCTGGCGGGGAAGTACGGGCTGGCCGTCCAGAACTGCCAATCACCCATTGCGTTGCGGTAGTACACCGCGAATTGCGTCCGCGCCGTGGACTGGTACCAGGCGCGGAGCGAGTAAGTGTGGCCCGCGGTGACACTCGGCGCGCAGGCTCCCAGGTCCAGGACCGGCAGGAGCTTGGCGTCCCCTGATTTGTAGCCGGTGACATCCAGCCGCCGGGACGTTCCGTCCCGGAAGCCGGGAGCCAGGGTTGCCAGTTCGGACGAATTTTCTCCGTAGCCTGCCACCTGCCAGCATTCCGGCAGGCCATACTTTCCCGGTGTTTCCAGCCCCGGATTCCGCAGGGCGTTGACGCCCGGGCCGGCAGGGGGTGCAGTTGCTCCCGGGACCACAGGCTTGGCCACTTTCCCGATCACCTCGTGGACGGTCCGGACCCCCATGGTGCCCTGCGCTGTCCGCGCATCCAACCAGGCGGCAAACTGTTCGAACAGGGCCGGGCTGATTGACAGCGGACTTCCGGAGTCATCGATGTCGTAGAAGGCCAGCTGCAGCCAGCCGCCTGCTGCCTCAGCCTGTTCCACGGTCTGCTGCAGCCCCTGCAGTGTCCAGTCGCGGCCCACCTCGGCGGTGGCACGGGTGTTGAAGGGATCCTCCGGGCGTACGGTCTCGGCCGGGGCGCAGGACTCGCAGGAGTGCGGGCTGCGGATCCGGTCCTGTCCCCTGGCGCTGTTGTAGCCGCAACCGGACACGATGTCCTCGGCGGCGGGGGACGACGCCCCGAACGGGTAGGCGAAGCTGGTCACCTTGAAACCCCATTCGCTGAGCTTCGCCCGGTCACTGCACACCTGCCGTTGCGCTTCGCCGGGCTCGACGGCGGTGAGGTCCGCCAGGGTGACCGTGTAGCCGCCGATTTCGTGGTGCTGTTCGGCAAGGCTGTGCAGGTCCTCCTGGTTCAGGAAGCCGGCGGCGCCAATAAAGCCTGAATTGACGAAGAAGGTGGCGCGCAACTGGTGGTCAGCCAAAATACGGGCCGCTTCCCGCTGGCTGGACCGGCCGCCGTCGAACGTCAGGGAAACTGACAGCAGCGGCGCAGCGCCTGCGGTGGGCGGATCGGAAGTTTGCGGGCCCGCCGCAACGCCACTGCGGTCCCCGCCGTTGGCCGTCATCAGCGACGCACCGCCGGTCAGTACGGCAAGGACTGCAATCCAGGACACGGCAAGGAGGCCCACCCTCCTGCGCGAAGCACGGGCCTGCATTGACGCCAGCGTGCCATTCTTAGGGCCGGCGGTGCCGGAACCGGGATGCTCGCCGCTCACGGCGCGGACCTGCCCGCGGCGGCGCGCGGCCATTGGAGGGCAACGCCCTTCATTGACGAGATTTCCATGGTGAGACCCGTTTCTCCACCGACCGGTTTCAGTCGTTCACAGCCTCAGCCTATGGAGGGCCGTTCCCCCCGGACACGAGTAGGCAGTACCCGTATTTGGCTTTTTGATTACGTACCCGCGCGAAGCCACTACTCGGCGCTGCCTGCCCGGCCATGGCGGCCCGTCATGCACGGAATCCTGGCCTGAAAACAGGGCGCCTATGGTCAAATGGTGGTTCAGGAGAGTGGACAGGAAATCCGACCAATACGGGGGACATGTGGCAGCCAAACCGGGCACCGGCCAGGTCAGCACGGCTGCCGCGTCCCCGGCACCATCGCGGGCGGGAAGGGTGCACCTGCCTTCGGGCAACCGGCGCTCCAACACCCGGCTCGCCGTGGTCGCCGCAGCCGTAACGCTGGCGCTGGTTGGCGGTTTCTTCCTATGGCGTTTCATTGCGGAGGCGGGCATGGCACAGCAACCGTGGTTTTCGGGATATGCGGACGTGACGGTTGACCCGCCGTACGACTTAACCGGGACCGGCCTGCCGGACAGCCGTAACGTCACGCTGGCCTTCGTCGTCGCCGATTCCTCGCAGCCGTGCGCTCCCAGCTGGGGCAATGCCTACAGCCTCGATGCTGCCAGGGACGCGCTCAACCTTGAGCAACGGATCTCCGCCCTGAAGTCCAACGGCGGCGCCATTGCGGTTTCCTTTGGCGGCTCGGTTAACACCGAGCTTGCCGTCGCATGCCAGGACCCGGTCCAACTGCAGGCTGCTTACCGCTCAGTGGTGGAGCGATACTCCCCCTCCACCATCGATTTCGACATCGAGGGCGATGCGCTGCTTAACGGCCCGGCCGGGGAACGGCGGGCAGCGGCGGTGGCCGCCCTTCAAAAGGAAAAGGACGGGTGGGGCGGCGGACTGGACGTGTGGCTCACGCTCCCGGCGTCACCACGTGGGTTGACCGACGACGGCATTGCCGTGGTGGACCAGATGCTGGCCGCCGGCGTCGACCTTGCCGGCGTCAACATCATGACCATGAACTACGGGTCCAGCCGCGGGTCCTCGCAGAGCATGCTGGACGCGGCGGTGGCGGCCGCCGGTTCCACCCACGACCAGCTGAGCCTCAGCTACCAACGGGTGGGGACCAGCCTCAGCAGCCAGGAGATCTGGTCGAAGATGGGCCTGACCCCGATGATCGGCGTCAATGACCTGCCGGGCGAAGTCTTCGGGCTGGACGCTGCCAGTGGCCTCAACTCCTTTGCCGTCCAAAAAGGCATCCAGAGGGTATCCATGTGGTCGCTCAACAGGGACCGGGAGTGCACAACCGCCGCTGCCGATGGCCAGGCGAGCCACGTGTGCAGCGGAGTCCAGCAGGAGCCCGGCCAGTTCGCCAAGGCCCTCGCCGCAGGTTTTGAGGGCAAGCTGCGCTGACGCGATGGCGGACTGCCTGCCGGAGTAACCTGCCGGGTCAGCGGACCTGGCTGGTGGTGACAATGTCGAGCCACGGCCCTTCCGGCACCTGGTCCCTGGTTACGAATTGCCAGTCCACGGTGTCCGATTCGCCGTTAATGTCTTCAAAACCCAGGCACGCGTTCAGCGCCGGAGAAACGTCCATTCCAGCGCCGTTGAATTCCTTATTGGCCGGGCGGGCATCATTGGATCCAAAAACATATTCCTTGTCGTGGTACTGGCCGGGACCTGCGTCCTGGATCTGGCCGTAGCATTCCTGGTTTCCCTTGCGGATCCGGACCCATTGGTTCTTCATATAGCTGAATGATTTGTCCTGCTCACGGCCCGCATATGCGGAATCCTTGGCCCAGGGAATGACGCTGGCCCGTTCTGCGAATGCCTTGCTGTCGTTGACGTCGTCGTAGGGCAGGTCGAGGTAGAAGGGGTTTTCCTTGGGTGTCATGCCGGTGGGCATGTAGCGGTTGGCTTCCGTCCGCTGCTCCGTCTCGCAGGTTCCTGATTTCATCACCCCGTCGCAACCGCCGTAGTTCCGCATCCAGCCGGAGTCGTAGGTGGACATGACCTGGCTGCCGTCGTCGGCTTTGGGATCGAAAAGTTCACCCACCCAAAATGTGGTGGCCACGATGTTGGTGTGCCACGGATAACCGCCCTCCCCGGAGGAGGAGTTTCCTCCGTCCGGCGGGGCAGGAGGTGAGGAACAACCCGCAGCGATGAGCGCCATCGAGGAAAGGGCGGCGGCGAAGCCCCACCGCACCCGCATGCTGTGCCGAATCCGCCACGCGCGCGATCCCGTTGGTGCAAGGAGATAATTTGGCGCTGCCGCTCTTTTCAACCCGGACTCCTTCGTATGCCGTGACACTTTATTTTCCTTGATATCCCGTGGCATCGGCGAGGGAAATGCGCACATTGACAGCCAATTCATAGCTTTCCGGATCTTTACGGCATTCTTTGGAAATTCGCAGCCCAATGACCGGGCCGGGAAATTAATCCCGGCCCGGTCATTGGAGTATCGGATTTGCCGGACCTTCGGCCCTCAGGAGGCGAGAATGACCTTCCACCGTGAAGCGTCCGCCGTGTTCGACGTCCGGTTGTCGGCGGCGACGTTGGTGATGATCTGGTCCACCGTGGTCTTCGGGTCGAAGCCCACCAGGCCAAAGGCCTTGGCGTTGTCCGGCACCCGCCGTCGCATGTCCTCGTAGCCTTCGGAATAAGCCTGCTCGTAAGGCACCAGTGTGATGGGGCTGTCGCTTCCCACGAGTTCCACGATCCGCTCCGCGAGGGCGAGGATGGAGATCTCGTGGTTGCCGCCGAGGTTGTAGGCGTTGCCGTACGCGCGCTCGTCCTCGGAGATCCGCGTGATGGCGGGCACGATGTCACCCACATAGGAGAAGCAGCGTGTCTGGTGCCCGTCTCCGTAGACGGTCAATGGTTCGCCCGCGAGCGCCTGGCGCACCAGGCGCGGTACCACCATTCCGTAGCGTCCGGTCTGGCGGGGACCCACGGTGTTGAAGAGCCGGACAATAGCCACCCGCAGCCCGAACTGCCGCCAGTAGGCGTGGGCGAAGGCTTCGTCGATGCCCTTGGCCGCAGCGTACGTCCAGCGCGATTTCAGGGCCGAGCCCAGGATCCGGTCCGATTCCTCGGAAAGGCTGTCCGAGGTGTTCTTGCCGTAGATCTCGCTGGTGGATGCCAGCAGGAGGCTGGCACCTGCTTCAAGGACGGAGTCCAGGACCACTTCCGTGCCGTGGATGTTGGTGCGCAGGCTTTCCAGCGGGTGGTCAACGATCAGGTTGACGCCTACCGCGGCGGCCAGGTGGAACACCCGGTCCGCCCCCGCGACGGCCTTGTCCACGGCAGCCCGGTCAAGGATGCTGCCTTCGATGAAACGGAACTTGCGGTGCCCGATGACGCCCTTGAGGTTCTCAAGCCGGCCGGTGGACAGGTCATCCAGGACAATTACCTCGTCCCCCGCTGCCAGGAGGTGTTCCACGAGGTGGCTCCCGATGAATCCGGCACCGCCGGTAATTGCTGTTCTCATGCTTCCTGCTTCCAAATGGAGTGGTGTGGTCAGAGCCTGGTGACGTTGTCTGCCTTGGGCAGCCGGTAGGTGGTGTCCAGCACTGCAGCGGCGTTCTCCAGCCAGTCAAGGTCCGTCTGGCTGTGCCTGGTGTGCAGGATCACGAGGTCCGCTTCCCACAGTTGGGGTGCGGGATTGGAGATCAGCGTCCCGCCCCTGCCGTCCGGCGCGGTGAGGCACCACGGATCCGAGTAGGCCACCTCGGCGCCGTCCGCGATGAGCTCGGCGATGATCTCGAGGGCCGGGGATTCCCTGAGGTCCTCGACATCGGGCTTGTAAGCCACGCCCACCACCATCACCCGTGCGCCGGCCAGGCCGTGGTTCCGCTCGGAGAGGATCCGCCGTGCCTTTTCCACTACCTGGTGCGGCCTGCCCGCGATCCCGATCATTGCCTGCTCGATCACCGGCGCCGTGATGCGGGCCTTGCGCAGCTGCCAGAGGAGGTAGTGCGGGTCGCAGGGAATGCAGTGTCCGCCGACTCCCGGGCCGGGGGTGAACGGCATGAACCCGTACGGTTTGGTGGCGGCCGCGTTGATCACGTCCATCACTTCCATGTCCAGCTCGTGGCAGATCTGGGCAAACTCGTTGGCCAGGGCAATGTTGACCGCCCGGAACGTGTTTTCCACGAGCTTGGTCATCTCCGCGGCGTCCGCGGACGGGACCACGTGAACCAGCTTGGTGCTGGCGCTGAGCAGCCGTTCCGCTGCCTCACCGCAGGCTGCGGTGACACCGCCCACCACGCGGGGTACGTCCTCGTGGGAGAAGGAGTCGACGCCGGGATTGATGCGTTCCGGTGAGAACGCCACGTACACGTCGCGTCCCGGGATGAGTCCCTTGGCGGCGAGGGGCATCGCCAGCAGGTCCCGTGTTGTGCCCACGTAGGTGGTGGAGGTCAGCATCAGCAGCTGCCCCGGCACCGCGTATTCCACCACCGAGGCACACGCTGCGCGCAGGATGCCGAGGTCGGGAACAAGGTACGCGTCCACGGGAGTGGGAACACAGACCACCACGGCGGCCGCGTGGGCCAGCAGCGAGAGGTCGCTGGTCAGCATGAATGAGGGGTCCAGCAGCGCGGTCTTGAGCCGCTCCTTGTCCGAGTCCAGCAGGTCCGCCTGCTGTTCGCGGATCACTGCCAGCCGCCGCTCCGAGACGTCGAGCCCGAGGACCCGCCGCCCGGAGGCGTTGATGGCCAGGGCGGTGGGCAGTCCCACGTAGCCCAGGCCGACGATTGCGACGTCGAAAGTGAACACCTGGTCCTGGGCGGGAATTGCCCGCGCGGCGGTGCCCTCAGTCCACTCCACTGCCTCAGCCGGCAGGGAATGGGATTCAACGGCGACCTGTTTCTTGAGGGTTTTTACCTTCGTGTTCGGTGCCATGGTCAGTCGACCTCCCGGTGCATTTTGTCTCCAGAGTGAATAAAAGCCGGCGGCGAGAAGGTGTGTGCCCGGGTCTCAGGTGGCACGTCGCCCTTCACCGCCGGCCCGTTTTGGGGGGTCCCCGCCAATGGCGGGAGACCTGTCGCATCGGAACTGCCTTCCGGCCGGACTGCCATCAGGCTGTCCCCCGCAAAGGAAATCTTCCTGCGCTTCATGTCGAGGCCCACTTCCCCTCGTGCTGGCGGTTGCCAACAAGACGAGGGTATTAATCAAGTCCTTTGCCCGGCGCGAGTGTGGTGTACCCGTCTTTGACCCCGCCCGCCGCACCCGGCGGTGAGACTACGTGGCTTGGGGCTGCCCACCACTCGTATTGGTACTCGGTAGGGCGGGTGCCCCCGGAATGCCCGGAATTCCGCGGAAGCAACACCGAAAACCAGCGCGGCAGCAGGCGCTGGTTAACGAAAAAGGCTGGTTAGGCGGTGTGGTCGCCGCCGTGATCGCCGCTGATCAGCTTTTCGCGGTCGCTGATTCCGAGCTTGGCGAACATCCGGTACAGGTGGCCTTCCACCGTCCGGAGGGAGAGTCCGAGGCTGAGCGCGATGTCCCTGTTGCTTGAACCCGTCTGTACCAGGGCAACGATCTCCTGTTCCCGCCGCGTCAGCTTTGACAGGTCCGGCATCCCCTGGCCTGTGGCCACGGGAGCCTTCCCCAGCGCCGCGGTGCGCCGTTTTAGGAGCCGCTGTGCTTCCAGCTGGCGGGACTTGTCTCCGCGGCTCTCGAGGATCCTGAGCGCATGGCCGGCGTAGTCCGCTGCTGCGAGCTCCAACCCCTCCCTGGCCGCAGCCTCGCTCAGGGCAATGAGTCCTGCGGCATCCTTGGCGTCCAGGGCCTGGCTGTAGCTGAAGGCGAACTCGGCGGTGCGGCCTTCACTGGTTTCTGCCAGGGATTTCAGGCGGCGCACCACGGAGAGGTCCCCGGCCCGAAGGACGAGGACGAGGATATCGATCTCCGGCCCCACTGCCCCGTTGGCTGCCGCGGTGTCCGCGAGGGACATCAGCCGGGACAGCGTGGGGCGCAGCCCCACCTGCTGGACCTTGGCCATGGCGGCGTGGGCCCGGCCCAACAGGGATGATTCCATCCCGTCCCGGGCCAGCGACTCATGCTCCAGCGTGTAGGAAGACGCGACGTCCCGGAACTTCAGCAGGGAAGCAGCGTAGGCGGCGGCAGCGACGGCGTCGGGTAGGTCGCTTTGCAGGTCCGACACCCGGAGCATGCTCACCGCCTGGCGGAGGCACGGCAGCGCGGCCCCCAGGTTGCCGCGGCGCAGGTCCACGCTGCCCGCGCTGAAATGCAGCGCACCGCCGTCGTAGATCAGCGAGTTGGGCGCCTGGGACACGTGGTTCCGGAGGTACTCCTCAAGCACTGCGAACTCACCGGCATGGAGCAGGGCAAGAATGTAGCGGCGCATGAAGAACCCGGTGTGCTGCAGGCCCCAGTAGCCGGCAGCATCGAGGATGTCCTTGACGTCGGCCAGAACCTGCAGGGCCGAGAGGGGCTTGCCGGTGACGGCCATCGATTCAGCCAGCAGCGTTCCTGCGAGCAGCCGGGTTTCCCCGTCCCCGCCCTGCTGCCAGATGTGCCGCAGCTCGCGTTCCGTTTCCACGTGGCGGCCCTCCGCCTGCATTCCCTCCAGGACCAGGAGCCGGCTTCCGAGGCGTCCCAGTTCAAGCTCCTGCGCGTCGATTCCCCGGGCGGATTCAGCGATCCGGGCCAGGGCAGCCTCCCATTCGTACGCCGCTTGCTTTACCGCGTTGGGGCCCGCCCCCTGGCGCCTGGCGAGTTGCGCGGCAAGCATGGACACCTGCCGCAGGGTGGCCGGATGGTTGGTCCTTTCGACGATCCCGCTGATTTCCCAGGCCGTTCCCCGGATATCCCCCCGGTACCACTTGGCGCGGGCCACCTCCACCCGGGCCGCGAGCTTGAGCGCCGGGTCCTTGATGGCTCCGGCTACCCGTTCGACGTAGCTGGGGATGAAGAGCCGGTTGGCCAGCTGCGCGGCCTCCAGGATCTCGGTGTCCGGGATCCGGGCACCGGCTTCGAGCCCCCAGGACACATAACGGAGCAGTCCGTCCATGGTCTGCGGGCGGTTTTCAAGGAGCTGCAGGATGCGCTGGCGGATCCGCAGGCTGCGGGCGGCCGGCACAATCTGCCGGAGTACTTCGCCCACCAGCGGCTGGACCAGGCGGACATGCTGCTCGGCATCGGAATCGATGGTGATCAGCCGCATTTCCTGCAATTCGTCCACGGCGTAGTGGTCGCTGGCCTGCCGCAGCACATCCAGGGGCAGGGGTTCGGCCAGGGCGACGGTGTCCAGGGCTTCACGCTGCAGATGGTCCAGGTGGACGATCTGGTTCCGGACCAAATCCAGGAGCCGCAGGCTGTTGCCGCGCAGCTCGGAGGTCAGCATCCATGCCCCGTTCCGGTTGACCAGCTGGCCCGCGGACCTGGCATTGCCGATGAGTTCCAGCAGGAACATCGGGTTTCCGCCGGAGGCCCTGCGGAGCACCGCACCTGCGCTGGGGACCACGGGTGCTCCCAGCACCTGGGCGCACAGCTGATCGACGTCCTGTCCGTTCAGGGGCTGCAGGTCGAAGCGGTCCAGCAATCCTTCGGACCACATCGAAAAGATTTCGCCGGGCGGCGCCGGATGGGGGCGGCAGATGAAGATCACCTTAGCCACTTCGGCCGCCGTGAGCTGGGCCAGGACGGCGACGCTTCCCTCGTCGAGGTGCTGGGCATCCTCCACCACCAGGACGGCAGGCACCGATTCCCGTTCCCTCGCTGGGTTCAGGGCGGCGGTCACGGCCTTCATCACGGACAGCGGCTCATTGATCTGGCCAGGCGTCAGCGAGGTGATCAGTGGTGCAAGGGCGGCGAACGGGACTCCGGCCAGCGTGGCCCCGGCGAACACCCTGAAGGGCCGCACGCGCTGGCCCAGTTCCTGGATCACCGCGTTGACCAGTGCCGTCTTGCCCAGCCCGGCATCACCCAGCAGGAGGATGCCGGGCCCGTTGCGGTCCAGCAGGCAGTCCGCGACGGCGGCCAGGATGCCCGAGCGCCCAACGAGCGTTTCGCTTGCCAGTACCTCGGTCATTGCTGGTTCCCCTCAGCGAGGCCCAGGGCAAACGGCAGCTCCGAGCGTTCAACGATCTTCAATTTGCCGTAGATCTGGTAGAGGTGTCCCTCCACCGTCCGTACCGACAGGTGCAGCCTGGCGGCGATGGCCTTGTTGCTGTGGCCCCGGGCGGCGAGGGTGGCGATCTCCAGTTCCCGCGCGGTGATGCGGTCTTCCTGTTGCACGGTGTCCTCCGGCGCCCGCATCCTGTGCCGGCAGGTTTCCGCGATCCGGCGGGCCTGCAGGAGCAGGGCACGGTCTTCCAGGGCATGCGCGCCGCGGATGACTGCCTCGGCGACGTCGAAGGCAAACCGGTCATGCTGCAGGTCCTGGGCGAGCTGGGCGACGGCCACCTGCTGGGCCACGTCATGGGCGAGTACCGCATTCGCGTAGGCTGCGCACAGTCCGGCGAAGTCGCCGTCGCACCTTAACGCCGTCTCAAGGAGTCGGGAAGCCGCGGCTGTCCGTCCCAGCCTGACGGCCGTGCTCAGCGCGAGGACCTCAAGGCCATGGTTGCCCGCCGCATGGTCGTCGTCGGCCAGCCGCATCAGTGCGTCGCCGGCAGCCTGCGGCCTGTCAACGCCGTCAACGGCGAGGATGGTGAAATAGGCCGTGAGCCACTCCATCGGCCGTCCGGGCCGCGCTGGCCCCGGCCTTTTCTGTGCGAGGTAGCTGCCGGCCCGGTCCGGTTCGCCCTGCAGTGCCGAGGCGTAGGCAGCAGCCGCGGTGGCCACGCCAAGGATCCCCTCGTCATCCCGCACCCGCAGCTGCCCGATCAGCGGAACCAGGGATTCCAGGCCCTCATGTGCCCTGCCCTGCAGGCACCGCAGGACGGCCAGTGCCAGGTCGAAGGAAGCCGGGAACGGCTGGCCGGCGGGGAGCGGAGAGTCCCAGTGCGGCTGCAGCATCGATGCCGAATCTTCCCAGCAGCCGGCCAGCAGCAGCGCGAACCGCAACCGCCCTGCTGCCGACCATGCAGCAGCTGCGGACACCATCGGATTCCGGCCGTCGGCCAGCAGCTGGCCGGCCATGTCAGCTGCCTCGGCCTGCCGCCCGGTCAGTGCCCACGCCTCACACAACAAGCTGCCCGCCATGAAGCGGAATTCCGGTCCATGGGTTTCAAAGTCCTGCAGCGCATCCTCCAGCAGCGCCGCGGCTTCTGCGTAACGGCCAAGGTGGCCCGCAACCCGGGCTTCGGCAAGGACCAGCTCTTCCCGTAAGGCCCGTTCAGCGTCCGGCCCACCATGCATTCTCTGCGATACGCCAGCGGGAGCAACATCCCCCGGCATCAGGTCCCCGTCCAGCATCTTCCGGACATGCCGGAGGCGTTCCGCAGCCTGGTCCATGGTTGCCCGGTCGGACTGCAGGACCGCGGCCTCTGCCAGCTGGAACCGCAGGGTGTCGGGGGAGGACAGCGTGTCCGCACCGTTGCTGTCCGCGCTGCCACCGGCCTGTTCCCGGTACTGCTGGAGCACTGACCGGGCTTCGCTGACGGCGCCGAGGGCCGCGAGGGCGGTGGTTTCCTCCGCGACCGCCGCGGCGCTGCGTGAATGGCCGGGTACTGAGCGGACCAGCCGAAGGGCCAGCGGGTAGTCAGCACGGGTGTTGGCGATCGCAGCGGCATGCAGGGCCTCCGCTTCGGTGAGCGGCGAACCGCATTCCAGGGCCCACGCGGCAAGGGCCACCCTGAGCGCGGGGTGCATCAGCGCCGGCTCCACTGCCTCGCAGAACCGTCGCCGGAGATCGCTGCTGCGGCCGGTGGGGATGTTGGCGCGGATGACGTCGCGCAGCAGCTGGTTCTGCATCCCCACCGTGCGTGGCAGGGAGTCGTCCACCACCAGGATCCCGCGTTTTTCCAGGGCGTCGACGTCGTCGGGCAGTGCGATGGCCAGCAGCGCTTCCAGCGGCACGGTCCCGGCCAGGGACACGACCTCCATGGCCATGCGTTCCCCGGGTCCCACCTTGCCCAGCCGGGTGACCACCAGGTCTGTGATGGCAGGGCCGTGGGGCCTGTCCGTAGCGGTGAGGACCCAGACGCCGTCGCGCACCGCGAGGGCCCCGGAGTCAACCAGTTCTCCTGCCAGCATTTTCAGGTAGTGCGGATTTCCCCCGCTCGCCGTCCAGAACTCGTGTGCTGCGGATGCCGAGATGCGGCCGCCGAGGCTCGCTTCGAGCCAGGCGATGGCATCGGGCAGGGGAAGCGGTTCGAGCTCGATCCGCGCAAGGTACCCGTCCGTGCAGAGCCGGGACAGTTCGCTGCCCAGCCGCTGCGGATCGGTGCACGTCAGGATCAGGCCGGCCGTTCCGTTGCGGGCGAGCTGCGAGATGACCGCCCCCGCGAACTCATCCACGTCCCCTGCATTTTCAATGACCAGGTACACGGGTTTGCCCTCGGCCCGCGCGGTGAGCAGCGCCGTCAGGGCAGAGAGGACCAGCGCGGGATGGGACAGGAACTGCGAGTCCAGGTCCCGCAGCAGAACGTTCAGCGCACCGTACGGGCTTGCGGTGAGGCCGGCGCTGGCCCGGAGCACCACAATGTAGGCGTCACCGCGGATTTCCTTGGTCAGGAGACTGGTGAGGTAGCTTTTGCCGCTCCCCGAGGCTCCAGTGATGAGCACTCCGGCGCGGGACTCCTCCAAGGCGCGGATGAGGTCCTCTCCGGTGGTCCTGCCGCCAATCTGCGGCCAGGTCCTTGAGCTCACCCCGGTGCCCCCTCTGCTGGTAGACGTCGCGATGCCCGATCCTCCGACACCCCCTTGTCCGGGCGTCGGCGGATCAGGCTTCCGGGGGCCCCTAATGCGCCAACCGCCACCCTGACCGGGTCCCCGCCAATCAAGTAGTGACAGCCCCAATTAATCAGCTGGACTCTTGACAGGCACCAGTAGCGAGTACTCGTCTTAAGTACCCCCTCGACTACTTTGCTACTCGCGAGTACTCGTCAACGTTGAGAGGTTGTCGAGTGGACCCAGGGGTTCCTACGCGGGATTGAGCTGCGCGAACACCGCATCGACGTCGACCATGGCACCATCGGCGAAGGCGAACAGGCCGTCCGCCACGAAGCGCGCCCCGCACTTTTCGGTGAGGGAGCCTTCTCCTGAGAGCACGACGACGGCGGCATAGTCCGCGTCGGCCACGGCACCGGCGGTGCCAATCCAGGGGATGGCCAGGTGTTCCCCCACAGGGTGCGGTGCCTCGCGGCGCCAGGTGCCGGCGTCGTCAAGGACCCCGCCCCACTCAACGGGGCGGACCTCGCTGGCAAGTCCGGCCGCGGTATCCACCGGCCAGCCGCCAATCCGCAGCCTGGCACCCCTGCCTGCCGCGTTGCGAACCCGCACCAGCCGCAGTTCCACAGCACCCCGCGTCACGGATGCCACGGTCACTTGGGGCCCCGGCGTGGCAGTTCCCGCAGCGCCGCTCCCGTGGTCCGGGCCGCCGTCGGGATCCACCTCGATCCAGTGCGCGGTGAAGCGCGAGGCCCCCACCTGCACCCCGTCCTGCCTGTAATGGCCAAGGAACTCGAATCCGGTCCGGTGCGTCAGCCGGCCTTCCGCATCGGCGAACGCGACGGCGTTGTCCACGGATTCCCCGGCAAGGTCCGGGAAGGTGGCAGTGGAGTAGCCCAACCGCGCATAGAGCGGGGAATCGGCCACCCGGACGCCGGCGTTGGCATGGTCGGTGCCGTGGTTGCGGATGCGCACCACACCGTCTGAAACTGTCCCGTCCACTTGCCAGCCCGGAGCCGTGATGAAGCGCTGTGTGTCGCCGGTTTCCACCGGCAGCGGCTCCTCCACGGCCGTCCACACCGGATGGTCGGCGGGAAGGGCGAGGCCCATCATCCCCTTGGCGGCCCAGTAGGGGGACCCTGCACCGGAATACGACTGTTTCATGCCCGGGAACTCGGAGTGGAAGCCGATGGTCAGCAGTCCGTCAGCGTTGTGGGCGCCCCGGTCCAGGAAGTACTTCATGATGCCGGAAGCCGCCCGCCGGGTCACGCCGGGCGTCAACCGGGTGTGCCCTGCGAACTGTCCCGCCCAGAACGGTGCTGCCGCTGCGAAACGGTAGATCAGGCTGCGGCCCTGGACCAGCGGGGCACCGTCAGCCCCCACCAGGTGGACGGCGTCGTCCAGGAAATCGGCCAGCCGTTCGCCGTCCAGGGCGGCACGGGCCTTCACCCGAGGGTCCTCCGGCGCCATCAGCTGCAGCAGCTGGGGATAGACCTGGAACGCCCAGCCCACGTAGTGGTCGTAGGCGCGCTCCGGGCCGTCGGCAAACCAGCCGTGGCCGCGGTACAGGGAGTCGTGGATGGCCAGCCCTGCGTCGATGTCCGCATCCGAGTAGCGTCCGCCCACGCCGGCGAGGAACTTTTCGACGACGACCTGGAACCACACCCAGTTGATGGGCGGGTACGCCTGGCCGATCACGGTCTCAAACCAGGCCACCAGCTGTTCCTGGACGCGCTGGGGCAGCCGGTCCCACAGCACGTCCCGGGTCAGCGCGAGTCCCACGGCCAGCGATGCCGCCTCCACCTTGGCCTGGTCCAGTTCACCCGGCGTGGGCCAGCGGTCAGGGTTCGCGGGGTTGGTTCCGGCGTCGAGGCCCTTGGCGTACCAATCGGCCAGCCACGCGGTGCCCTCCGGATCACCGGCGATCCGGAATGAGGCCAGCAGGAACGTCCGGGCAAAGGCCTCCAGCGAATCGCTTTTCCGGCCGTAGGCGCTAATGGCTCCGGGCAGGTACAGGTTGGCGTGGTCTTCCGTGGCATGGCGGTGCGCGGACCGCAGCAGGTAGTCTGCGTACGCGCACCAGTGGTCCCGGGTGAGGCCGGTATACGGCGAGGCGCTGAAGTCCAGCGGGGGCATGGCCAGGGGCGCGGCGCTCACAGGGAATCCTGCAGTACGCCGGCAGCCGGAATCCGCGGAGCCCCGATGGACGATTCCCGCAGGATCAGGTCCGGGTTCAGCTCGATCCGGTGCACGGGACGCATCCTGCCCTCGGCCAGCCGTGCGGCCATAAGCTGCACCGCCACCTTGCCCACGTACTGCTTGGGCGGCCGGACGGCGGAGATGGCGGGCTCGGCCAGGTAGGCCACTTCGTCGTCGTACCCCACGATCGCCATATCCCCCGGAACGGTGAGCCCGCGGTCCACGCAGTGCTGCACGAATGCCACCGCCTGGGTGTCCGAATGCACCAGCATCGCCGTGGTGCCTGTCTTCGTGCACAGGTCCAGCACATGGTCGAAGTGGCCGGCCCGGCCACCGTTGCCGTGGTTGGCGGGGTCCTGCTTGGCTGAGTCCTCGTGGACGGAGCCCTCCAGCGGAATCTTCAGTGCGGCCAGGGCCTGGTGCCAGCCGCGGACCACGTGCGGGCTGGTGGGGCTGGACGAATCGGTCAGGCAGCCGATCCGCCGATGGCCTTCCTGCCACAGGTGCCGCACGGCCATGCCGGCGCCAAACGCGTGATCCGTGGCCACCCATTCGAGGCGGTGCGCGGGAATCTCGGCAGGCGCACGCCGTTCGGCGAGTACCACCGGGATGGGCAGGGCGTTCAGCCAGCGGATCAGTTCGGGCCCGTGGTCACCGCCCATGTCCGGCGCCACGATCAGGCCGTCGATGTTCTGGGTGTCCAGCAGGGCCTGCACCTGCCTGCGGTTGTCTGCGGCGTCGTACGCTGACCCGCGCACCATGATCCGCAGGTTCTGCTCTTCCGCCTCGGCCCGCGCCCCGCTGATGACCTGCGGCCAGTAGTAGTCCAGTGACGGCACCACCATGCCGATGGAGTAGCTGTGCTGTGCTGCCCGGCCCGCTGCCGAGCGGTCCAGCGGGCTGGGCAGCGTGGCGCCGCCATGCACGCGGGACACCAGGCCCTCGTCCGCGAGGATGTTCACGTCGCGGCGGATGGTCAGTTCGCTGACGCCCAGCTTCGCCGCGATGTCACGAACGGTGATGGCACCGTGCGCCCGCAGTTCCTCCATGAGCCGTTCCCGGCGCTGCAGCGAAAACAGCGACTTTCCGGTGGGTTCGGACGGTTGCTCAGGGCTCATGGTGTTGCCTCCACAGTGAGGGTGAATGCGCCGGCGGCGCGGAAAGCAGGGGATGGTGCAGTTGCGGCCGGCGTGCGGAACCGGAGCCGGGTCAGCCGCGGTCCCCACGCGTCGGCGAGGAGCGGATCGTCCAGCTGCCATTCGTCCACGAGGACGACGACGGCTGCCGGGTCCCAGCGCAGGGCAGCTCCCCGCGGGGTCGCGTCTGCCGCGTCAACCGCCGGGATGCCGTCCGGACGGACTGTCGCCGCCCCTTCCTGGCCGAGGATCAAGGTTCCGGCCGTCAGGAAGGTGATGTCGACGTCGGCCGTTCCGCCCGCGGCCGGTGCCGGCAGGTCCCAGCGGTCGGCGATGGTGATGCGGCCGGGGGCCCGGTGCAGTTCCGCGGCCCGGATCCAGGCCCGGGGTTCGAAACCGTAGGCCGCTCCCAGGGCGAGCTCCAGCTGCGACCGCTCCGGGGTAGGCGCATTGAGGACGCCGGCCGCGAAGTCCCTGCCGGTTCCCTGTTCAAGGCCGAACGGGGCAGGGACGCTGTGCCAGTTGCTCTGCATCGCGCGGATGCCGTAGCGGTCCGGGCCGAACGTCTGGGCGGTGTAGGTGGGCTGCCCGGCGTCCACCAGGAGGGGAACCCCGTCCACGGCAACCACTACCGAGCCGACGTCGCGGTGGTTGTGGTGCTCGCCGTTGTGGCCTCCCTTCGCGGCCAGGAGCAGTCCCTCCGCCGTTCCCCCGGTTTCGCGGGCCACCATGATCTGGACCGATGGCAGGAAGGTGCCGGCCACAAGCGGAGGGGCGTCGGAAGCGGGTTCCGGGCGTTCGAGCATCGTGTGCAGGACCCGGCCGAGCCCCGCGGCGGGATTCGGTGCGCCGGTGGCCATGGCAGCGGCGTGGGCTGCTGCCTCCGGATCGCCCAGACGGACTGCCCAGCGGTGCAGCATGTCCCAGGGAAGGGCAGCCGCAGCGCGTGCCGGACCGTCGGCCACGTTGAGGAACCATGCGCCGCCGATGTGCATGCGGTGCGGGAAGGCGACCAGTTCGCGGACCACCGGGAGGCCGCCGTCGAGCACGCCGCCCGTGGCCTGTTCCAGCAGGGCCAGCCCCTCCAGCGCCCGCCCGGCACCGTTCCACCAGTAGGCAAAGCCCTCGTCAATGGCGCCGTCGGCCGGGATGGATGCGAGGAAACGGTCCAGGCCCTCGATGCAGCGGGCCACTGCCTGCGCTTGGGTGGCGGGGTCATCCACCAGCAACAGCGCCGCCGCAATCAGGTTGGAGTGGATCCAGGGATTCCAGTTATGGACATCCCCGTCCAGGCCCAGCCAGTGCCAGTCCAGCCGGTCAAGGAAAGGCCTGATCACACGCCCGGTGACCTCCTCGCGGATGCGCCGCCGCAGCCCCGGCGCCCGGTCATCGAGCTGCCTACCCAGGACATGGTCCAGCCATGCCAGCTGCGCGGCCACCTCCCCGGCGCCGAGGTCCAGGTACGGGGTGGCCAGGTCCGGAACAACGCAGCCCGTGCGGCGGAAGACGTCGTCGTGCGCGGCCCAGCTCCACGAGCTCTGTTCGCAGAGCAGGAACGCGCCGTCGATGACCTCGTCGAGCCACGCTTCCGCCTCGCCTCCGTCCCCTTCCTGTCGGCCGGGATCACTGGCCAGGGCCATGACTACGGCGCGGGTCAGCCGCTGCTGGCGTGCAGCCACCAGGCCTTCGAAGGCAGTCCGGTTTCCGTCCCGGAAATACCGGGCGTAGTGGGACACCAGGGGCTGGGGCCACGGCGTTCCCCGCTCCTCCTGTGCGTGCCGGACAACAGAAGCGGGCAGATTCAACCCCGTGGCAGGCCAGGCTTTGCTGCCTGCTGCGGGAACACTGAGGCGCCCGGCCGCGCCGGCCAACAGGCGAAGGAGCGCCGGCTGGGAGCCGTCGGGTCCCCAGGCAGTGGCCAGTGGCGCTGCGGGTGCCGGCAGCGTGGTGTGGGGGCCGGAAGGGGGCGTCATCATCTGCTCTCATGTTCGAATACGATCGTTTTGGATCGATATTGAATAACTTGGTTGTTCTGTCTTGTTCATGAGTATCTACTGATTGTTAGATGTGATGCAAGACATGAATTGCGGTTGTGAGCGCAAACGAACACGAAAGAAGGGAGGCCCGGATGTCGCCAAAACCCAAGGCCCTGCTGGTCATGAACCGCGGAACCTTTGCTGACCAGTTCGATTCCACCCGGTTGGACCGGTTAGCGGGGCTGGTGGATCTGGGCGGGCAGCCGTGGACCGATTCGCTGGAGGATCCTGCGGTGGCGGGCCGGCTCGCGGACGTGGAGGTCCTGCTGACCAGTTGGGGCGTGCCGCGGCTCGATGCGGCGGCGCTGGAGCGGATGCCGAACCTGCGGGCGGTGTTCCATTGCGCCGGTACGGTGCGCAGTTTCGTCACGCCGGAGTTGTGGGACCGGGGCATCCTGGTGACCAACGGCGCTGACGCGAACGCCATCCCGGTGGCCGAGTTTACGTTCGCGTCCATCGTGCTGGCCGGGAAGAAGGCACAGGTGCTGGCCAACGATGCCCGCACCTGGCGTGATGACTGGTCCTATACGACGACGCGCGGCGAGGTGGGCAACATCGGCCGTGTGATCGGGGTGGTGGGGTTCTCCCGCATCGGCCGCCGGGTGGTCCGCCTGGTCCAGCAGCTGCAGGACGTCACCGTCCTGGTCCATGATCCGCATGCCGATCCCGCCGCCGTGGCCGCCGCCGGCGGTCGCCTGGTGGGCCTGGCCGAACTGCTGGCGGCCTCGGACGTGGTGAGCATCCACGCTCCGGCGCTGCCGGAAACCCGGCACATGATCGGGGCCGCGGAACTGCGGGCCATGAAGGACCGCGCCACTTTGATCAACACCGCCCGCGGCTCACTGGTGGACACCCGCGCCCTGGAGGCCGAGTGCGCCACCGGGCGGATCCACGCACTCCTGGACGTCACCGAGCCCGAGCCGCTGCCGAAGGATTCGGTCCTCTATGACCTGCCCAACGTGGTGCTCACGCCCCACATCGCCGGGTCCCTCGGCACCGAAACCCGGCGGATGTCCGACGCCGCCCTGAACGACCTCGAACGGTACCTCACCGGAGAACAGCTCGTAGCCCAGGTGGTCTCCGAAGACCTCTCCCTGAGCGCCTGAACCACCCCCGGCCGCGGACGCGGCAGACCAAAAACCCAGTAAGGAGCACGCAATGAAGCGCACCACCCTCGCCGCCATCGCACTGGCAGTAACCGCAGGCCTGGGCCTGTCCGGTTGTGCCGGCGCCGCCGGACCGGCCGAACCCCAAGGCCAGGAAGGCAAGACCCGCCTGACCGTTTCGGTATGGAACTACGAAGGCACCCCGGAGTTCAAAGCCCTCTTCGACAGCTACGAGGCAGCCAACCCGGACATCGACATCGAACCCGTAGACATCCTCGCCGATGACTACCCGCAGAAGGTCACCACCATGCTGGCCGGCGGCGACACCACCGACGTCCTCACCATGAAAAACGTCATCGACTACGCCCGCTACGCCAACAACGGCCAGCTGCAGGAAATCAACAGCGTGGTGGACACCGTTGGCAAGGACAACCTCGCGGGCCTGGACGCCTTCGACATCGGCGGCAAGTACTACGCCGCCCCCTACCGGCAGGACTTCTGGCTCCTGTACTACAACAAGGACCTGCTCAAGGCCGCAGGCGTGGAGAACCCCGCCGACCTGACCTGGGACGAGTACACCGCGCTGGCCAAGAAGCTCACCACCGAGGCCAACGGCAAGAAGGTCTACGGCACCTACCACCACATCTGGCGCTCCGTGGTGCAGGCCATCGCGGCCGCCCAGGATGACGCCGACCAGAACAGCGGCGACTACGGTTTCTTCGAGGACCAGTACAACACCGCCCTGGACCTGCAGAAGAGCGGCGCCACCCTGGACTTCGGCACCGCCAAGAGCCAGAAGACCAGCTACCGCACCATGTTCGAGACCGGCCAGGCAGCCATGATGCCCATGGGCACCTGGTACATCGCCGGCATCCTGCAGGCCAAGAAGGACGGTAAGTCCACCGTGGACTGGGGCCTGGCTCCGATGCCGCAGAAGAAGGACGACGGCAAGGTCACCACGTTCGGTTCGCCCACCGCTTTCGCCGTCAACAAGAACGCCGCGCACTCGGACGCAGCCAAGAAGTTCATCGAGTGGGCTGCGGGTGAGGAAGGCGCCAAGGCCATCTCGAAGATCGGCGTTGTGCCGGCCCTTCAGAACGACGCCATCACCGCTGAGTACTTCAAGCTTGCCGGCATGCCCACGGACGAACTGTCCAAGAAGGCCTTCACCCCGGACAAGGTTGCCCTGGAAATGCCGGTCAGCGACAAGTCGGCCGCTACGGACAAGGTGCTCAACCAGGAGCACGACCTGATCATGGTGGGTGAGCGCTCGGTGTCCGACGGGGTTGCCGAGATGGGCAAACGCGTCAAAAGCGAAGTCCTGGGCCAGTAACAGGCAGCCATGAGCACTGACACTATTCCTTCGACGGTTGCCCCGGCTGTCCACAGCCGGGGCAACCGGAAGCAGGCCCGGCGTAATACCCTGATTGGCTGGACGTTTATCCTGCCGAATTTCCTGGGGTTCCTGGCCTTCACCCTGATCCCGGTCCTGGCCGCGTTCGCGTTGTCCTTCATGGAATGGACCTCCTTCACGGCCCCGAAGTGGGTGGGACTGGCGAACTTCCAGCGGATGTTCGCGTCCGATTCCTTCTGGATCGCGTTGCGCAACACCGTGGTCTACGCGATCGGCCACGTCCCCCTGACCATGGCCCTGGCCCTGCTCCTGGCGATGCTCCTGAACCGCAAACTCAAAGGCATCGGCTTCTTCCGCGTCGCCATCTTCTTCCCGTACATCACCTCACTGGTGGCAGTGGCAGTGGTCTGGAACATGCTCTTCAGCCCCGACAGCGGCCCCATCAACCAGTTCCTCACCACCATCGGCATCGCCAACCCGCCGGGCTGGACCTCCAGCTCCGACTGGGCCCTGCCCGCGGTCATCATCACCAGCGTCTGGCGCGACATGGGCTACTACATGGTCCTCTACCTCGCCGGTCTCCAGGCGATCCCCGCCGAACTCTACGAAGCCGCCGAAGTCGACGGCGCCTCCGCCTGGCAACGTTTCTGGAACGTCACCATCCCCTCGCTGCGCCCCACCACGTTCTTCGTGGTGGTCATGCTGACCGTCTCCAGCTTCAAAGTCTTCGACCTCATCGTCGTCATGACCAACGGCGGCCCCGGCCGCTCCACCACCGTGCTCTCCCAGCTCATCTACCAAGAAGGCATCGGCGAAGGAAAATTCGGCTACTCCTCAGCCATCTCCCTCGTACTGTTCCTCATCGTGCTGACCGTCACCGTGCTCCAATTCAAGATCCAACAGCGGAGGGAACGCTGATGACCAACATGGCCGAAGACCTCAAGGCCGAGTCCCGGCTCATGGGAACCGGGCTTCCCCCAAACACCGCGGAAGAGGACCGCCGCAGCGAACGCCGCCGTTCCCCGCGGGAGGCGAAGAAACGCACCACTGACCTCGTCATCTACGCCGCCCTGGTAGTCCTGGTCGCGGCGCTGATGGTTCCGTTCATCTGGATGGTTTCCTCCTCCCTGAAGGAAAACAACCAGGTCCTCACCGTCCCCATCCAATGGATCCCCACCGAGTTCGTGTGGAGCAACTACACCGACATCTGGACCCGCATCCCCATGATGGGCTACCTCCAGAACTCCCTCTACCTCGCCGTGATCATCACCTGCCTGCAGGTCCTCACCGGGTCCCTGGCCGCCTACGGCTTCTCCAAAGTCCGCTTCCCCGGCCGCGACGTCCTGTTCCTGGCCTACATCGGCACCATCGCCGTGCCCTGGCAGGCCTACATGGTCCCGCAGTACATCATGATGCAGAACCTCGGCCTGACCAACAGCTTCAACGCCCTCATCCTGCTCCAGGCCTTCGGCGCGTTCGGCGTGTTTCTCATGCGGCAGTACTACATGACCATCCCCGACGAACTCTGCGAAGCCGCCCGCATCGATGGCCTCAGCGAATACGGCATCTGGGCCCGCGTCATCCTTCCCCTCTCCAAACCCGCCCTCGCCAGCCTCGCCCTGCTCACGTTCGTGAACACCTGGAACGACTACATGGGCCCCTTCATCTACCTCACCTCCAACCGGCTCTGGACCGTCCAACTCGGCCTGCGCTCCTTCGTGGGCCAATTCGACGCCGAATACGCCATGATCATGACCGGATCCGTGATCTCCGTGATCCCCATCCTGGCGATCTTCCTCATCGGCCAGCGCTACTTCATCCAGGGCATCGCCACGAGCGGCATGAAAGGATGACCACCGTGGCACAACACCCCACCCGGCACTCACCAAACCCAGGCCAACAACCCCGGCAACGCGGCCTGGCCGGGCGGATCCCCAGCCCCGGCTTCGAAACCTTCGGGAACATCTTCGGCTTCATCTACACCTTCCTCACAGGAAACGTCCTCACGGCCCTCGCGAACGCACCCCTGGTGCTCTGCCTGGCCCTCGTGGCAGACCCCGCCGCCGCCTGGCCCTTCTTCCTCGCCCTCACCATCACCATCCCGCCCTCCCTCGCCGCCCTCTTCACCACCTTCAAGGCCCTGCACGACGACGGCGCCGCGGTAAAACCCGTCGCCGCCTACCTGACCGGGTACCGGCACGGGTTCCGCAAAACCGCCCCGCTCGGGCTCGCCGCCGCCGCCACCCTCCTGTTCCTCGGCGTTGACCTCGTGATCGTCCAAACCATGCCCGCAGCCGCCCTCCTGGTCCCCGTGATCCTCGTAGCAACCGCCACCACCCTGGCCGTGACCATGACAGCGATCGCCGGCGTCGTCCTCCACCCCGAAACAAGCCTCAAAAACCTGCTCAAAGCAGCCCTCTACCTCACCGTCCAACGCTGGTACCTCAGCCTCGCCACCCTCGTACTCCTCGGCATCATCGCCTCCGCCGCCATCCTGCAGCCCGTCCTCGGCATCGCCCTGGCACCCGCACCACTGCTCTTCATCATCTGGAGCAACACCACCTACGCCTACACAGCCGCCCTCCGCACCGCCAACTGATTTGGGATCCTCCGTGCATACCTTTGCCATCGGCAGCCGCGACTTCCTGCTGGACGGAGAACCGTTCCGCATCCTCTCCGGCGCCATCCACTACTTCCGTGTCCACCCGGACCTGTGGGCGGACCGGATCCGCAAGGCGCGGCTCATGGGCCTGAACACCATCGAGACGTATGTGCCGTGGAACGAGCACTCCCCCACGCCCGGCAGCTTCCGGACCGACGGCGGCCTGGACCTGGGCCGCTTCCTGGACCTGGTGGCAGCCGAGGGCATGCAGGCGATCGTCCGGCCCGGGCCCTATATCTGCG
This sequence comes from Pseudarthrobacter sp. 10T415, assembly GCF_056394175.1. Lineage (NCBI taxonomy): Bacteria > Bacillati > Actinomycetota > Actinomycetes > Micrococcales > Micrococcaceae > Pseudarthrobacter > Pseudarthrobacter sp. 10T415. The sequence goes on along the minus strand of NZ_JBFTHJ010000004.1, from coordinate 151,841 downwards.
CGGAGTGGGACAACGGCGGCCTCCCGGCGTGGCTGTTCACCGACCCCGCTATTGGCGTGCGCAGCAGCGAGCCCGGTTACCTGGCGGCCGTGGACGGGTTCATGGACCAGTTGCTGCCCATCGTGGTGGGACGGCAGGTCACCCGCGGGGGTCCGGTGGTCCTGTTCCAGATCGAAAACGAATACGGCGCTTATGGCTCGGACAAGGCCTACCTGCAGCACCTCGTGGATACGGCCAAGCGGGCCGGCGTCGAAGTTCCCCTGTTCACCTGCGACCAGCCTTTCGGGACCATGATCGAGGACGGCTCGCTTCCCGGGCTGCACAAGACCGGGACGTTCGGTTCACGCGCGGACGAGCGGCTGGACTTCCTGCGGGAGCGGCAGCCGGACGGGCCCCTGATGTGTGCGGAGTTCTGGAACGGCTGGTTCGACAACTGGGGCACCCACCACCACACCACCGATGCCGCCGCATCGGCCGCGGAACTGGACGCCCTGCTGGCCGCGGGGGCGTCGGTGAACATCTACATGTTCCACGGCGGCACCAACTTTGGCTTCACCAACGGTGCCAACGACAAAGGCATTTACGAACCCACCATCACCAGTTACGACTACGACGCGCCGCTCACCGAGGACGGCCACCCCACGGACAAGTACTTCGCGTTCCGGGACGTCATCGCCAAGCACTTCCCGGTTCCCGCGGAGGTGCCGGAGCGCCGGGCCGCTGTTCCGGCGTCGGCCGTGTCCGTAACGTCCAGTGCCCTGCTCCTGGACGTGGCCGCGTCCTTCCCCGCCGTGACCGTCCCCGGTTCCATGCCGCCGAGTGAAGCCACCGGCCAGTACCGCGGCTTCTTCCTCTACGAACGGCAGCTGGACCGCGGCGGAGTCCTCACCTTCAGCGAAATTCGCGACCGCGCGCAGTTCTTCCTGGACGGCTTCCCGCTGGGGACGCTCAGCCGGGAGCTCGGCGAGCGCTCCATCGTCCTGCCCCGCGGCGGCTTGCTGCAGGTCCTCGTGGAGGACCAGGGCAGGGTCAACTACGGGCCGCGGATCGGGGAGGCGAAGGGCCTGACCGGTCCGGCGCTGCTGGACGGTGTGGAAGTGCAGGACTGGAGCGTCCGGCCGTCGGACTTGTCTTCACTGGCGGCGTTCCGTGCCGCGGCGGCGGAGCTGTCCGGTTCAGCGTCAGCCGGGGTAGCCGGCCCCTCCCTCTCTTTTGCCACTTTCGACGCCGAGGGACCGGGCGACAGGTACCTGCGGCTGGACGGCTGGACCAAGGGCAACGCCTTTATCAACGGCTTCAACCTGGGCCGCTACTGGAGCCGCGGCCCGCAGCGCACCCTGTACGTGCCCGGGCCGCTGATCCGCGAGGGCGCCAACGAGCTCGCCGTCCTGGAACTGCAGGGCAGCACCACCCGGGAGGTCCGCTTCGTGTCCGGCCCGGACCTGGGGCCGGACGAAAAGTAGGCAGCCGGCCCTGCCCGCGTCACGCACAGCACCCTTTCGGAGCACGCCCGACGGCGGATCCCCGGCTTTGCGCGGAACACCGGGCCCGAGGAGGCCAAAAGCGTGCCCTGCGTGACGCCGGGTGGCTCAGCCATGCCGGTGCGCGGCACGGAGCCGCGCCACCAGCGTTGCGGCGAGCAGCGCGGTGGTGAGTTCGAGGACGATGACCAGCAGCAGCTGGGCACTGGCTGCCGCCGCAGGCAAGGAAATTGCGGCCGACGCCGGCCCTCCCCCGTGGGCGTGCCCCGCACCGGCCGCGCCCAGCAGGAGGACAGCGTGCACAGCCACCATCACCACGGCGGACACCGCCACCTGGTGCAAGGCCCCCACCCGGCTGTGCCGCCAAATGTGCACGGTGCAGGGAACGCAGACTGCTGCGATGGCGATCATCAGGAAACCCAGCCAGGGTCCGTGGTGCCCCGAGACAGCCAGCCACAGGTGCGCAGCGCAGGACACTGCGGTGACCACCGCGCAGAGGCGCCGGTGCAGGACGGGACCTTGGGCGCGGACCCGGCCGCCCGGCGTCGTCCGCGTGGCTGTGCCGCCCGGCGCGGCGGGGACCAGGCTAGTGGCAACCACCGCTGCCGCCCTCGCTGTGGCAGGAGGACGCCTGCTGGTTCGGGTTCGCGGGAACGTCCAGGACTGGGCTCCTGTCGAAGAACCCCTCGGGGCGGAGCTTAAACCCCACGGTATCCACGGGCATGATGGGCCAGTCCTCCACCCGCGGGAAGTGGGTGAGGCCGAAGGTATGCCACACCACGATGTCCTGGCCGTCAATGTCCCGGTCCTGCGCCACATACCCGGGCAAGCCAGCTCCGCCGCCGTGCTGGTTCACGAAATCTCCGGTGGGGTACCGCTCCTCCTCGGCGTGGCGGGTAACCCAGAGGTCCTTGGTGGCGAACGCCGCGCGGCGGGCAATGGAGGAGTCCGGATCGGCCAGCAGCGTGGGCTGGTTCTGCGAGTGGAGCTTGTAGCCCACCGGTTCGCCCAGCCGGTTGCGGGATTCGGCGTTGGAGATGATCCAGGTGCGGCCGGCCCGCGCATCGGCTTCCCGGACGCCGTAGGACTCCCGCGCCAGCAGCGTGCGCTTCCGGGAAAAGGCGTTGCCGCGCTCGTTCCCGGGGCCCATGGACTGCCGAATGACGTCTTCTTCCTCCACCCGGTTGGTGAATCCGTCGATGGCCATGTCCAGCCTGGCGCTGAAGAGGTGCTGGTGGAACGGCGCGCCCAGGCCGGGGGCGAGCTGGGAGATGTTGTCCGAGCCGCCCTCCGGGAACGCCGACGTGAACACAACGCCGGTGGCCTTAGCCTCGAACTCGATGGTGCCGTCCAGGTAGAGGTACCAGTAAAAGCCGTAGTCGTAGTTGCCGATGGTGGTGAAGAAGGAGATCACCAGGCGGCGGTTGCGGCGGGTGTAGGTGACCCCGCTCCACAGGTCGGAGTGCTTGGAGAGGATGCTCCAGTCCTCCTCGTGCACGCAGATGCCGTTGCGGATTTCCCGCGGGTTGCCAAACGAATCACTGATGACCGGGCTCAGGTAGATGATCTCGCCCAGGCAGTCGCAGCCCAGTTCCAGCGAGTTGGCGTACTGGCCCACCAGGTATTCGCCGGTGTCGAAGTAGTTCTGCCAGGACCGGATGGGTGACGGATCGCCGTACGGAACCACCATCTCGGCGATGGAACCCCGTTTGATGATGGCCCGTTTCCGGTCGCCGTCCTGGAATGCGAGGTTGTGGAGGACCACGCCTTCGCGGGAATCGAACCCCACGTCCAGGCTCCATTTTTCCCATTCCACGTGGTTGCCGCCCGTGACGGTGAAGCTGGGCCCCTCGGGCTGGGTGATGCTGATGGGCTTCTGCGTGGTGCGCAGCGGGCCGGTCAGTTCGGGGTCGGTGTAGTTACCGTGTTCGGCCGGGACGGGAACGGCACCGAGGTCGATCACCTGGGTGACTTCCTGGCTGACCACGTCCACGTACGCCACCAGGCCGTCCACCGGGTGCGCCCAGGCGCTGTCCTCCGGGAAGTCCTGGACGAACGCCAGGCCGCGAAGGATGCGCCGGCCTTTTTCCTCGGGGTACTCGAAGACGCCGGCGGAGAGCGGTGCCACCCGGACCTTTTCGACGTCGAGCCCCCGGTCCGCGAGTGCCTGCAGCCAGCGTCCGTCAGCGGCAAGCAGTGACTCCACCACCTCGAACTCCTCTTCGAGGACCGGCAGTTCGCCGGTCACCGCGGTATCGAGCTCGACGGCGGTTTCCACTGTCCGCTGCGTCACGGAGACCACAACATCGCGCGGCGCAGCGCCGGAGACATCGTGGATGAAGGTACGGAACCGGCGGTTCACTTCGCCGGCGTCACCGCGGAGATCCGTGCCGCGGAGATCCGTGCGCCGCGCCGGATCCAGCAACCCCAGGTAGGCGATGCGGTGCTGCGGGCCAAAGAGCCCCTCGGCCTGGAGGATGGCACGCACCTCAAGGATCTCAGCTGCCGTGACCGGCCCATAGGCAGTTGCAGAGGCCGATGCCGTGGTGGTTTCGGTGGGGGTAGGAGTCATGGGAAACCTTTGATCGGGCCGTCGCCGGCTGCCGGTGGCTTATTTTCTATAGTTGTAGAGAATAAACGTCCGTAACATGGCCCACAAGAGTCTGAGCCAAAAAATTTCCGGGAGTGGGCCGCGGTGCCGAAGATTGTTGACCACGACGAGCGGCGCCTCGAGTTGGTGGATGCCACCTGGCGGATCATCGCCAGGCAGGGCATGGAAGGCGCCACCATGCGGGAAATCGCCCTGGAAGCCGGCTTCGCGAACGGAGCCCTGAAACCCTACTTCCCCACCAAGGACACACTCCTGGAGTTCGCCTTCAGCCACGTGTTCAACCGGACCAACCGGCGCATTGCGGAAGTCACCGGGGGCAGGTCCGGCCTGGATGCCCTCCAGGCCTTCTGCCTCGAGGTCCTCCCCCTGGATGAAGAACGCATCAACGAGGCCCGCATCGTGATCCCGTTCTGGCAGAAGGCGGTTACCGACCCCGGGAAGGCCGAAATCCACCGGCAGTCCATGGAGGAATGGGTGGACACCATCCGGCGCTACCTCGCGGAGGCGCGGAACAGCGGCGACGTCCGCGCCGCCGTCGACGATTCCCTCCTGGCCCGCCAGCTCCTGAACATGCTGCTCGGCGCCCAGATCGAGGCTGCACTCGCCCCGCCGGGCCAGGCGGACTTCGGCCACGACGCGCAGCTTGACGGCTATCTGGCCCTGCTGCGCTGCTAAACCGGACAACACGTGCCCCCGGGAGCGCCCGATAGGGCAACCGGCGGGGACATCGGGGAAACCCTACCTAATCCTGTGAGTTTGCCTTAAACCCGCCGGGAAGGGGACGCAGAAAACTAAAAGCATGCTTAGTATTGAGGGTCAGGTTCCGGGGCTTCCCGGGGCGGGTACGAACGCAAGGATCAGCTCATGGGTTTGGACGACAAGATTGATAACGCCGCGGAAAAGCTTGGCGGCAAGGGCAAGGAAGCTGCCGGCCACGCTTCAGGCGATGAGAGCCTGAAGGCCGAAGGCAAGACCGATCAGGCCAAAGCTGACCTGAAGCAGGCCGGCGAAAAGGTCAAGGACGCCTTCAAGAAGGACTAGTCCCTGGCCGGCTCCCGGTACAGCAATGGGTGCAGTTCCCTTGAGGGAACTGCACCCATTCGCATGTCCGGGCCATGCGACCGGCTCCGCCTAGCGGACAAGGCCCGAGACCAGGTTGATGGTGGTGGCCAGCACGATGGTTCCCAGGAGGTAGGACAGCAGCGCCTGCCGGAGGACCGTGCCGCGGATCGCCCGCGTCTTGAGGCTCGTGTCCGAAACCTGGAAGGTCATGCCCACCGTGAAGGCCAGGTACGCAAAATCCTTGTAGCGGGGAGGTTCTTCCCCGTTGAAATCGATCCCGCCCCGGTCCCGGTAGAAGATCGAGGCGTAGCGCAAAGTGAAGAGGGTGTGCACCAGGAACCAGGACAGGGCAATGCTGCCAAGGGCCATGGCCACGATGGCATCCTTGGCGAAGCCCTCCGCCTTGGACGCATCGACGAGGATGAGGCCCACGCCGGCGAAGCTTGCCACGGTGGCGGTCAGGACCAGGGCGTCGGAAAACACCCTGCCCGGGTCTTCGCGCCGTGCATGGGCGGCTGTGGCCTCCGGCCCCAGGCGCCCGATGACGCTCCAGACCCAGGCCAGGTAGGTGGCGGACGCCGCGGCCCAGCCAAGCGCGGGCGCGTAGGCCCAGCTCCCCAGGGCCCCCACCAGCACCGCCGTTGCCAGCCCGACGGCGAGCATCACCAGCATCCGCAGGCGCGAGTGATGCGAGCGCGCATTGAAGTCCCGCCGCGTCCCGCCTGAACCTTCCATGGCCTGATCATGCCACGCCGTTGCGTGTCCGGGGGACGTTCGACGGCGGCACGCGGGAAGGTGCCGCCGTCGTCTTTTTTCGCCAAGTGTTGAAAAAAGATTCCGCGGACCCTAACCTGTTGTCACTGTGTTCCACGACACATTTCCGGGGGAACGTCCGAGTGACCACTCGTCAGGAGCAGCCATGCCAGCACCCGTCCGGGCTACGGCCCCCGCAAGCCAGGCCCTCACCGCCAGCATTGCCTCATCGTTCGACCACTGGAAGCACCTGGTGGCGGAGTCCTTTGTGCCGCTGACGGCGAGGACGGCAGACGTTGAGGGATTCCGCGGACAGCTGCGTTCCAGGGTCCTGGACCGGATGTCCATCGTGGAGGTCACGGCCACATCCCACGAAGTCCACCGCACGCCGGCGCTCATTGCCCGGGCCCACGAGCGGTATTTCAAACTGAACCTGCAGCTCGAAGGCACCGGCCTGCTGATCCAGGACAACCGGGAGGCGGTCCTCCGGCCCGGCGACCTCGCCATCTACGACACCAACCGGCCCTACACGCTGGCCTTCGAGGACACCACCCGGATCATGGTGGTGATGTTCCCGTGCGATACCCTCGCCCTGCCCACGGAGTATGTAGGGCAGCTGGCGGCAGTGCGGATGGCCGGCGACGGCGGCCTCAGCGGCATCGTGGGACAGTTCATCCGGCAGCTCTCCGAGAATCTGGACGTGCTCAACGGCCCCAGCGGCTCGAGGCTCGCGGCCAACGCCCTGGACCTGGTGTCCACCATGCTGCACGCCGAAATGGACATCTCCCCGGACCGGATGAAGCCGCAGGCCCTGCTGGCGGTGGCGGTGCGCGAGTACATTGACGCGAACCTGTCAGATCCGCTGCTTTCGCCGGCCAGCATCGCGGCGGCGCATTTCATTTCCACCCGGCACCTGCACAACGTCTTCCACGAGTCCGGAACCACTGTGGCCACGTGGATCCGGACGCAGCGGCTGGAAGGGGCCCGCCGCGACCTCCGGGACCCTCTGCACGCCGGGCTGCCGGTCGGCGCCGTTGCCGCCCGCTGGGGCTTCCTGGATGCGGCACACTTCAGCCGCACGTTCCGGGATGCGTTTGGCGTGCCGCCGTCGGACTGGCGCCGCGGCAGTTAGAAGGTGCAGCCAGGGACGGCCGGCGGGTGCGGCATCCCGGAGCGGCACCCGGAGTAGCCCCAATGCCTGATGAAGCCGCGGTCAGATCAGGCCCTGGGCCAGCATGGCATCGGCCACCTTGACGAACCCGCCGATGTTGGCGCCCAGCACATAGTTGCCCGGCTGGCCGTACTCGTCGGCGGTGGACGCGCAGCGGTGGTGGATACCCACCATGATCTCGGTCAGCCGCTCTTCGGTGTGCTCGAAGGACCACGAATCCCGGCTGGCGTTCTGCTGCATTTCCAATGCCGAGGTGGCCACGCCGCCTGCGTTGGCAGCCTTGCCGGGGCCAAACAGCAGTCCGGCATCCTGGAACACCGCAACGGCGTCGCGGGTGGAGGGCATGTTGGCGCCTTCGCCGACCGCCAGGAGGCCGCCGCGCACCAGGCGGGCGGCAGCATCGCCGTCGAGCTCGTTCTGCGTGGCGCAGGGCAGTGCCACCGTTGCGTCGACGTCCCACACGGAGCCGCCCTCCACGTACGCGACGCCGCCGCGGCGCTCCGCATAGTCCTTCAGGCGGCCGCGCTCCACTTCCTTCACCTCGCGGAGAAGCGCGACGTCGATGCCTGCCTCGTCCACCACGTAGCCCGAAGAGTCGGAGCAGGCCACCACGGTGGCGCCCAGCGATTGCGCCTTGGCGATCGCGTTGATGGCCACGTTGCCGGAACCGGAAACCACCACGCGCTGGCCGTCGAAGGAGGACCCCCGGGTCTTCAGCATCTCCTGCGTGAAGATGACCGTGCCGAACCCGGTGGCCTCGGGGCGGACCAGGGACCCGCCCCAGGAGATGCCCTTGCCAGTGAGGACGCCTGACTCATACCTGTTGGTGATGCGCTTGTACTGGCCGAAGAGGTAGCCGATTTCGCGGCCGCCCACGCCAATGTCACCGGCCGGAACGTCGGTGTATTCGCCGATGTGCCGGTAGAGCTCGGTCATGAAGGACTGGCAGAAGCGCATGACTTCGGCGTCGCTGCGGCCGCGGGGATCGAAATCGGAGCCGCCCTTGCCGCCGCCGATAGGCATGCCGGTGAGGGCGTTCTTGAAGATCTGTTCAAATCCCAGGAACTTGACGATGCCCAGGTACACGGACGGGTGGAACCGCAGGCCGCCCTTGTACGGCCCCAGGGCGGAGTTGAATTCCACCCGGAAGCCGCGGTTGATCTGGACCCGTCCGGCGTCGTCGGTCCACGGGACGCGGAAGATGATCTGCCGCTCGGGCTCGCACAGCCGTTCCAGGATGGCGGCTTCAAGGAACTCGGGGTGCCTGTCGTGGACCGGCCCCAGGCTTTCGAAGACTTCCACCACAGCCTGGTGGAATTCCGCTTCGCCGGGGTTCCTGGCCAGGACGGTGTCCCGGATGGCCTCGAGCCGTGCATCCATGATGTTTTCCTTACCGTGGCCGGACGCGGGACGGCACACAGGAGGCGGCACTGTCCCAAGAGGTTTATGTTTCAACCTAACCGATTGCGACTGCCGACCGCCAAGCGAAGCCAGCTTTCTGGGCTAATCTCCGTATTGTGACAACGAAATTCCATCCTGCGATATCTGAAGTTCGGCGCATCCACGGCTCACGGGCGGCGTGACATGGCCTACCTCTGCCTCCTGCTTTCCGGCGCCGTCCTGCTGGTCAACGGCCTGGCCACCCTGAACCGGCTGCCGTGGCGGGATGCCGCCGTGCTGAACCTGGTGGTGGGGTCCCTCCAGCTGCTGCTCGGCCTGATATCCCTGGCGGGTTACGCGGCGCCGCTGCTGACGGTGGCCGGGATATTCCTGTTCGGGCTGACCTATGTCTACGTGGGGCTGGACTCGCTGCTGCACCTGGGATCGAAGGGTCTGGGCTGGTTCTGCGGCACGGTGGCCGGACTGGGGCTGCTCCTCGCCGCGGCCTGGCTCGAGTCCGATCCCCTGCTCGCAGTCCTGTGGCTGGCCTGGGCTGTGCTGTGGGGCGCCCTGTTCGGTTCCCTGGCACTGGGCCGGAAGCGGATGGACCCGTTTATCGGGTGGGCCCTGGTGCTGGCCAGCCCCGTTACGGCCACCGTTCCGGCTTTCCTGGGGCTGGCCGGCACCTGGCCGGCCGGCCCGGAGGCGGCGTGGGTGGCAGCCGTCGCCGTGGTTGGGCTGTTCTGTGCCGCGCGCGGGTTGGCCCGGCGCGAAACGTCAACTCCGCACCGGGCCACTCCATTGCCGCCGGGCCCTGCCGCCGGCCGGGCAACGCTCAGCTGAGGCTCAGGTCCGCTTTTGCCGTTCCGCGCCCGGCACCGTCCAGGTGGCGCTGAACCCTGGCTTCCACCAGCACCCCCGCCACGAAGACCACGGGCACGGCGGCCAGCAGGGCCGCCGCTGTTTCCGCGCTGCCGCCGATCAGGGCTGTGAAGTTGCTGACCACCAGGTAGAGGACCCATGCGAGCAGGACGGATGCGAGCGCGGGGGCGATCATCGTCTGCCACAGCCCGGCCCCGGAGGATTCGCGGCGGAAGAAGCCGACGACGGCCACGGAGCACAGCATGTACAGCACCAGCAGCGCCGCCACGGCCAGCCCGCTGAACCAGGAGAACAGGGTAAGGACGGGATCCAGGGCAAGGGCCGCGAACGGCATCACCAGGACGACGGCGGCGGCGGTCTGGATCCAGGCGGCGACGGCGGGTGCGCGGTGCCGGTTGGTCCGGGCCACCCGGGCGGGCATGGAACCGCGAAGCGCCAGCGAATGCAGGTAGCGGTTGATGCCGTTGTGGAAGGCGATGATCCCGGCCAGCAGCGACGTCACCAGCAGGATGCCCGTGACCGTCCCCGCCCACGGGCCGAAGAGTTCCACCATCGGGCCAAGCACGAAGGAGGTGGCATCTCCCGATTCCAGGGCGGCTCCGGCGGCGTCCATCACCCTGGACGGCCCGTAATAGCTGACCAGCATCCAGGAAATGAAGGAAAAGAACACCGAGATGACGCCCACGGAAAGGTAGGTGGCCCGTGCCACCGTGCGGTGCGCGTCTTTGGCTTCGGCCGAGTAGATGGCGGTGGATTCGAACCCGAACATGGACGCCACGGCAAACATGATGGCCACCCCGGGGGCGCCTGCGCCGATGGCCTGGGGCGAGAAGGAGGCCGCAACACTGATGCCCTCCGGGCCGCCGCCGCTGAAGAGGACGGTGAAGCCAAACAGCAGCAGCACCGCCACTTCCAGGCCCACCAGCAGGGCCAGGATGCGGGCGCCGAGTTCGATATTCAGGGATCCGAGGACCTGGACGCCGGCCATGGTGGCCAAGGCCAGCAGCCACCACGGAACGTCGAGGCCCACGGGGGCGAGCAGCCCCGAGAAGGCCGCACCGTACAGCCCGTACATGGCCGCCTGGATGGTGTTGTAGGCCAGCAGGGCCAGCCAGGCCGCACCGGCGCCGGTTCTCCGGCCGAACGCGGCCGTCACATAGGCGTAGAAGGCGCCGTTGGCCTGGATCCTGCGGCTCATGGCTACGAAGCCCACCGCGAAGATGACAATCACGACGCCGACAATCAGGTAGGCGCCCGGGGCGCCGGCGCCGTTGCCAAGGGCTGCCGCGAGCGGCGAGGCGCCCACGATGCCGGTCAGCGGCGCCTGGGCGGACAGGACAAAGAAGAGGATGCCCATTACTCCGACGCTTCCGGCGCGGAGGGCGGTGGAGTGCTCCCTGGCCGGAGCGTCAGTGGTCCGGGGTTCGGAATTCGAAATACTCATAAGGGTCCTTCTCACGGTCATGAGCGGGGAAGTTGTTGAGGAATCCAGCTTCGCAGCGGGGATCATGCGGCCGTTTGTCCGCCAGCGACCGGTTCTTGTCCGTAAGCGCAGCGGTGCGTATGACAGTCCTTTACTGCCGCACCGCCGCGGTTCCGCGAATAGCCCGTGCCCGCCGGGGTACGGTGAATTCGTGCGCAAGGTGTCCCGGGGGTTCGCTTCCGGGCCATGGAAGTAACCTTCGGAAAGAGGAACCATGAGCGAACCGACCACCAGCGAGGGGATTTTTGAAGCAGATGCCCACGATGTCGAAGAAGGCCAGGAGACGGCCGCTGCCACCGAGCAGGCAGCCGACGCGGAGATCAGTTACGACGAACAGTTCTACCCGGCACGCCCCAAGGCCCTGAGGCCCATCGCCCGGCGCCGCCAATACCTTGCCACCAGGCCGTCCTTCGAGTTCGACGGACGCAACGCAGCCTATGTCGAATGGCTGCGGAACCAGGCGATGCTCGGGGACGCCAACACGCTCGCCCGGCAACTCTCGGGCCAGGCCAGCATGTGGCAGAACTCCTACGCGCACCCCAACCCGCGTGCCGCCGTCGAACGCGCCCCCGTGTGGTTCACCGCCTATCCCCTGTCCTTCATCACCCAGCCCGGCCAGTCCTTCCTGTCCGCCCTGGGCGACGAGGGAATGTGGGAGGCGTTCCGGAGCATCGGCATCCGCGCCATCCACACCGGCCCCGTGAAGCTGGCCGGCGGCATCAGCGGATGGATGCAGACCCCCAGCGTGGACGGCCACTTCGACCGGATCAGCATGGGCATCGACCCGGTGTTCGGCGACGAGGATGAATTCCGCCGGATGTGCGAGGTGGCCGCGGAACACGGCGGCACGATCATCGATGACATCGTCCCGGGCCACACCGGCAAGGGCGCCGATTTCCGCCTCGCCGAAATGAACTTCCGGGACTACCCCGGCATCTACCACATGGTGGACATCCCCGAGGAGGACTGGCACCTGCTGCCGGACGTCCCCGAGGGCAAGGACTCGGTGAACCTCAGCCCGGATGCGGAACAGGCCCTGCAGAAGGCCGGTTACATCATCGGCCGCCTGCAGCGGGTGATCTTCTACGAACCCGGCGTGAAGGAAACCAACTGGAGCGCCACCCGGCCCATCGTGGACACCACCGGCAAGACCCGCCGCTGGGTTTACCTCCACTACTTCAAGGCCGGCCAGCCGTCCATCAACTGGCTGGACCCCACCTTTGCGGGCATGCGCCTGGTGGTGGGCGATGCCCTGCACTCCCTGGTGGACCTCGGCACCGGCGCCCTCCGGCTCGATGCCAACGGCTTCCTGGGCGTGGAGAAGAGCGCCGAGGAGGAGCCGGGCTGGTCCGAGGGGCACCCGCTGTCCGAGGCCGCCAACCAGCTCATCGGCTCCATGATCCGCAAGGTGGGCGGGTTCTCCTTCCAGGAACTGAACCTGACCATCGACGACATCAAGGCCACCTCCGAATCCGGCCCCGACCTTTCCTACGACTTCATCACCCGGCCCGCTTACCACTTCGCGCTGGTCACCGGGGATACGGAGTTCCTGCGGCTGACGCTGCGGCTCTCCAAGGAGATCGGGGTGGACCAGGCCTCCCTGGTCCATGCCCTGCAGAACCACGACGAGCTCACGTACGAACTCATGCACTTCGCTGCGGGCCACCGGGACGACGTCTTCGAGCTCGGCGGCCAGGAAATGACCGGGGCCCAGATCGCCGAGCACGTCCAGCAGACCATGCGGGAGCGGCTCACCGGCGAAAACGCGCCCTACAACTCCGTGTTCACCATGAACGGGATCGCCTGCACCACTGTCAGCTTCATCATGGCCACCCTGGGGATCCAGGACCCGGATGCGCTGACGCCGGAGCAGGAGGCGCAGGTCCTGGACGCCCACATCCTGCTGTCCATGTACAACGCGCTGCAGCCGGGCGTCTTCGCACTCTCCGGCTGGGACCTGACCGGGATTTCGGTGCTGGACCGCGGCACCGTTGGGGAACTGATCGCGCAGGGTGACACCCGCTGGATCAACCGCGGCGCGCACGACATCATGGGCACCAGCCCGGACGCCACGGCTTCATCCTCCGGAATGCCCCGCGCCCGCAGCCTCTACGGGCCGCTCCCGGAACAGCTCGAGAACGAAAACTCCTTTGCCCGCAGGCTCCAGCGGATCCTGGCGGTGCGGGAGGAACACGGCATCGCCACCGGAACGCTTCTGGACGTGCCGGACGTTTCGCACCGTGGGCTGCTGGTCCTGGTGAACGGCCTGGCCGGCGGCGCCGTGGAAATCACCGTGCTGAACTTCTCCGACCAGGACATCTCCGGCAGCGTCCGGTCCACCCACCTTCCGCCGGGCGCCAGCGTGCGCGACCTCTTCAGCGGCGAAACCGTGGGCCAGGTGGATGACCTGCACAGCTTCTTCATCGACCTGCCGGCGTATCAGGGCACCGCGCTACTGCTCGAGGTTGAAGAAGCGGACGACGACGGGTCCCCGGCAACGGAGGCCTGATCCGCGGGGCGGGGCTGCTTCGGTAACGGGAGCACGCCCCGCCGAATCTCCCCAGGTTTCACCCCAGCAAACCCGCGGACGACGGCGTGTGGCCGGGACACGCCGTCGTGCTCTCCCAAAGACGGGGAGACCCAGCGATGCCGCCACCTCCGGGCGGGGCACCAATGGGCACAGCAAGAAGCGCGGCCGGCCACCCGTGAGGGCAACCAGCCGCGCTTCAGCTGTAGAGATGTCCGGTCAGGCGCTGACCGGGACGCCCAACAGGCGGTTCCAGTCCTGGCAGCGGCGGAGGCCCATGCTAGCGGAGCACCACCGTGCGGTTGCCCTGCAGGATGACCCGGCCTTCGCAGTGCCACTTCACCGCATTGGAGAGCGCCTTGCATTCGGTGTCGCGGCCCGCGGCCACCAGGTCCTCGGGACCGTACGTGTGGTCCACGTCCACCACCTGCTGGGAGATGATGGGCCCCTCGTCCAGTTCTGCGTTGACGTAGTGCGCGGTGGCGCCGACGGTCTTGACGCCGCGCGCGTACGCCTGGTGGTAGGGCTTGGCACCCTTGAAGCTGGGCAGGAACGAGTGGTGGATGTTGATGGCCCGGCCGTCCAGCTTGCGGGTCAGGTCATCGCTGAGCACCTGCATGTAGCGGGCCAGCACCACCAGTTCGACGTCGAGCCCGTCCACCAGTTCCATCAGCTCGGCTTCCGCTGCGGGCTTGGTGTCCGCAGTGACCGGGATGTGGTGGAACGGGATGCCGTGCCACTCCACCAGGGTCTGGTGGTCCCGGTGGTTGGACACCACCGCAACGATCTCCACGGGCAGTTCGCCGATCCGGGCACGGAACAGCAGGTCGTTGAGGCAGTGCCCGAACTTGGACACCATGATCAGGACCTTGCGCTTGGAGCCCTGGCGTTCCAGCTGCCAGCGCATGCCGAACTTCTCCGCCACTGGGGCGAAGGAGTCCCGCAGGACGTCCAGCGTGGATTCGTCCCCCTCGGAGACGAAGTGCACGCGCATGAAGAAGTGGCCCTCGGAGCGTTCACCGAACTGCTTGTTGTCGATGATGTCGCAGCCGTGCTCCAGCAGGAAACCGGACACTGCGTGGACAATGCCGGGCCCTTCCGGGCAGTCCAGGGTGAGGACGTGTTCCACAGTGGTGGGCGCCTTGGGCGCCTTGGGCGCGGGGACGTGGGTTTCAGTGGCAGTCATGGTTCAGCACTCGATCACATTCACGGCGAGTCCTCCTCGGGAGGTTTCCTTGTACTTGGTTTTCATGTCGGCTCCGGTATCGCGCATGGTCTTGATCGCCTTGTCCAGCGAGACCTTGTGGCTGCCGTCCCCGTGCAGGGCCAGCCGGGCCGCGTTGATCGCCTTGACGCTGGCGATCGCGTTTCGCTCGATGCAGGGTATCTGCACCAGCCCGCCCACGGGGTCGCATGTCAGGCCGAGGTTGTGTTCAATCCCCACCTCGGCGGCGTTCTCCACCTGCGGGGGCGTTCCGCCGAGCACCTCGCAGAGCCCGGCGGCGGCCATGGAACAGGCCGATCCGACCTCGCCCTGGCAGCCCACTTCGGCGCCGGAGATGGAGGCGTTGGTCTTGAACAGGATCCCGACGGCGGCCGCCGCCAGGAGGAAGCGGACCACACCGTCGTCGTCGGCTCCCGGAACAAACTTCACGTAGTAGTGCAGGACGGCGGGAACAATGCCCGCTGCCCCGTTGGTGGGGGCGGTGACAATCCGCCCGCCGGCGGCATTCTCCTCGTTCACGGCCAGGGCGAAGAGGTTCACCCATTCCATCGCCAGCAAGGGATCGGCCGGTGCCTGGACGGGCGACGGCGATGCTGCCGCTGCCTTGGCGGACGCCTCCGCCGAAGCGGCGGAGGCAGTCAGGGTGCGGAACAGCGAGGGCGCCCGCCGGGTGACCTTCAGGCCGCCGGGGAGGATGCCTTCGGCGTTGCAGCCGTTCTCCACGCATTCCTTCATGACGGCCCAGAGGCCCAGCAACTGCTCCCGGAGTTCCGCTTCGCTGCGCCAGGTCAGCTCGTTGGCGAGCATGACGTCGGAGATGGACATGCCTTCGCGGCTGCAGATCTCCAGGAGTTCGTCAGCCGTGGAGAACGGGTACGGCAGCACGGTGTCATCCGCCACCACCTTGTCCGCGCCCTCGGCGTCGCCGTCCACCACGAAGCCGCCGCCGATGGAGTAGTAGCTCCGTTCGCTCAGCACGGAACCGGTGTGGTCCAGCGCCCGGAACGTCATGCCGTTGGGATGTGCGGGGAGGGACTTGCGCCGGTGGAGGACAACGTCCTCTTCCCAGTTGAAGTCCACCCGGTGGGTCCCGGCGATCTGGAGTTCAGCATTGAGTGCCGCGGCAGCCACCTGGTCGTCGGCGGTGAAGGTGTTGACCGTCTCCGGTTCCAGGCCCTGCAGCCCCAGCACCACTGCCTTGTCTGAGCCGTGGCCGCGGCCGGTGGCGCCCAGGGAGCCGAACAGTTCGGACTGGACCCGGGTGGTGGAGGCTAGGTGGCCGTCGCCCTTCAGACCATCCGCGAAGAGCTTTGCCGCCCGCATCGGGCCCACCGTGTGTGACGAGGAGGGCCCGATGCCGACAGAAAAGAGGTCAAGGACGCTGAGCGCCATCAGGGGACCTCTGGCGAGGCGTACTCCCGCATGCCGTCCAGGAGCCAGCGGCCCAGGAACTCGGCGAACGAGGCCCGCGGGAAGACCCGGAAGGACTCCTCGCCGGTCTTCCACAGGAGGGCGGGGATGTTCCCGATTTCCGTGGAGTACGCGGTGCCGGCCTTGAAGACGCGGGGGTGCAGGTCCAGCGAGCAGCCCTTTTCGAGGACGGAGCGGGCCTGCGGGCCGGTCAGTTCGAAGGTGGTGCGGTTGGCCGAGAGGTCAACCACCTGGCCGGAATCGCCGCCCAGGGCGTCCCGCAGCGCCTGGATCAGGCCACCGCCCAGGGACTCGTGGGCTTCGGTTGGCGCAACCACCAGGAACTCGGCCGGGCCAAGCCACAGGACGGAGGTGTCGCCGCTGCCGGCCACCGCGCCGGAACCGGCGGGCAGGCCACCGGTCACGGCGGCGATGCGCTGCGCAGCGTCGGAGCCTGCGGCCACCCGGATCCCCACCATGGTAAGGAAGGGGAGCTCGGAGATTTCAACGGTTCCGGCCAGCGAGCCGGCCGCGAAGGCGTCCCGGAGCACTCCGGCCGGGCTGGTGCGGACCGCGAGGTCATTGTCCGTCGGAGTCTTTGCGGGGGTGGGGGAAGCTGCTGTCTCAGCCATCTTTGCGGGTCCCTTCGGAGTCAAAAAGCACTGTCTCTGCAACAACCACGTCCACCAGCTGGTCGCCGGCGGCGGCAATCAGCGTTTCGCCGATGCGGTTGCGTCCGTTCTTGATCAGGGCCAGGCCGAACGAACGGCCCAGCGCTGCGCTGTGGTAGCTGGAGGTGACGAACCCTTCCATCGGCACGGGGCCGTAGGCGGGGTTGGTGGAGCGTCCCTTTTCCACCAGCTGGGTGCCTTCGGGCAGCCGCAGCGTGCGGTCCACGGGGAGGACGCTGACCAGGTGCTTGCGGTCTTCACGCTGGGCGTCCACGCGGGAGTAGGAACGCTTGCCGATGAACTCCTTGGCCTTGGAGACGATCCACTCCATGCCGGCATCCTGCGGGGTGACGGTGCCGTCGGTGTCCTGCCCGACAATCGGGTAGCCCTTCTCGGCGCGCAGCACGTGCATGGTTTCGGTGCCGTACGGGGTGATGTTGAATTCGGCGCCGGCAGCGGCCACGGACTCCCAGGTGTTCAGGCCGTACCAGGCCGGAACGTTGATCTCGTAGGCGAGTTCGCCGGAGAACGAGATCCGGCAGACCCGGGCCCGGACGCCGGAGGCGAGGGTGGTTTCGCGGAAGGTCATGAACGGGAAGTTCCCGGCCTCGAGTCCGCCGTTGGCGGCCAGTTCCGGGGCCACCTTGGCGAGGACTTCGCGGGACTTGGGTCCCACGACGGCGATGGTGTTCCACTGCTCCGTCACCGAGGTGCACTGGACGTCCAGCTCAGGCCATTCGGTCTGCAGCCATTCCTCCAGGTGATCCAGCACCTTCGCGGCACCGCCGGTGGTGGTGGTCATGAAGAAGGTGTCCTCATCGAGCCGGAGGGTCACGCCGTCGTCGAAGATCATGCCGTCAGCCAGGCACATGACGCCGTAGCGTGCCGAGCCCGGGGCCAGCTTCTTGAAGGCGTTGGTGTAGACGCGGTTCAGGAACTCGCCCGCGTCCTTGCCGCGGATCTCGATCTTGCCCAGGGTGGTGGCGTCCATAAAGCCCACGGAGTCGCGGACGGCGGCGCATTCGCGCAGCACTGCGGCGTCCATGTCCTCCCCGCCCTGCGGGTAGTACCAGGGACGCTTCCACTGCCCGACGTCCTCAAACAACGCACCCTTGGCAACGTGCCACGGCTGGATCGAGGTGATGCGGGCGGGATCGAAGAGCTCACCGCGCTGGCGTCCGGCCAATGCCGCGAAGGCCACCGGGGTGAACGGTGCGCGGTAGGTGGTGGTGCCGATGTCGCCGATGCCCCGGGAAGCCTCGCCGGCCGTGCGCAGTGCCGCCGCGATCACACCGATGGCGTTCACGCCGGAGGTCTTGCCCTGGTCGTTGGCGGTGCTGATGGAGGTGTACCGCTTGATGTGCTCCACGGAACGCATGCCGGCACCGGTGGAGCGGAGGACGTCCGCCACGGACTGGTCGCGCTGGAAGTCAACGAAGTGGTGGTGCCAGTCGTCCGGAGTGCCGCTCTCCCCCGGTACCAGCCAGAGCTGGCGGGTGGGGGCAGAGGCCTTGGGCTCACCGAACACGGAAGGCTCGACGGCGGATTCGAAGCCCGCGGCGATCGCTGCCTTCGCGCCGGCGGAGATGCCCTCCGCGAGGCAGTCGGCGGTGGCGAACGAGCCTCGGCCGGCGCCGATGGTCTGCTGGTTGGGAACCTCGGTGCTGGGCACGAAGGCTGCCAGCTCGTCGTCCCAGCGCAGCTTGCCCTGGCGCTGCGAGTGCAGGTGGACCAGCGGGCTCCAGCCGCCGGACACTGCCAGCAGGTCTGCTGCGATCTGCTCCACGCCGGAGGTGAGTTCGCCGTCGTCGTTGATGCTGCGGACGGTGACGCCGTCCAAACGACCGCTGGAATCAGCCGAGGTGTTGGCCACGGCGCTGCCGATCAGCACCCGTATGCCGAATTCGACGGCGGCGCTCGCCACGTCGGTCAGCTTCGGGCGGGCGTCGACGACGGCTGCAACCTTGACGCCGGCGGCGGCGAGGTCCGCGGCGGTGGCGTAGGCGCTGTCGTTGGTGGTGCTGATGACCACGCGGCTGCCGGCGGCAACTGCGTACCGGTTCAGGTAGCTGCGGACAGCCGAAGCAAGCATGATGCCGGGACGGTCGTTGTTCTCGAACACCAGGGGACGCTCGTGCGCTCCGGGGGCGAGGACCACCTGGCTGGCACGGATGTGCCAAATCCGCTGGCGGGAGACGCCGGGTGCTGCCGGGGTGGTGAGGTGGTCGGTGCGGTTCTGGACGGCGATGACGTAGTTGGCGTCGTAGGCGCCAAACGCGGTGGTGCGGTTCAGGACCGTGGATTCCGCGCCGGAAACCAGTTCAGCCTCGACGTCAGCCACCCATTCCAGGGCGGGCTTGCCTTCGATGGTTTCGGCCAGGCCCTCGGCCGTGGAACCGGAGAGCAGGGATCCACCGAGTTCGGGCTGGTCATCGAGCAGCATGACGCGGGCACCGGTGCGGACTGCTTCGCGGGCAGCAGCGAGTCCTGCGGGGCCTCCGCCGATCACCAGGACGTCGGTGTGGACGTACTTCTTGTCGTATTCGGCGCGGTCCTCGGCCGGATCCAGCTTGCCCAGGCCGTTGAGCTGGAGGGCCTGGAGCCCGTCAACGAGGGAAACGGTGGTGGCCGGGAGCATGGATTCGGCCACGTGGCCCGGGAAGCGGGCTTCCACGCGGACCAGGGCGTTGGCTTCTTCAACACCTGCGGACATGATGCCGCGGTGGCGGTCCTCGTAGAGCGAGTTGCCGGCGGCGATGCGTCCGTTGGCGAGCAGTGCGGAGGCCAGGGTGTCGCCGGGGTGGCCGGTGAACTCCTCGCCGTCCACGGTGAAGCGCCAGGAGATGGTGCGGTCGATGCGGCCGCCGGTGGCCAGGCGGGCGTTCTGGGAGGTCACTTGGTGGCTCCTTCCGGGGCTGCAGTGGTGGAGGAAAGGCTGGTGCCTGAGATGCTGGGCGCGGCGGTCCCGGTGGTGGTGCTGTCCGCGGCAAGGCTGGCGGTACCGGACTCGGCGCCGGTGGTGCCGGCCCGGTCAGGCCGCTGCGCTCCCATCGGGTAGATCGCCTGGATGTCGTAGCTCACGGTGTCGCGGAGCATGTTGAACCACTGGCGGCAGCCGGTGCTGTGGACCCAGCGTTCGGCGAAGGTGCCCTTGGTGTTGCTGCGGTAGAAGAGGTAGCGGGACCACTCCGTGTCGCTGAGCTCGTTGGGGTTCTCGGGGTAGGCGACGTGGGCCTGTCCCCCGTAGTGGAATTCGGTTTCGTCCCGCGGGCCGCAGTTGGGGCATGGGATCAGCAGCATGTGCGTTAGTCCTTATCTCGTGGCAGCGGCTAGTGGGCCACGGCGGCGGCGCCGTGCTCGTCGATGAGCGCGCCGGTTTCGAAGCGTTCCAGGGAGAACGGCGCGTTCAGCTTGTGCGGGGCGCCGGTGGCGATGGTGTGCGCGAAGGTCATGCCTGCCGCGGGGGTGCCCTTGAATCCGCCGGTCCCCCAGCCACAGTTCACGAACATGTTCTCCACCGGGGTGGTGCCAACAATCGGCGAGGCGTCCAGGGTGGTGTCCACGATGCCGCCCCAGGTCCGGAGCACGTGGGCCCGGGCGAAGATGGGGAAGAGCTCGACGGCGGCCGCCATCTGCTGCTCGATCACGTGGAAGGAGCCGCGCTGGCCATAGCCGTTGTACGAGTCCACGCCGGCGCCCATGACCAGTTCGCCTTTGTGCGCCTGCGAAACGTACACGTGGACGTGGTTGGACATGACCACCGTGGGGTGGACGGGCTCGTGCAGTTCGGAAACCAGTGCCTGCAGCGGGTGGGACTGGATGGGGAGCTCGAAGCCCGCCATCTCGGCCAGGACCGAGCTGTGGCCGGCGGCGCAGAGGCCAACCTTTTCGGTGTTGATGGTGCCGCGGCTGGTCTTGACGCCCACCACGCGGTCGCCGTCCTTGAGGAAGCCGGTGACTTCGCAGTTCTGGATGATGTCCACGCCCAGCTCGTCGCACTTGCGGGCGAAGGCCCAGGCAACAGGGTCGTGCTTGGCGATGCCGGCACGGGGCTGGTAGGTGGCGCCCATGACCGGGTAGCGGATGTTGTCGCTGATGTTCAGGATGGGGCAGAGTTCCTTGACCTGCTGCGGGTCCAGCCATTCAGCGTCAACGCCGTTGAGCTTGTTGGCGCCCACGCGCCGCATGCTTTCGCGCACGTCGCCCAGGGTGTGGGCCAGGTTCATCACGCCGCGCTGGCTGAACAGGAAGTCGTACTCGAGTTCCTCGGGCAGGATTTCCCAGAGCTTGAGGGCGTGCTCGTAGATGGCGGCGCTCTCGTCCCAGAGGTAGTTGGAACGGATGATGGTGGTGTTGCGGGCCATGTTGCCGCCGGCCAGCCAGCCCTTTTCCAGGACCGCGATGTTAGTCATTCCATGGTTCTTGGCCAGGAAGTATGCGGTGGCCAGACCGTGCCCGCCGCCGCCGACGATCACGGCGTCGTAGGAGGACTTGGGTTCCGGATTGCGCCAGAGGAATTCCGGGTGTTCGGGGAGGTGGGGGGCGCTCACTGGGTTGCTCCAATCAGGTCTGCTTCTGCACCGGCCAGGCCGGCGTCGCTGCTGTTGTAGGAAAGATGCGGGTAAAGGGGGAACTGCCCGGCAAGTGCCGTAACGCGTGCGCGGAGTTCGACGGCGGTGTCCCCGGGCAGGGTGCCCGTGGACGCGGAGGCGATGAGCGCCGTCGCGATGATGTCCGCAACCTCGGCGAATTCGGCTGCGCCGAAGCCGCGGGCGGCGAGGGCGGGGGTGCCGATGCGGAGGCCCGAGGAGACCATCGGCGGGCGGGGGTCGAACGGGACGGCGTTGCGGTTGACCGTGATGCCGATGTGGTGGAGGGCGTCTTCGCCCTGCTGGCCGTCGAGTTCGGAGTGCCGGAGGTCAACGAGGACCAGGTGCACATCGGTGCCGCCGTTGACCACGGAGATTCCGGCTTCCTGGACGTCCGGCTGCAGGAGGCGTTCGGCCAGCAGCTGGGCACCCTGCAGGACGCGCTCCTGGCGCTCCTTGAATTCAGGGGTTGCGGCGAGCTTGAAGGCCACGGCCTTGGCGGCCACCACGTGCTCCAGCGGGCCGCCCTGCTGGCCGGGGAACACGGCGGAGTTGATCTTCTTGGCGTACTCCTCCTTGGCGAGGATGACGCCGCCGCGGGGGCCGCCGAGGGTCTTGTGCGTGGTGGTGGTGACCACGTCCGCGTAGGGGACGGGGTTCGGGTGCAGGCCCGCGGCCACGAGGCCGGCGAAGTGTGCCATGTCCACCATCAGGTAGGCGCCCACCAGGTCGGCGATCCGGCGGAACTCAGCGAAGTCGAGCTGGCGGGAGTAGGCGGACCAGCCGGCAACGATCAGCTTGGGCTTGTGCTCCAGGGCCAGGGCTTCCACCTCGGCCATGTCCACCCGGAGGTCGTCCTCGCGGACGTGGTACGGGACCACGTTGTAGAGCTTGCCGGAGAAGTTGATCTTCATGCCGTGGGTGAGGTGTCCGCCGTGGGCGAGGGACAGGCCCAGGATGGTGTCGCCCGGGTTGAGCAGGGCGAACATGGCTGCGGCGTTGGCCTGCGCGCCGGAGTGCGGCTGGACGTTGGCGAATTCGGCACCGAACAGTGCCTTGACCCGGTCGATGGCCAGCTGTTCGATCACATCAACGTGCTCGCAGCCGCCGTAGTAGCGCTTGCCGGGGTAGCCCTCGGCGTACTTGTTGGTGAGGACCGAGCCCTGTGCCTCCATCACTGCCGAGGGAGCGAAGTTCTCCGAGGCGATCATTTCCAGGGTGGACTGCTGGCGGTGCAGTTCCTGTGCAACGGCGGCGGCGACGTCGGCGTCTACCGTTGCGAGCGAGGCATTGAGTGCGTCCTGCATGTTTCTCCTTCTAAACCTGAAAGTCCTGATCCGTAACTGATCTGTAACTGATATATTAGAACTGACGTAATAGTATGTTCCAGATCACGTAGTAGTCAATAGTCACCATGGAAGCGAGCTCAACATGGGCGTAATGCTGGAGAACTCCATCGCCGGCGATGAAGACCTCTCACTCGCCGAGCGGGCGTACCGGCATCTGCGGGACCGCCTGATCATGCTGGAAATCCGCCCCGGCGAAGCAATTAACGACGGCAAGCTGGCGGCCGAGCTGGGCATCGGACGCACCCCCGTGCGGGAAGCCCTCAAGCGCCTGGAAAGCGACCACCTGGTGGTTTCCTACCCCCGCCGCGGAACGTTCGCCACCATCGTGGACATCACCGAACTTGCAGATGTCTCCGAGCTGCGTGAGTCGCTGGAGCCACTGGCGGCCAAACGGGCAGCCAAGCTGGCAACACCGGCACTGCGGGCGGAGATCCGGGAAACCGCCGCCGCAATTGCCGGTATGGACGGCGACGACGACCCCTACGACCTGATGCGCTATGACATCAAGGTCCACCGGTTGATCTACCGGGCCGCGGCCAACGCGCACCTGGAAGACGTCCTGATCCGCTACGACAATCTGGCCACCCGCATCTGGTGCATGGTGCTGGAGAAGGTCCCGTCCGTGTCATCGCACATTGCCGAGCACGTTGAACTGCTCGAAGCAGTGGCCGACGGCGATTCCGAGCGGGCGGGCAAGCTCGCCCTGGAGCACGTCACCAGCTTCGAGCAGGCCATCCGCAGCGTGCTGTAGGCGCGGATACCGGACCCGCGCCCCGGGTCCGGGCGTTCGGGCGTTCGGAGGGCGGGGCCCTACGGGTCCGGGTGCTACGGGTCCAGGCGCTTGCGCAGGAGGCAGAACTCGTTGCCCTCGGGGTCCTGCAGGACGTGCCAGTTTTCGTCGCCGGTTTGCCCCACATCGGCGCGCCGGGCGCCCAGGGCCAGCAGGCGTTCCAGCTCGGCGGCCTGGTCCCGGTCCACCGGGTTGACGTCGATATGCAGCGGCAGCCTGCCGGTGCGCGGATTGCTGCTGGGGCTCAGGATGATGGTGGGCTGCAGTCCGCCGAACCCGTCGGGAGGCCCGATCTCGATGTAGCCGTCTTCACGGTCGAGCTCCACGTAGCCGAGGACCTCGCGCCAGAACCGCGCCAGCAGCTCGGGATCGTTGCAGTTCAGGACCAGTTCACTGATGCGGCATGACATGGTGGCCAGTGTACGGGCAGTCGGACCCGAACCGGACGATTTCCCTCAGCTGCGATGCCCCAGCGCAGGGTGGGCACGTCAGGGGCGGGCTGCCCGCGGCAGGAACGCCGTGGGTTCGCGCCTGAACTGCGTCAGTGCCGATTCAATGGCCCCCTGGACCACAGCCTCCGCCCCGAAGGTGCTGGCAACGAGGTCCGGAAGGGGCAGGCCGGAGTCTGCCGGCAGCAGCGAGCGCGCGTGCTCCAGGACCGGCTCAATGGCACGCGAGATCCCGCCCGCTATGACCACCCGCTCGATATCCAGGAGGCTGGAGAGCACCACGGCGATCCGTGCCAGCCGGGCGCCGAGCCTGGCGATGATGTCCAGTGCCAGCGGATCCCCCTCGCGGGCCGCCTGGAAGACGTCCTCCGCGTTGATGTCCTCTTCGGGGATCCGGCGCAGCGAGGTTTCTCCGTCATAGGAACGGATCAGTTTGCGTGCCCATTTCCGGGCCAGCGCCCCGAACCCGTCCGAGGTCCCCTCCTCCGGCTCGAGCTTGCTGTCGGAAAGGATGTCCAGGAACCGCATCTCGCCGGCGCCGCCCCGGCGTCCGCGCAGCAGGCGCCCATCGACGATCAGGCCGGCACCGAACCGCTCCCCCGACAACAGGGTTGCCACATTGGCTGACGGCTCCTGCGCGTGCTCGGCGATGGCTGCGAGGTTGGCGTCGTTTTCGATGGTGACTGCGCCCTCAAGGTGCCGGTCAAACCCGGAATTCATCAGCTGCCAGAATTCCCCGGCCCCGGGAGACCTGCCGTCCGCATCCACCGGTGCGGGTACTCCCACCACGGTCAGCAGCACGTCGCCGGCGTCGCAGCCCACATCTGCCAGCGCCTGGTGGATCAGTTCCTGCGCGCCGGCAACACGGCCGGCGCGTCCCACCGCGTGTGAGTCGATGCTTTGGCGCCGCTTGGCGAGCTCACGGCCGCGGAGGTCCGCCACGATGGTGGTGAGGTGGCCTTCGCCGGCGTCGAGCCCCACCACAACCCCTGCGGCCTCGCGCAGCTGGTAGCGGCGCGCAGGCCGGCCTTTAAGCGCACGTCCGGCCTCGCCGCCGTCGGTCACTTCCTCCAGCCATCCGGCGTCGACCAGGCCGTCGCAGACGCCCAACACCGTGGCACGGGTGAGCCCGGTGGCCCCCATGGCTTCCCCCGCCGTGAACACCTGTTCCTGCAGGGCGAAGCGCAGCAGCGCCCCGGAGTTGATCTGCCGTAACAGTTGCGTCGAGCTCGCCGTAGTTCCGTCCACCCCTTGACGATAGCCCCTGCGTCCCCCATCCTCGTATAGGACCTAAATATAAGATCCAAATAAATTCCGATTGACCCCCTCTTAGGAGCCGATGTTGCCACCTTTGCCGTCCGCCGGGACACGAGTCTCCCGGCGCACTTTCCTTGCCGCCGCCGGAGGCTCGCTGGCCGCTTTCGGGCTTGCGGCGTGCAGCCCGGCCGGAGCCCAGCCCACCATCACGTTCCACCAGTCCAAACCCGAAGCGGTCCCCTACTTCCGCGACCTCACAGCGAAATTCACGGCGTCGCAGGACCGCTTCCGCGTCCTGCACGACATGGCAACGAACCTCTCTGCCAGCTTCGTCCGCAGCAGTCCGCCGGACCTTGGCTGCCTCAACTACAACCTGGAGATGGCGCGGTTCATGGAGCGCGGCGCCCTCTCGGACCTGGCCGACCTCCCGGAAGCTGCAACCATCCGCGGCGACGTCCTCGACCTCACCAACTGGTACCCCACCTACCCGGGCCGCACCAGCGTGATCCCCTATTCGGTCATGGCGGCGTCGGTCATCTACAACCGGCGCATCTTCGAGGCGAACGGCCTTTCGGTGCCCACCACCTGGGACGAACTCATTGACGTCTGCGAACGGCTCAAGGCCGCGGGGATCACTCCGATCTACGGCACCTTCCGGGATCCCTGGACCATCGCGCAGGGCCTGTTCGACTACACCGTGGGCGGGATGGTCGATGTTCGCGGCTTCTACCAGTCGATGCACGAAACGGGCGAGAAGGTGGGACCGGTTTCCGAGGTCTCCTTCCAGAAAACACTCCTGGAACCCGTCCGCCGCATGGTCCAGCTGAAGAAGTACGTCAACGCCGATGCCGCCAGCCGCGGCTACGGGGACGGCAACACCGCCATGGCGCAGGGGCAGGCAGCCATGTACTTCCAGGGGCCGTGGGCCTTCGGCGAAATCGAAAAGGCCGGCACCGACGTCGACCTTGGCACCTTCCCCCTGCCGGTAACCGACAATTCCGCCGACCTCAAGGTCCGCGTCAACATCGACCTTTCACTCTGGGTCCCCGAGGTCGCGAACGGACAGCAGGGGGCACGCGCCTTCATCCAGTACCTGATGCAGCCGGAGATCCAAGACACCTACAACGCCAAATTCCTGGGCTTCGGAACGGTCAAGGATGCCCCGCCGGTCACCGACCCCAGGATCGTGGAAATGCAGAAGTACTACGACGAGGGCCGCTTCTACATGGGCGCGTCACAGTTCATCCCCAACACCATTCCCGCCGCCAACTACATCCAGTCGATCATCGGCGGCGCCGATGCCGAGGGCACCCTGCGCCGGATGGACGCCGACTGGGCGCGCCTGGCATTCCGCGCGTAACCACCCCACAGACCAAGGCACGAAACGAGGACCATCCATGTCATCAATGACGAGACCTTCCACCGCGGCGGTGGTGACAGCGCCCCCAGCAGCGGCAAACCCGCCACGGACGCGCAAACGCCGGGTTGACCCGCTCTACTACTTCTTCCTGTTTCCGTCCCTGGCGATCTTCACGCTCGCCGTCACGCTGCCCGCCGTGCTGGGCTTCGTCTACAGCTTCACCAACTCCGTGGGGTTCGGCGACTTCGAATTCATCGGCATCCGGAACTTCATCGCCGTGTTCCGGGATGACGGGATCCTCGGATCCTACGGCTTCACGCTCGCCTTCTCGCTCGTGACGGTCATCCTGGTGAACGTTGTGGCCTTCTTCCTGGCCTTGGGGCTCACGTCCCGCATCCGCTTCCGCGCCGCACTGCGCACCGTGTTCGTGATCCCGATGGTGATATCCGGCATCGTGATCGCCTTCGTGTTCCAGTACCTCTTCTCGAATTCGCTGCCGCTGGCGGGCCAGAGCCTGGGCATCGAGCCGCTCGCCACGAGCATCCTGGCCAACCCCGACCTTGCCTGGCTGGCGATCGTCCTGGTCACGGCTTGGCAGTCGATTCCGAGCGCCATGCTGATCTACATCGCAGGGCTCCTCACCGTTTCCCCGGAGGTCTACGAGGCAAGCTCCATCGACGGCGCAACCCCTTGGCACAACCTCCGGCACATCACCCTGCCACTGGTGGCCGGGTACGCCGTGATCAACATGGTCCTGGGCTTCAAGAACTACCTCAACACCTACGACATCATCGTGGGCCTGACCGACGGCGGCCCCGGAGTCTCCACGCGCAGCGTGGCCATGGCGATCTTCCGCGGCTTCGAAGGCGGCGACTACGCCTACCAGATGGCCAACGCCGTGATCTTCTTCCTGATCAGCGTCACCATCGCACTCATCCAGCTCCGCTTCACCCGTGGCAAAGGAGGGCTCGCAGCATGAGCACCGCGACCCGCACCATCCCAGCAAAACCCTCGGCCACCGGGAAGCGGCGGTTCGGCGGCGGCCAGGAGCGCACCAACTGGCCGGCGACCGCCATCCTGATCGTCTGCACCCTCGGCGTGCTCGTCCCGCTGTACGTCACGGTCAGCATGGCGTTCAAGACCACCGGCCAGGCCGTCGACGGCAACGCGTTTTCGCTGCCCAGCCCGCTGACCTTTGACAGCTTTGTCCAGGCCTGGACCCTGACCAACTTTTCCCGCGGCTTTGCGATCTCCGTCTTCGTATCCGTCATCGCTGTGGTGGGGGAGATCGTGGTGTCCGCCCTGGCAGCGTACGCAATCGTCAGGAACTGGGACCGCAAGCTCTTCCGCTGGTCCTTCTTCTACCTGCTCGCGGCAATGTTCATCCCGTTCCCCGTGGTGGCACTGCCGCAGATCCAGCTCACGGGCCTGGTGGGACTGGACAACCCGCTCGGCGTTGCCATCCTGCACATCGTCTTTGCCCTGGCGTTCAACACCATGCTGTTCACGGCGTTCCTCCGTTCCATCCCGCTCGAGCTGGAGGAAAGCATGCGCATGGACGGCGCCGGGACGTGGCAGGTGTTCTGGCGGCTTATTTTCCCGCTGCTCGGGCCCATGAGCGCCACGGTGGGCATCTTCGCCTTCATCGGCTCCTGGAACGACTTCATGATGCCCTCGCTCATCATTTCCGACCCCGAAATGCAGACCATTCCGGTACTGCAGAAGATCTTCCAGACGCAGTTCAGCAACAGCTACAACGTGGCGTTCGCCTCGTACCTGATGGCCATGGCACCGGCCATCGTGGTCTACCTGTTCACCCAGCGCTGGGTCATGTCCGGCCTCACCCAGGGCGCCGTCAAGTAACTTTCCCGCCCGGACCCCACCCACAGAACCCCAGACTTAAAAGGAACCTTCGTGACCACCACCGCCATCACGGCACCCCGCACCGCCGCCACCTTCCAGGACGATCCCAACTGGTGGCGCCAGGCTTCCGTCTACCAGATCTATCCCCGCAGCTTCGCCGACTCCAACGGTGACGGCATCGGCGACCTCAACGGCATCACCGCGAAGGTCCCCTACCTGATGGAACTGGGCGTCGACGCGGTGTGGCTGAGCCCCTTCTACCCCTCCGCCCTTGCCGACGGCGGCTACGACGTGGACGACTACCGCAACGTGGACCCCAAGCTGGGCACGCTCGACGACTTCGACGCCATGGCCGCCGCCCTGCACGCGGCAGGAATCAAGCTGATCGTTGACATCGTGCCCAACCACTCCTCCGACCGCCACGAGTGGTTCCGCGAAGCCCTGGCCTCGCCCAAGGGGTCCGCGGCCCGCAGCCGCTACATCTTCCGGGACGGCCTGGGTGAGGACGGTGAGCTGCCGCCGTCGGACTGGGACTCCGTCTTCGGCGGCCCCGTGTGGGAGCGCATCACCGAACCGGACGGGACCCCGGGTCAGTGGTACATGCACATCTTCGCCAAGGAACAGCCCGACTTCAACTGGGACAACCCGGAGGTCCGCGCGGACTTCCTGAAGACCCTCCGCTTCTGGTCCGACCGCGGCGTGGACGGCTTCCGCATCGACGTCGCCCACGCGCTCACCAAGAACCTCGAGGGAACCCTGCCCTCCAAAGCTGACCTCGAGGCCGGGGGCGAAGCGCTCTACCTTGCCGGCGAGCACCCGTACTGGGACCGCGACGAAGTCCACGGCATCTACGCCGAGTGGCGCACGCTCTTCAACGAGTACAACCCGCCGCGCACCGCCGTCGCCGAGGCCTGGGTGCACGCGGACCGCCGCGCCAGGTACGCCAGCCCGGACGGTCTGGGCCAGGCCTTCAACTTCGACCTCCTGCAGGCAGATTTCGACGCCGGACAGTTCCGCAGGACCGTCACCAGGAACCTCGCCGAAGCCGAGGCATCCGGCGCATCGTCCACCTGGGTCTTTTCCAACCACGACGTCGTCCGGCACGCCACCCGCTACGGGCTCCCCGTCTCCGGGTCGTCGGCGGAGGGGGAGATCATGGCCGGCCAGGCCGGCAAGCGCTGGCTGCTTGAGGGCGGCCGGCAGGAAGACGTGGATATCGAGCTGGGACTGCGCCGCGCCCGTGCCGCATCGCTGCTGATGTTCGCCCTTCCCGGATCCGCCTACCTGTACCAGGGCGAGGAGTTGGGACTGCAGGAAGTCGGCAGCGAAATCCCCGATTCCGACCGCCAGGACCCGTCCTTCTTCCGCAACAAGGGCGTCGAAATCGGCCGCGACGGCTGCCGCGTCCCGCTGCCTTGGAGCGCAGGCGGCAGTTCCTTCGGGTTTGGTCCGGGCGGTTCGCACCTGCCACAGCCCGAATGGTTCGCCGGCGCCTCGGTGGAAGCCCAGGAAAACCGGGAGGACTCCACCCTGTCCCTCTACCGCCGGGCGCTGTCCCTGCGGTGGGAACTGCAGTCAGAAGAGACGCTGGAATGGCTGGAAACCGGGCGGGATGACGTGCTGGCCTTCCGGCGGCCCAACGGCTGGACCTCGGTAACGAACTTCGGCACCGAGCCCTTCGCACTGCCCGCCGGCCGCCTGCTGGTGGCCAGCTCACCGGTTGACGGCGGCGAACTGCCCGGCGCGGCCACCGCCTGGCTGCAGGCCTAGCCGTGGGGTTCGGGCTGGGGATCGACGTCGGCGGGACCTGGATCAAGGGGGCCGTGGTCGACCTTGACAGCGGCAGCCCCGCCGGCGCCGTGCGCCGCCTCCGCACTCCGGCGGGCGGCACCGTGGAAGCGGTGGCGGACACCCTGGACCGGCTGCTCGGCGAGCTCGAAACCCAGGCACCCCTGGCTCCGGACCGGCCCATCGGCGTCGCCATCCCCTCGATTGTCCGGAACGGGGTGGCGGCGTCGGCGGCAAACATGGACCGCAGCTGGATCGGGTGTGATGTCCGGTCCTTCCTCGAGGTCCGGCTGGGACGTGCCGTGTGCGTGGTCAACGACGCTGACGCTGCGGGCCTGGCGGAAGTCCGATACGGCGCGGGGCAGGACGTGCCCGGCACGGTGCTGGTCCTTACCCTGGGAACGGGCATCGGATCGGCACTCATCGTCGACGGCCGGCTGGTGCCCAACCTCGAGCTGGGCCACCTGGAAGTGGGCGGCTGCAAGGCGGAATCCCGGGCGTCCGCCGTTGCCCGCGAGATTGAGGGGTTGGGCTGGCCGGAGTACGCCGTCAGGCTGCAGCAATACCTGCAGCATGTGGAGTTCCTCTTCTCGCCGGACCTCATCATCCTGGGCGGCGGCATTTCGGCGTGCAGCAGCGAGTTCCTCCCCCGCCTGTCCCTGCGCACGCGGGTCCTTCCTGCCAGCCTGGAAAACTCTGCGGGGGTGGTGGGCGCCGCTGTGTATGCCGCGGCGGGCATGGAAGCGCTGGTACTGCCATGAAGCCGCACCGCAGCAGTCCGCGCCGCCGGAGTGTGACGTGGCATACTTCGGTACAAACACCGGCGGCCGCTGACTGGGCGGGACCGGTGGAAGCCGGAAGGGGCCGTGGCATGCAGGAATCCGTCGGGGTGGAGGAACCCACTGCCGGGCAGGACATCCCGCGGGACGTTGTGCTGGCCGCACTGTCCCGGGAGCGTGCGGCGGGCCTGGCCGCGGACCCTGACTTTGAGCGGCGGCTGGACCGGTACCTCCCGCTGCTGGCCGGCCTGTTCCGTCCGCTGTACGGCACCCGGGCGGACTGGCAGGACCAGCTGGCAGCCCTGGTGGTCCAGGCCGCCCGGTCCTGGCAGGAGCGCGCCCCGGAACTCAAAGCCCTGGACACTGAGCGGGAGGCAAACCCGCACTGGTTCCAGTCCAACGGCATGCTGGGCGGGGTCTGCTACGTGGACCGCTACGCGGAGAGCCTGGAAGGGGTCCGCAGCAGCATCCCCTATTTCAAGGAACTCGGCCTCACCTACCTGCACCTGATGCCGCTGTTCCTGGCACCCGAGCCGCATTCGGACGGCGGCTATGCGGTGTCCAGCTACCGGCAGGTCAGCCCCAGGCTGGGCACCATGGAACAGCTGCGTTCACTGGCCGCCGAGCTGCGCAGCAACGGGATCAGCCTGGTGGTGGACTTCATTTTCAACCACACCTCGGACGAACACGAGTGGGCCCGGAAAGCCGCCTCGGGAGACCCGGAGTTCAGCGACTACTACTGGATCTTTCCGGACCGGACCATGCCCGACGCCTTCGAGCAGGACGTCCGGGAGATCTTCCCCGAGAACCACCCGGGGTCCTTCATCCGCATGGAGGACGGCCGCTGGGTGTGGGCCACGTTCCACACCTACCAGTGGGATCTGAACTACTCGAACCCGGACGTGTTCCGGGCCATGGCGGGCGAGATGCTGTTCCTGGCCAACCAGGGCGTGGACATCCTCCGCATGGACGCCGTGGCGTTCATCTGGAAGCAGCTGGGCACCACCTGCGAGAACCTTCCCGAGGCCCACACGCTGCTCCGGGCCTTCAACGCGGTGTGCCGGCTCGCGGCGCCGTCGCTGCTGTTCAAGTCGGAGGCAATCGTGCACCCCGATGAGGTTGCGCTCTACATCGACCCCGCCGAATGCCAGCTTTCCTACAACCCGCTGCAGATGGCGCTCATCTGGGAATCCCTGGCCACCCGGGACGCGTCCCTCCTCGCCCAGGCGCTCGAACGCCGGCACAACATCCCGGACGGCACCGCCTGGGTCAACTATGTCCGCAGCCACGACGACATCGGCTGGACCTTCGCCGACGAGGACGCCGCCGAACTGGGCATCAACGGCTTCGACCACCGCCGCTTCCTCAACTCGTTCTACGTCAACCGGTTCCCCGGCAGCTTCGCGCGTGGCGTCCCGTTCCAGGACAACCCCCGCACCGGGGACTGCAGGATTTCAGGGACGACGGCGTCGCTGTGCGGCCTGGAGGACAACCCGGCGGAGGCGGTGGAACGGATCCTCCTGGCCCACTCGGTGCCGTTCAGCACCGGCGGCATCCCGTTGCTGTACCTGGGCGACGAGGTGGGGCAAACCAACGACTACGGCTACGCCGGCGAACCCGGCCACGGGGAGGACAGCCGCTGGGTGCACCGCCCGCACTATCCGGCGGAGCAGTACAAACTTCGCAACAGCCCTTCCACGCCCGCGGGTGCGGTCTACGCGGGGCTCCGCCGGATGGCCGAGGTCCGGGCCGGCACCCCTGAATTGGCGGGCACGCAGCTGATCGACTTCGCCACGCACAACCGCTCGGTGTTGGCGTACCAGCGGCCCGGTGCTTCTCCGGAAAGCACCCGGGTGCTGGCCCTGGCCAACTTCAGCGACTCCGCCCAGGAGCTGCCCACGGAAACGTTCGGCGGGTTCGCCCCTGCCGCCGTCGACCTTCTCTCCGAAGCTGCGGTGCAGCTGGACGGGGGCGTCACGCTCCTCCCCCGGCAGTACCTCTGGCTGCGCGTCACGCCGATGTAGTATCCGCGGCCCGTTTTCCTAACGGGCCGCGGCGCGTGAAAGCATACGGACCATGGCCCAAAAGATTGCGTACCAGGGTGAGCCCGGCGCCAACTCCAATATCGCGTGCAAGCAGATGTTCCCCGAGATGGACAGCGTCCCCTGCGCCAGCTTCGAGGACGCCTTTGAACTGGTCTCCAGCGGCGAGGCGGACCTGGCCATGATCCCCATCGAGAACTCCATCGCAGGCCGGGTGGCGGACATCCACATCCTGCTGCCGCAGTCCAACCTGCAGATCGTGGGCGAATTCTTCCTGCCCATCCACTTCGACCTGCTGGGTATCCCGGGCAGCACCATCGAGGGTGCCACCGAGGTCCACAGCCACATCCACGCCCTGGGCCAGTGCCGGAAGCTGATCCGCGAGCACGGCCTCAAACCCGTGATCGCTGGCGATACCGCAGGGTCTGCCCGCGAGGTGGCGGAGTGGAACGATCCCCGCAAGCTTTCCCTTGCTCCCCCGCTGGCCGCCCAGATCTACGGCCTCGACGTGCTGGCCTCCAGGGTGGAGGACGACCCCTCCAACACCACCCGCTTCGTGGTGCTGGCCCGTGAAACGGCGCTGCCCGCCCGGGACGAACTTCCCGGCCCGGCAGTGACCAGCTTCGTGTTCCGTGTCCGCAACGTGCCGTCGGCCCTGTACAAGGCGCTGGGCGGCTTCGCCACGAACGGCGTGAACATGACGCGGCTGGAGAGCTACATGGTGGGCGACGAGTTCGCGGCCACCATGTTCATGGCCGACGTCGAAGCGCACCCGGAGGACACTCCCCTCCGGCTGGCGCTCGAGGAACTGGACTTCTTCACTACCGAGGTACGGATCCTCGGGGTGTACGCCGCGGCGGACCACCGGGCGGCCCGCACGCCGGCGGCCTGAGCCCGGGGACCGGCACGGGCTCCGGCTCTATTCCGCGCGCTTACCGTCCTCCGGTTCCACCACCGCCATGCTGCCTGTGGCCACCGGCGGGGTGAGCACTGACGCAAAGTCGTGCTGGGTGGAGTAGGTGAGGAAGCCCAGGTGCGCCTCGTAGCGGTCCAGGACGTCATCGATCACCTGCTGGTGGGACAGGCCCATGAGGTCATAGCCTTCGGATCCCGTCTGCGCGAACACCTCCACCCGGTAGTAAATGTCCGTCTGCCGGGACATGCGCCCACCAAACATAGGCACCGGCGCTTCCACCGCCTGCACCTGGTAGTGGAAGTCGCGGTGCTCAGGGATGCTGACCACCAGGGCGTGGCTGGAAATGCCGGCGTCCGGGTTCGGCACCACGTCCAGGGTGGCGTGATACCCCTGCCTGGCGAATTCCTTAACCACATCCGCGAGGGCCGGCTGCACGGTGCCCTCCATGAAGAGTGCCACCTGTTTCACGGACGGGTAGGCGCGCATGTTGGCCAGCCGCTGCCGCCAGGTGCGGTCCGGCACCTGCCCTCCGTGGGCCGCCGTCGACTGCCGCCGCAGGACCTGCCCTTCGCGCTCGGCGCGCTCCATCCGCAGGGCCTTGGAGAAGGACGCCATCACCAGCCACGCGATGATTGTCACCGGCAGGGCGAAGATGAGGGTGGCGTATTCCATGGTGGTCACGCCGCCGGCCACCAGCATGGCGATGGTGAGCAGCGCAGTCAGGACCGCCCAGAAGATGCGCAGCCATTTGGCGCCGTCCTGCGAGGGATCGGGGATCGATGAGGAGAAGTTGGACATCACCATCGCGCCGGAGTTGGCGCTGGTGAGGTAGAACAGCATGCCGGACAGGGTGCCCAGCCCGATCAGGAAGCTGGCGCCCGGGAACATGTTCAGCAGGGCGTACCAGCCCTCTTCCGGGCTGGCCATGGCGAGCTGCGCGAATTCCGCGTTCCCGCCCAGGACCTCGTGCATGGCGCTGTTACCGAAGATGCTCACAATCAGGAAGTCGCACAGCACCGGGGCGGTGATGGCGGCAATGACGAATTCCCGCAGGGTCCGGCCGCGCGAAATCCGGGCCAGGAACAGCCCCACGAACGGACCCCACGCAAGCCAGAAGGCCCAAAAGAAGAGGGTCCAGCCGGCCATCCATTCCGAGCCGCCGTCCTGGTAGGCGAACGTCTGCAGGTTGCGGTCCGGCAGGGTGAACAGGAAGCGTCCGATGTTTTCAACCATGGCGTTGAGCAGGAAGGAGGTCTGCCCGGTCACCAAAATGTAGAGCAGCATGGCCGCTGCGCTCCAGATGTTCAGCTCGGAGATCCAGCGGATGCCTTTGTCCACGCCGGAGGTGCACGCGGCCACGGTGAGGATGACGGCCACAACCACCAGGGAGATCTGC
Organism: Pseudarthrobacter sp. 10T415; assembly: GCF_056394175.1. Taxonomy (NCBI): domain Bacteria; kingdom Bacillati; phylum Actinomycetota; class Actinomycetes; order Micrococcales; family Micrococcaceae; genus Pseudarthrobacter; species Pseudarthrobacter sp. 10T415. The sequence continues at coordinate 116,607 of NZ_JBFTHJ010000004.1, read as the reverse complement.
AGCGCCATGCCTTCCTGCAGGCCGAACAGGATGGCGAAGCCGACGTTGAGCAGCACCACGCCAATGCCCATGGACGTGGCCACGCCGAAGACCGTCCCCACCAGGGTGACGATGTCGATGGTGTCGCCCACGCCCCCGCGGACGCGCTTCCCGAGCAACGGATACAGGGCTGCGCGGATGGACAGCGGCATGCCCCAGCGGTACGCGAAGTACCCCATGGCCATGCCGAGGAGCGAGTACATGGCCCACCCGGCAATGCCGTAGTGGAACATGGTCCACACCACGGCGTCCTGCGCCGCGGCCGCCGTCTGCCCTTCACCGGCGGGCGGTTTCATGTACTGGGTGATGGGGCCCGTCACGGAGTAGAACAGCATGTCGATGCCCACCCCGGCGGCGAACAGCATGGCCACCCAGGTGAAGAGCTTGTACTGCGGCCTGGAGTGGTCCGGGCCAAGGCGGACGGAGCCTTCCTTGGACAGCGCCACCCACAGGACGAATCCGATCACGACCGTGACGGTGAGGACGTAGAACCACCCCACGTTCGTGGCGATCCAGGCCACCACTGTCTTCATGGTGGCCTGGGCGCTGGCGGGCACCAGCATGGCCCAGACGGAAAACGCCAGGATGATGGCTGACGCGATGACGAACACCCGCCAGTTCACCTTTGGCTTGGATTCCTCGGCGAGCTCGGCCTTGGCCTTGCTCAATTCCTGACTGGAAACGGGCGGACGGTTCTCCCCGTCGGGGACGGGCCGCCGCCGTTCCGTGCCGCCAAGCTGGCTGCGCTGGATTACCAATTTCGGCTGGTGGTCCCCCGGGCTGTTTTCCAAATTTTCGGCCAATGAAGTCCTCCTCCGATCGGCAGCGGGCCGGCCGGGCACCCGTGGCGGGTGGCCGCAGAAGACCCCGGTCCGGAAAAGGGAGGGAGGCCGTGCACAGAGGGGCACTCGCCGAGCGGGCTGCATGCCAATGGTAGTACACGACCCCCCACCCCTGGCAACCGGTTGCCTGACGCTAGACCTCTGCGCGCTGGCCCGCTGCCAGGAGGGGAGCGAAGAACTCTGCGAGCTCATCCGCCGCACCGAGCGGCAGGACGTTCGCGACGTACTGGTCCGGGCGGACCACCACCACGGCGCCGCTGCGGTCGATGCCGCGCAGCTCGAAGATGTCCGCGTTGGGGTCCGTGGCGTAGACCTTCTCGTAGTCGGTGAGCTTGAACGGCCCCACCTGCGGCTTGAAGACCGCGGGCACGGCACCGATGTCGACGGCGGTGTGCGGCTGCTGGTAGATGACCTTCAGATCGAACCACGCGTCCGGGTCGGCGTCCGGCGGCGGTGCGGCCAGCGGTGAAGCCGGCGAGGCAGCGAACCACTCGGCCAGCTTGTCCGCAGCCGAGCCGGTGCCGGGCAGGGCGGCGTCGGCGAAGACGTAGATCCGCCAGCGGCCGTCTGCGGTGGCGTGGTGGCCCAGGTGCAGGGGGTTGGTGTCGCCCACCCGGACCACGGGGGCGGACTTGAAGCGCTTGCCCACGGGGAATCCGCTGGCCAGTTCCTGGTGATCGACGGAGCCCATCACCAGCGACGGCGCGTACTGGGTCATGAACCCGGCCGGGAACTCGGCCGTGCGGACGTAGAAGTCCTCAAGGTCTGACGGGTTTTCGAACTCCTCCGGCTTCTTGGCCATCATGGTGGACCATTCCTTGTCGAAGTCGATGAGGTTCCTGGCCACCACCTGTCGTTCTTCGGAGTAGGTGCTGAGCAGGCTTTCCGGGCTGCGGCCTTCCAGGACGTGGCCCAGCTTCCAGGCAATGTTGAAGCCGTCCTGCATGGAGACGTTCATGCCCTGGCCTGCTTTGGCGCTGTGCGTGTGGCAGGCGTCGCCGGTGATGAACACCCTCGGGGTGCGCGTGCCGCGCTCCTCCGGCAGGACGTCGTCGAACCTGTCCGTGAGCCGGTGGCCCACCTCGTACACGCTGTGCCAGGCAACATTGCGCACGTCCAGCGTGTAGGGGTGGAGGATGGCGTTGGCCTTGGCAATGATCTGCTCGATGCTGGTGTTGCGGACCTCGTGATGGGTGGCGGGGTCCACTTCGCCCAGGTCCACGTACATGCGGAACAGGTGGCCGCCTTCGCGCGGGATCAGCAGGATGCTGCCCTCGGCGGCCTGGATGGCGCATTTGGTCCGGATGTCCGGGAAGTCCGTGACAGCGAGTGCGTCCATGACACCCCAGGCATGGTTGGCCTGATCGCCGGCCATGGTGCAGCCGATTGCCTGGCGCACTTTGCTGCGGGCGCCGTCGGCCCCCACCACATACTTGGCGCGGACCACCCGGTCCTTGCCCTCGTCCGGGCCGGCGGTGTGCCGGAGCGTGACGGTGACCGGGTGGTCGCCGCCGCGGGCCACCTCAAGTCCCACGAAGTCATAGCCGTAGTCGGGCTTCATCCGGGTTGGCGCGTTGGCCATGTACTCGGCGAAGTAGTCCAGGACGCGGGCCTGGTTCACGATCAGGTGCGGGAATTCGCTGATTCCCATTTCATCGTCGACGGCACGGGCGGCGCGGGCAATGTTCGCATGGTTGGCCGGGTCCGGCTTCCAGAACGCCATCTCGGTAATCCGGTAGGCCTCGGCGATGATCCGCTCCGCAAAGCCGAACGCCTGGAACGTCTCGACGCTCCGCGCCTGGATGCCGTCCGCCTGGCCGATGGCGAGCCGGCCGGGACGGCGTTCCACGATGCGGGTGGTGATGTTGGGGAACCGGGACAACTGCGCCGCCGCCAGCATCCCGGCGGGGCCGGTGCCGACGATCAGCACGTCCACCTCATCCGGAAGGTCCTCGGGGCGATTGAGTCCGACGCCGGCCGCGGGCTGGACACGCGGGTCGCCGGATACATAGCCGTGGTGATGGAACTGCACGGGGTTACCTCACTTCGTTGTGGGCGGATGACCGCTGCGTCATCTCGTGGACCAAAGCCTGCGGATGCGTTCTATATGAGAACACTACATTCGATAATAGAAACGTAGGAGCTGACTTCAACTGTACGCCGCGTGTGACGGGGGCGACAAGTAGCCTGCGGAAGGCTGCAAAGATGCCCGGATATCCGGGGGTTGACGGCAGCCGCCGGATGGAGAATAGTGATCGTATACGATTTCGTACCTGATGAGGAGACGGTCTTGGAGCAGGTCAACGGCGACACCCTGGCAGCAGCCCGCAAGGTGATCGCAGTGCACATCAATTACCCCAGCCGGGCCTCGCAGCGGGGCCGCACACCGGCCCAGCCGTCGTACTTCCTCAAGCCCTCAAGTTCGCTTTCCCTCAGCGGCGGCACCGTGGAGCGCCCGGCCGGCTGCGAGCTGCTCGGCTACGAGGGCGAGATCGCCCTGGTCATCGGGAAGGCCGCCCGCCGCGTCAGCATCGAGGACGCCTGGAGCCACGTCGCCGCGGTCACCGCCAGCAACGACCTCGGCGTGTATGACCTCCGGTACGCGGACAAGGGGTCCAACCTCCGGTCCAAGGGCGGGGACGGCTTCACTCCCGTGGGCCCGGCACTGATCCCGGCAGACGCCGTCGACCCCGCCAAACTGCGCATCCGCACCTGGCACAACGGCCACCTGGTCCAGGACGACACCACCGAAGACCTGCTCTTCCCGTTCGCCCGCCTCGTCGCTGACCTGTCCCAGCTCCTTACCCTCGAGGAAGGCGACATCATCCTCACCGGCACCCCCGCCGGCGCCTCCGTGGCCACGCCGGGCGACGTCCTCGAAGTGGAAGTCAGCACTGTCGATTTAAGCAGCAGCGACGGAGGCCTCACCACCGGGCGGCTGGCCACCACGGTGGAGGAAGGCACGACGGCGTTCGCGGACTTTGGTGCCCGGCCCATGGTTGACGACGTGCAGCGGGAGGAAGCCTACGGTTCCCGCGAGGCCGCGGGGCTCGCACCCGTTGACGAGGCACCCGGGGCGGGTGCCGCCGTCGGGCCTGCCCTCTCCCCGGAACTGAAAGCCAAACTCGAATCCGTGGCCACCGCCACCCTGTCCTCGCAGCTGCGCAAGCGCGGGCTGAACAACGTCAGCATCGACGGCCTGCAGGCCACCCGCCCCGACCGCAAGGTGGTGGGCCTGGCCCGGACCCTCCGCTACGTCCCCAACCGCGAAGACCTCTTCAAAACCCACGGCGGCGGTTTCAACGCCCAAAAGAAGGCCATCGACTCGGTCAACGAGGGCGAAATCCTGGTCATGGAGGCCCGCGGCGAGAAGGGCACCGGCACCGTGGGCGACATCCTCGCGCTCCGCGCCCAGGTCCGCGGCGCCGCGGCCATCATCACCGACGGCGGCGTCCGCGACTTCACCGCCGTGGCCGGCCTGGAAATGCCCACGTACTTCTCCAACCCGCACCCCGCCGTGCTGGGCCGCCGACACATCCCGTGGGACACGGACATCACCATCGCCTGCGGTGGAGCCACCGTGCAGCCCGGCGACATCATCGTGGCCGACTCCGACGGCATCCTGGTGATCCCGCCCGCCATCGCCGAAGAACTCGCAGACGACTGCATCCGGCAGGAGAAGGAGGAGACCTTCATCTTCGAGATGGTCCAGCAGGGAAACAGCGTGGACGGCCTCTACCCGATGAACACCGAATGGCAGGCCCGGTTCGCGGAGTGGGAAGCAGGAAAGCACAATGACTGACGCCACCGTGGTTGCCGGCAGCAAGTCCGAGCAGGCCTACCAGGCCGTCAAAGCCCGCATCGTGGAGGGCACCTACACCCCCGGCTACCGGCTGGTCCTGAGCATCATCGCCAAGGACCTCGGCGTCAGCGTGGTCCCCGTCCGCGAGGCCATCCGCCGGCTCGAGGCTGAGGGGCTGGTGACGTTCGAACGGAACGTCGGCGCCACCGTGGCAGGCATCGACCCCACCGAATACCTCTACACCATGCAGACCCTCAGCATCGTGGAAGGGGCCGCCACCGCGCTGTCCGCACCACTGATCGACGGGCAGGCCATCGCCCGGGCACGCGCCATCAACGAGGAAATGCGGGACTGCCTGGACCACTTCGACCCCGTCCGGTTCACGAAACTCAACCAGGATTTCCACTCCGTCCTGTTCGAGCACTGCCCCAATCCGCACATCCTGGACCTGGTGCACCGCGGCTGGAACCGGCTCGCGGCCCTCCGGTCCTCCACCTTCCGCTTCGTCCCCGGACGCGCCCTTGGCTCCGTCGAGGAACACGAAAACCTGCTGACGCTCATCGAAACCGGAGCAGACGCCGACACCATCGAAAAGGCAGCCCGCCAGCACCGTACCGCCACCCTGGACGCGTACCTCGCCCAAACCCGTTAGCAAGCTCAGCACCAGTAAAGGACTTCAACGATGACGACCTCAACAGAAACTGCCAAGCACTACATTCCCGAGGACCTGCCCACCCACATCCAGCACTACATCAACGGCGAATTCGTTGACTCCGTGGGCGGCAAGACCTTCGACGTCCTGGACCCGGTATCCAACACGAACTACGCCACCGCGGCGGCCGGCCAGAAAGAGGACATCGACCTTGCTGTCGCCGCCGCCCGCGAAGCGTTCGTGAATGGCCCGTGGCCCAGAATGAAACCCCGCGAACGGGCCCGTGTCCTTAACAGAATCGCCGACGCCGTCGAAGCCCAGGAAGCCCGGCTCGCCGAACTCGAAACCTTCGACACCGGCCTGCCCATCACCCAGGCCAAGGGCCAGGCCCTCCGCGCTGCCGAGAACTTCCGCTTCTTCGCGGACCTGATTGTGGCCCAGTTCGACGACGCCATGAAGGTTCCCGGCTCGCAGATCAACTACGTGAACCGCAAGCCGATCGGCGTGGCCGGGCTGATCACGCCCTGGAACACCCCGTTCATGCTTGAATCCTGGAAGCTCGCTCCAGCCTTGGCTACCGGCAACACCGTAGTCCTGAAGCCGGCCGAGTTCACTCCCCTGTCCGCGTCCCTGTGGGCAACGATCTTCAAGGACGCCGGCCTGCCTGACGGCGTGTTCAACCTGGTCAACGGCCTCGGCGAGGAAGCCGGCGACGCCTTGGTGAAGCACCCCGACGTCCCGCTGATTTCCTTTACCGGCGAGACCACCACCGGCCAGACGATCTTCCGGAACGCCGCCACCAACCTCAAGGGCCTGTCCATGGAGCTTGGCGGCAAGTCCCCGTGCGTCGTGTTCGCCGATGCGGACCTGGACGCCGCCATCGACTCGGCCCTGTTCGGCGTCTTCTCCCTCAACGGCGAACGCTGCACCGCCGGCTCCCGTATCCTCGTGGAACGCGCCATCTACGACGACTTCTGCGAAAAGTACGCCGCCCGGGCCAAGAACATCGTGGTGGGCGACCCCCACGACCCCAAGACCCAGGTGGGCGCGCTGGTCCACCCCGAGCACTACGACAAGGTGGCTTCCTACGTGGAGATCGGCAAGAGCGAGGGCAGGCTCCTGGCCGGCGGCGGCCGACCCGACCACCTGCCGGAAGGCAACTACATCGCACCCACGGTGTTCGCCGACGTCGCGCCCGACGCCCGGATCTTCCAGGAGGAAATCTTCGGACCCGTCGTGGCCATCACGCCGTTCGACACCGACGACGAAGCCCTCGCCCTGGCGAACAACACCAAGTACGGCCTCGCCGCCTACATCTGGACCCAAAACCTGACCCGGGCGCACAACTTCTCCCAGAACGTCGAAGCCGGCATGGTGTGGCTGAACAGCCACAACGTCCGCGACCTGCGCACGCCGTTCGGCGGCGTCAAGGCCTCAGGCCTGGGCCACGAGGGCGGCTACCGCTCCATCGACTTTTACACCGACCAGCAGGCCGTGCACATCACCCTCGGCAGCGTCCACACCCCCAAATTCGGCGCCTGATTCCTACCAGCCCAACTAGGTCGCAATTGTTGTCGTTTTGGGCCCCCATAACGACAACTACTGCCAGTCAGTTGGGTAAGAAACCCCTTTCAAAGAAGAGAGCATCCCATGACCAACTTCGTTCCCACCCCTTCTGTCCCGGCCCCGGACATCGTCCGCTGCGCCTACATGGAAATCGTGGTCACCGACCTCGCCAGGTCCCGCGCGTTCTACGTGGACGTCCTGGGCCTGCACGTCACCGAGGAAGATGAGAACAACATCTACCTGCGCTCCCTCGAGGAGTTCATCCACCACAACCTGGCCCTCCGCAAGGGACCCATCGCCGCCGTGGCAGCCTTCGCCTACCGGGTGAAATCCCCCGCCGAAGTGGACGCCGCCGAAGCCTATTACCGCGAACTCGGCTGCCGGGTGGAACGCCGCAAGGACGGCTTCACCAAAGGCATCGGCGACTCCGTCCGCGTCGAAGACCCGCTGGGCTTCCCCTACGAATTCTTCTACGAGACCGAGCACGTGGAACGCCTCACCCAGCGCTACGACCTCTACTCAGCCGGCGAGCTGGTCCGCCTGGACCACTTCAACCAGGTCACGCCCGACGTCCCCAAGGGCCGGGCGTACCTCGAAGACCTCGGATTCCGCGTCTCCGAGGACATCAAGGATTCCGACGGCGTCACGTACGCCGCGTGGATGCACCGCAAGCAGACCGTCCACGACACCGCACTGACCGGCGGCAACGGCCCCCGCATGCACCACGTCGCCTTCGCCACGCACGAAAAGCACAACATCATCCAGATCTGCGACAAGATGGGCGCCCTTCGCATCAGCGACAGGATCGAACGAGGCCCCGGCCGGCACGGCGTCTCCAACGCCTTCTACCTCTACATCCTGGACCCGGACGGGCACCGCATCGAGATCTACACCCAGGACTACTACACCGGCGACCCGGACAACCCCACCATCACCTGGGACGTCCACGACAACCAGCGCCGCGACTGGTGGGGCAACCCCGTGGTCCCCTCCTGGTACACCGAGGCCTCCCTGGTCCTGGATCTCGACGGCAACCCCCAACCCGTCATCGAACGCGAGGAAAAATCCGAAATGGCGGTCACCGTAGGCGCCGACGGCTTCTCCTACACCCGCAAGACGGACGGTGACGCCGGGCCCGCCGGGGAAGCCCAGGGTTTCAAGCTGGGAGCGCAGGTCTGACCGATGCTGGAGCCAAAGACGATTGAGGCCATCGCGGACGAACTGCTGGAAGCCGCCCGGACCCGCACTCCTGTGCCCCGCCTGACCGCCCGCTACCCGGGCATGACGGTGGAGGACTCCTACGCCGTCCAGCAGTTGTGGCGGCGCCGCAACGAGGAAGCCGGCCGGACCCTCGTGGGGCGGAAGATCGGCCTCACGTCCAAGGCCATGCAGGCCGCCACCGGCATCACCGAACCGGACTACGGCGCCATCTTCGACGACATGGTCCTCGAAACCGGGTGCACAGTTGAATGGGACCAGTACACCCACCCGCGGGTAGAGGTGGAACTGGCCTTCGTGCTGAAGGACGGGCTCAAGGGCCCCGGCTGCACCATCTTCGATGTCCTGAAAGCCACCGACTACGTGGTCCCGGCCCTCGAGATCCTGGACTCCAGGATCGAAATGGAAGGCCGGACCATCGTGGACACCATCTCGGACAACGCCGCCATGGGCGCCATGGTCATCGGCGGACGCCCCGTCAAGCCCGACGCCGTGGACCTCCGCTGGGTCTCGGCCATCCTCTACAAAAACCAGACCGTGGAGGAAACCGGGGTGGCCGCCGGCGTCCTGGACCACCCCGCCAACGGCGTCCACTGGCTCGTCAACAAGATCGCAGCCCACGGCGACTCCCTGAAAGCCGGCGACATCATCCTCGCCGGCTCCTTCACCCGCCCCCTCTGGGCCTACAAGGGCGACACCGTCCACGCCGACTACGGACCCCTCGGGAGCGTCACGTGCCGCTTCGAATAGACCACACCTTCCGCGACGCCCTCGCCGCACAACACATTGAAACGGGCCGCCCGCTCGCCGGGATGTGGGTGTGCTCCGGCAGCCCGCTGATCGCCGAACTCTGCGCCGGTTCCGGCCTGGACTGGCTCCTGGTGGACGCCGAGCACAGCCCCAACGGCCTCGAATCCATCCTGGCCCAGCTTCAGGCCATCCACGGCTACCCCGTCCACACCCTGGTCCGGCCCCCGGTCAACGACACAGTTGTGATCAAGCAATACCTGGACCTCGGCGTGCAGAACCTGTTGATCCCCATGGTCAACTCCGTGGCCGAAGCCGAAGCCGCCGTGGCCGCCACCCGCTACCCGCCCCACGGCGTCCGCGGCGTCGGCTCCGCGCTGGCCCGGGCAGCACGGTGGAACCGGGTCCCGGACTACCTGAACCGGGCCAACAGCACCATCAGCGTCACCGTCCAGATCGAATCCACCGCCGCCGTCGAAGCGGTCGCAGACATCCTCAAAGTGGACGGCGTCGACGCCGTCTTCATCGGGCCCTCCGACCTCGCGGCCTCCATGGGCCTGCTGGGACAGCAGGAACACCCCCAGGTGCGCGCCGCCGTCGAGCACTGCCTCGCCGCCGCAAAGGCCGCCAGGAAACCGGCAGGGGTCAACGCCTTCAACCCGGACACCGCACAGCACTACCTCAACAACGGAGCCGACTTCATCCTGGTCGGCGCCGACGTCGCCCTTCTTGCACGGGGCTCCGAAGCCCTCGCCGCGAAGTATGTAAAGCAGCCCAACGGCGAAACCCAGGCCAGCTACTGATCAGCTGCTTGCCGGCGGGTCAGGGCAAAACGCCCGGGCGTCAGCCGACGCGCGTGTAGGTGAGTTCCGTTTCCCCGGCCGCACCGCCGGGGAGGGTCACATACGTGCCCTGCGCCTTGCTGGCAGTTTCAGGAAAGTCTTCCGGGTGTGAGACGTAGCTGCCCTCGGGGCGCGGCGACACTTCCTGTCCGGCGGGCAAGGTGACGTAGCTTCCGCCGCGGGGGACGGCGGTGGCGTCGATTGCGCCGGCTTCAATGAGGTAGGACTGCAAAGCCATGGTGTTCTCCTGCGTTTCTGGGGGCGCCCAATACCCACTTCCCCTGCGGCATGGCGGCAGGAGGAAGCGTGATTTTCGCTGGTGGGTATGCGGTGCGTTTGCCTGGATCCGGGGAGGAATCACCCGGCAGTCTTGTCAGGACTTCACCGGCCTGCCGTTGATTCTAGGGCTTAATATGACCAGTTCACAATAACTTTTTTGTTGATGACGCTGAATCATCGATTGTGGCGTGGTCCGCGGCCAGGACAGTGACCGTGCCGGCGTCCCCGTCCACCAGGACCTGCTGCCCGGTGGTGAGCCGCTGCGTGGCCACCCCGGTGCCGAGGACAGCGGGGATGCCGTATTCGCGGGCCACGATGGAACTGTGGCTCAGCGGGCCGCCCACATCCGTCACCACGGCCGAGGCCATGGCGAACAGCGATGTCCAGGCCGGCGTGGTAATCCGTGCCACCAGGACATCGCCCGGCCGCATTTGACCGAAATCCTGGGGCCCGGACAGCACGCGGGCAGGAGCGCTGACCCGGCCCGAGCTCGCACCGACGCCCCTGATGACGTCACCGCTCTGGTGCTGCGATCCGGCCGGCATCCACGAGCCGAAGGACCGTTCCATCCACCGGCTCTCCGGAAGCATCTGCGGGGCAGCGGCTTTCGCCTGGCCCCGCCACAGCATCCGCCGTTCCTCGACGGCGTCGGCACGGACAGGGCGGGCCGTTCCGGTGATGGCCACGGTAGCAGCACCGGCCGCCTCCGTGCCGGGTGCGGCGAGCCCGAACTCGACGGCGCTCAGCAGCTCCTGGAATTGCAGCCAGAACACGTCTTCCGGGGCGGCGATTACGGAGGACGCCACCAGCCGACGCCCGAGTTCGAGCAGTGTCCGCCGCAGCAGCGGCCAGGCGAGCCCGACGTCGGCGAGGGCATCCTCCCGGATCGGCGCCGTGGCCTGCGCCCACCGCAGCAGGCGGAAGAACACGGCGCGCCGGCGGGGTCCCAGCCGGGCCGCCGCAACACGGGTCAGTTCTTCCCGGCGCTCGGTCAGGAGCCTTTGGCGCTCATGCGGATCGGTGCCCTGGCCGCGCAGGTAGAACTTCACCGTCTCCAGCAGGGTGGCGGGGTCATCAGCCGGCACCGGGGTGGCGAAGTCCAGGTTGTAGACGGCGTGGCCGTAGAGATCCAGATGTTCCTGGAACGTGAACCGCCACTCCTGCCACAGGACGTCGTCCACCCCGGCCGGTGGCGCACCGGTGCGCTGGCACTCGGCGAGTTCCGTCGTCGGCCGTTCCAGCAATACCGCCGTGAGCCCGGGGTCGCTGCGCGCCCAGCCGGCAAGGTCGTAGAGCGACTTCTCGGCGCGGATGGGCTCGCTGTCGAAGCCGAGGAGCAGTGCCTGCGCCGGAGGATCACCCTCCCGCCGGACCAGCTTGTCGTAGAACGCCCGGAAGGACAGCTCGCTGGTGGCGGCGAGCGGGATGATGGACTGCACGGCGGTGTAGTAGACGGTCCCGGCATCCAGCAGCGATTGCGCGCCGGCCAGCAGCTCCCCGCCGGGCAGCTCCTGCAGTGGCTTCGCGGCCCAGTCCTTGACCACCCGCTGGTACTTGGGGTGCGAGTATTCGCGCCAGCCGGCTACGCCCATATGCGCCTCGCCGCGGAACAGGGCGCGGAAGGCCGCCGGCGATTTGGCCATCATCCGCCACATGCCGGAGTTGCGGTAGTAGTAATAGGCGTAGCCGTTGACGGTGGGCAGCCGGACGTCACCGTCTCGGACGGCGCTCTTGCCCACCGCCGTGGCCAGCAGGGCCTGCAGCGACCTCGCCACGGAGCCGTCAATGAGGTCGGCGAAAAGTGGCGTCAACGGGTCCGGCAACTGCTCCACGATGCTGGCCCGGAAGTACATGCCCTTTGGGTAGGGCAGGGGCCAGGTGTCCGGGATGTCGGCCGCCGGCTCCGGCAGGGCGGTGATGGGACGGGACTGCAGGATGAAGAAAGTGCCGTCGGCACGCGCCCATTCGATGTCCTGCGGCGCCCCGAAGTGCTCCGCAATCCGCCGGCCAAGAGACGCCAGTTCGGCAGCTGCGGGGTCGTCCAGGACGGGCGCACGACGGCGGGCTGCCGCCACCGGCTGCTCCCGGGTCCCGCCCTCCGCGTACACGGTCATGACGGTTTTATCGGCGGTCTGGCGCGAGAGCACCTTTCCCGTGGCTGCCTCCACCACCAGGTCATCGGTGCTGACGGTGCCGCTGACCACCGATTCGCCGAGCCCCCAGGCGGCACTGATGACTGCCTGGTCGCGCCGGCCGTTCGCGGGGTTGGCAGTGAACATCACCCCGGCTGCCTCGGCTTCCACCATCTGCTGGACCACGACGGCGAGCCGCACCTGGCCGGGCAGCACGCCTTCGCGGGCCCGGTAGGCCATGGCTCGCGCCGTCCAGAGCGAGGCCCAGCAGCCGATGACCGCTTTCGTCAGGGCCTCGAATCCACGGACGTTCAGGTAGGTGTCCTGCTGCCCGGCGAAGCTGGCCGAGGCCAGGTCCTCCGCGGTGGCTGACGACCGGACCGCCACCGGGACGTCCGCTGCGCCGAGGAGCCCATAGGCGCCTGCAAGCTCGTCCCGCATCCCGCCAGGCAGGGCGCCGCCCGTGAACAGGGCACGGATCCGGTCCGAGGCAGCCGCATAGTCCCCGGGCGCAGCATCCGGGGACACCGCGGCCAGACGCTGGATTTCGTCGCCCAAGCCGTTGGCGTTGACGAATTCGGCGTAGGCATCGGTGCCCAGTACGAATCCCGGCGGAACCGGCAGCCCGGCATGGATGAGCCCGGCCAGGCCCAGGGCCTTGCCGCCGGCAGCGGCCAGATCGCCGTTTCCCACGTCGTTGAGACCGTTGATATATGGCATGACCGCACGTCCTTGCTGCCCGGCGGGGGGCGGTGCCGTGAACCTGATCCTCAACATCATGGCACCGCGTCGCGGGACTGGCCACTGTTCCCTCCGGGTCAACAGTCCTGCGCCACAACACAAGGGACGCGCCCCGTGCTCAACCACACTGGGAAGCAGCCCGCCCAGCCGCCCGGCTGGCGTCCTTGCCTACTCGAAGTGGAGTACCCGTGGAAACCTATGATGCGCTTCTGGCCGCCATCTCGCCCGCCCCCGGCACCGGCCGGACCATCCTGGACCCAGCGACCGGCGCGGCCGTGGGAGAGGCTCCGGTGCACGGAGTGGCGGACCTGGAAGCGGCCCTCACCGCTGCCGCCGCCGCGCAGCCCGCGTGGGCTGCCCTGGGCCACGAGGCACGGTCCGCCGTCCTCCTCAAGGCGGCCGACGCCGTCGAACGCTCAGCGGAGGAGCTCGCCCAGCTGCTCTCCCGCGAGCAGGGCAAGCCCCTCAACGGGCCCAACGCCCGGTTCGAGGTGGGCGCCTGCGCGGCCTGGCTCCGCGCCGCGGCCGGCACTCCCCTGGAAACCGAAACCCTGGTGGACGACGGCGAAACGCGCGCCGAACTGCACTACCGGCCCATCGGCGTCGTGGGCGCGATCGGGCCGTGGAACTGGCCCATGATGATCACCACCTGGCAGATCGCCCCCGCCCTCCGCATGGGCAATACCGTGGTGGTCAAGCCGTCCGAGTACACGCCGCTTTCGGTCCTGGCGCTGGCCAAGGTGCTCAACGAGGAACTTCCCGAGGGGCTGCTGACCGTGGTTTCCGGCGGGCGGGAAGTAGGCGAAGCGCTGGCCTCGCACGGGGCGGTGGGCAAGGTCATGTTCACCGGGTCCACCGCCACAGGCAAGGCGATCATCCGGTCGTCCGCGGACACCGTCAAACGCCTCACGCTCGAGCTCGGCGGCAACGACGCCGGCATCGTCCTGCCCGGCACCGATCCCCGGGCGATCGCCCAGGGCCTCTTCTGGGGCGCCTTCATCAACACCGGCCAGACCTGCGCCGCGCTCAAGCGCCTCTACGTACATGACTCCATCTACGACGCCGTCTGCGAGGCACTCACCGATGTCGCGAAGGCCATGCCGATGGGGAACGGCCTGGACGAAAACAACGTCCTGGGGCCGCTGCAGAACAAGGCGCAGTACGACGTCGTCGCGAACCTCGTGGAGGCGGCCAGGGCTTCCGGAGCGCGCGTCCTCCTCGGCGGAAACCCGGAAGCCAGCCAGCCCGGCTACTTCTACCCCGCGACGCTGGTGGCGGACATCGACAACGGCAACCCGCTGGTGGCCGAGGAACAGTTCGGCCCCGCGCTGCCGATCGTCCGCTACGGCAGCATCGACGAAGCGGTGGAGATGGCGAACGCCCTCGACGTCGGCCTGGGCGCCTCGGTATGGTCCTCCGATCCCGCGGCGGCCCGTGCGGTAGCTGCCCGGCTCGAAGCGGGCACCGTCTGGATCAACCGGCACGGCGCCGTCGACCCGCGGATTCCGTTCGGCGGGGCCAAACAGTCCGGCTACGGCCTGGAATTCGGCGCCGAAGGCCTCAAGGCCCTGGGCGTACCGCAGGTCATTAACGGCTAAATCATCAACGGCCGGTTCATCAACGGCTGGTTCATCAACGGCCGGGGGCTCCGGCTCACCCCATGGCAGGAGCCACCGAGGTGCGGGCGGACAGGTGGCGGCGGGCCCAACGGGCGAGCTTTTTGCCCTTGCCCTGCCACCAGTTGTCCTCGTCCTTGCCGTAGTGGAACCGGAAGATGATGGCGGTCAGCACGAACATGCCCATCACCACATCGATCCACGACGACACCACGATGGCCACCAGGACCGTCAGGGCATCGGCGATGACCGCCGGGATGGCCAGGGTCCGGAAGACGGTGCTGGCCACGTAGCGCCGGTGCGACCGCGGAACGGACGTTGCCCGGACCATGTCGAAGCAGACGCACACCACCACGATCGTCTGCCCGATGGCCAGCAGGGTCTGTCCGGGCACCGAAGCGCTGAAGGACGCAACTGCCTCCATTCCCGGGCTCATGGCCGGGCCAAGAGAAGAGAACCAAACATGGAATAACCCCCAGAAACGAATGGAACCACTGCTGATTCAGCAGTGGTTCCATTGAAGGTTTCCGCGGGCGGGGCTGCACGAGTAGTGGGTACTCTAATTTCGCCAGGCGGCCAGGGGCCGGGTACTCACCGGGCGGCAGCTGCTGCTACTGCCCGATGGCGCGGGGCCGCCACAGCACCACGGCCTGCGACCGCGGACGGGGGCGCTGGCCGCGGGCCAGGCTCACGACGTCGCCGGCCGCGCCCGCGGCGAAGATGCGGGAGTCGAACGCCTGAGGGCGCCGCCCCAGTTCCTCGGTCAGTTCCAGCACGCGCCGCTGCAGGGCAGACACCTGGTTTTCCAGTTCGAGGATGCGTTTGATCCCTTCGAGCGAGACGCCTTCCTGGGACAGCCGCTGCACTTCGCGGAGCATGTTGACGTCCCGCTGCGAGTACCGCCGGGATTTCCCGGGGGCGCGGCTGGGTTTGACGATGCCCAGGCGGTCGTACTGGCGGAGCGTCTGGGGGTGCATGTCAGCCAGTTCAGCCGCCACGGAAATCACGAAGATGGGTTGGTCAGCGTTGATGTCCACGGCACACCTCCTCCGCTACAGCCGGGCCTTGGCGGCCAGGCCCTCTCGAACGTCGGCGCCGGCCGTGGCCTCGGCGAAAGCCTTCACGGCGGCCTCGGCGTCCTTGTTCAGGTTCTTGGGAACCGCGACGTCGATGGTCACCAGGAGGTCGCCCGTGGCCTTTGAGGTCTTCACGCCTTTGCCCTTCACCCGCAGGGTACGGCCCGACGGCGTGCCGGCCGGAACACGGACCCGCACCTTTTCGCCGTCGATGGTGGGCACCTCGATGTCGCCGCCCAAAGCAGCCTCGGGGAAGGTGACCGGGACGTGGATGCGGAGGTTGTCGCCGTCGCGCGTGTAGAACTCGTGCGGCTTGACCGAGACGGCAACCACCAGGTCGCCGTTGCCGGCCTGGCCGGGCTGGCCCTTGCCGCGCACACGGACCTTCTGGCCGTCCTTGATACCGGCGGGGACGCGAACATCGATGACTTCGCCATTGGGTTCGCGCAGGCCGATGGTGGTGCCGCGGATGGCACCGGAGAACGAGATGCTGGTGGACGCGGTGCGGTCCGCGCCTTTTTGGGGTGTCCGCTGGAACCCGGGCGAGCCGCCGAAGCCGCCGCCGAACAGGTCCGCGAACTCGGGCGGGATATTGCCGGAGGACGGGTTGAAGCCGCCGGCGTGCCGTCCAGTGTTGCCGGTGAATAGGCCGCCGAACAGGTCCTCGAACCCGCCGTTGCCGCCCGCGGCACCGCCACCGCCGGGAGCGAACCGGGCGCCACCGCCCATGGCGCGGATGGCATCGTACTGCTGGCGCTCATCAGCATCGGAGAGCACCGAGTAGGCCTCGGAGACGTCCTTGAATTTCTTCTCGGCAGTTGCATCGCCGGAGTTGGTGTCCGGATGGAACTGCCGTGCCAGCTTCCGGTAAGCCTTCTTGATATCGGCGTCGGAAGCGTCCTTGGCAACACCAAGGATCTTGTAAAAGTCCTTGTCCACCCAATCCTGGCTAGCCAATGGCGTTTCCTTTCAAAAGTACAAAAAGCGTTAAGGCGAGGTTACCGCCAAGCGACGGACGGATAAGGGGCCCGGGAGTGGCATCGGGCCTGCCGAAGCGTGGCGGCTTGGTCCGTTAGGACCGAGCCGCCACGCGTAGGGGCGGGGCCCCTTATCCGTTCGTGAGCGAACTAAGCCGGAACAGCCACAATCACCTGTGCTGCGCGGAGCACGCGGTCGCCTGATTTGTAGCCGGAGCGGAGCACCTGGCTGACGGTGTCAACCTCGATGTCTTCGCCGGGCTGCTGGATCAGGGCCTCGTGGACCGTGGGGTCGAACTCCACGCCGGTTTCGTCGATGCGGACCAGTCCGTAGGTCTTCAGCGCGTTCTCCAGCTTGGCGGCGATCGCGGCGAAGGGGCCATCGGTGAGGTCGCCGTGCTGCCGTGCGGCGTCGACGTCGTCCAGGACCGGGAGCAGGGAGTTCAGGACGCCGATGACGGCCATTTCCCCTGCCACGGCGCGGTCGCGTTCAACGCGCTTGCGGTAGTTGACGTACTCGGCCTGCAGGCGCAGGAGGTCGTTTTTCAGCTCGGCTGCCTCAGCGTTGGCGGACCCTGCGGGAACACCCTGGGCCACGGATTCCCCTGCGGGCACCTCGACGCCGTTGAGGATCTCCTCGGCCTGGGCCAGCGCGTCGCCGTCGGAATCCTGTGCGGAACCGGGCTGCCCGCCTTCAGGGTGCCGGGCCTGGCCGGTCACCGGGTCAACCTTGCGGTTGTCCCGGATGACCGGTTCCTGGCTGTTGCCCTTGCCCTCGTGGTTCGCGGATGAAGAGTGCTCTTCCTCGTTACCGTGATGGGGCATGGCTTACTTCTTCGCTTCGTCTTCGTCGATGATCTCGGCGTCGACGATGTCTTCGTCGGCCTTGGAGCCATCGCCCGCTGCTGCGCCTTCGGCACCCGCGGCACCGGTGGCGCCGTCCGGCGAACCGGCCTGGGAGTAGATGGCTTCGCCGAGCTTCGTCTGGGAAGCCTGCAGCTTCTCGAACGCGGTCTTGACCTCGGCGTCGTCGGTGCCTTCGAGTGCCTTCTTGAGGGCGTCGACGTCGGCCTGGACCTCGGTCTTGACCTCTTCGGGCAGCTTGTCGGCGTTGTCGGCGATCAGCTTGTCCACGGAGTAGGCGAGCTGCTCTGCGGAGTTGCGGGTGTCGGTTGCCTCGCGGCGGGCCTTGTCATCTGCGGCGTGTTCCTCGGCGTCACGGACCATGCGGTCGATGTCTTCCTTGGAGAGTGCGGTGCCGCCGGTGATGGTCATAGACTGTTCCTTGCCCGTGCCCTTGTCCTTGGCGGAGACGTGGACGATGCCGTTGGCGTCGATGTCGAACGTGACCTCAACCTGCGGGACGCCGCGCGGTGCCGGAGCGATGCCGGTCAGCTCGAACGTGCCCAGCGGCTTGTTGTCGCGGGTGAATTCGCGTTCGCCCTGGAAGACCTGGATGGCCACGGACGGCTGGTTGTCGTCAGCGGTGGTGAAGGTCTCGGACCGCTTGGTGGGGATGGCGGTGTTGCGCTCGATCAGGTGCGTCATGACGCCGCCCTTGGTTTCGATGCCGAGGGACAGCGGGGTGACGTCGATCAGGAGGACGTCCTTGCGCTCACCCTTCAGCACGCCGGCCTGGAGTGCAGCGCCAACGGCCACAACCTCGTCCGGGTTCACGCCCTTGTTCGGTTCCTTGCCACCGGCAAGTTCCTTGACCAGCTCGGAGACGGCGGGCATACGGGTGGAGCCGCCCACCAGCACGATGTGGTTGATGTCGGAGAGCTTGATGCCGGCTTCCTTGATCACATCGTGGAACGGCTTCTTGGTGCGCTCGAGCAGGTCCTTGGTGAGGTCCTGGAACTTGGCGCGGGTCAGCTGCTCGTCCAGGTGGACCGGGCCGTCGGGGGTGACGGACAGGTACTGGAGGGAGACGTTGGTGCTGGAGGAGGAGGAGAGTTCCTTCTTGGCCTGCTCAGCGGCTTCGCGGAGGCGCTGCAGGGCGATCTTGTCCTTGGACAGGTCGATGCCCTTGACCTTGAGCTGGTTCAGCAGGTAGTCAACAACGCGCTGGTCCCAGTCGTCGCCGCCGAGGCGGTTGTCACCGGCGGTGGCGCGGACCTGGATGGTGGAGAAGTTGTCTTCGTCCTTGCCGACTTCCAGCAGGGAGACGTCGAAGGTACCGCCACCGAGGTCGAAGACCAGG
Source organism: Pseudarthrobacter sp. 10T415 (assembly GCF_056394175.1). Classification (NCBI taxonomy): domain Bacteria; kingdom Bacillati; phylum Actinomycetota; class Actinomycetes; order Micrococcales; family Micrococcaceae; genus Pseudarthrobacter; species Pseudarthrobacter sp. 10T415. The sequence continues at coordinate 97,875 of NZ_JBFTHJ010000004.1, read as the reverse complement.
ATGAGTTCGTCTTCCTTGCCCTTGTCCAGGCCGTAGGCGAGTGCTGCGGCGGTGGGCTCGTTGACGATGCGCAGGACGTTCAGGCCGGCGATTTCGCCGGCTTCCTTGGTGGCCTGGCGCTCGGCATCGTTGAAGTAGGCCGGGACGGTGATGACAGCGTCGGTGACCTTTTCGCCAAGGTAGGACTCGGCGTCGTTCTTCAGCTTCATCAGCGTGCGCGCGGAGATTTCCTGCGCGGTGTACTTCTTGCCGTCGATGTCCACCTTCCAGTCAGTGCCCATGTGGCGCTTGACGGAGGCGATGGTGCGGTCGATGTTGTTGACGGCCTGGCGCTTGGCGATTTCGCCAACGAGGACTTCGCCGGACTTGGAGAATGCAACCACCGACGGCGTGGTGCGGCCACCCTCGGCGTTGGCAATAACGGTGGGCTCGCCACCTTCGAGAACGGAGACGACGGAGTTGGTGGTTCCGAGGTCGATACCTACTGCACGTGACATGTGTTGCTTCCTTCTTTCCTTGGAAACTGGTTGGCGCCCGCATGATTGAGCGTTCTGCACTCAACTTTACTCAGGGCACACATGATGTCAACTGAAGTTGAGCGTACTTCACTCAACTCTTGCCCCATACGGATGCAGGCGACGACGACGGCAATCCCCCGGCGCCCGGAATGGCGGGGAATTCCGGGCTACAAAAGCCTGGTTCCGCTGTGGGAGAACGGGCACCAGCCAGCCTCGGCAGAGTGGCTTCCGGGGGGATCGCTGCCTGCGCATCAACAGCAACGGAATGGCGCGCAGGCCGCGGGCGGCGTTACTGCACCGGTGCGTCGAGGACTGCGGGGAGCAATCCGGGGAAGCGGGCCTCCAGGTCCTCGGACCGGAGGGTCAGGCGGCGGCCCCGGCCGTTGGCCTCATTGCGGATGACTCCGGCCTCGCGGAGGACCTTCATGAGGTGTGATTTGGTGGACTTCGGCATGTCCGGAACCCTGAGCGAGCAGTCGGCCATGTCGAGCGGGCCGGAGCGGAGCTGGCGCACGATGTCCAGCCGCTCAGGATCGCTCAATGCGAAGAGCACGCTGGGCAGATCGAGATCCGCGCGGGTGGGGTGGGGGAGGTTCGCCGACGTAGCCACGGTTCGATATTAGTTGAACCATTGGGCCTGGTGCCAGTAGGCTAATGATTCGATATTTTTCGAACCAATCCCAAACCCGGAAGGTGGCACGTTGTGACGCACTCCCCCGCAGCCCGGCCCCGTGAAGCACGCCGGCGGCTGGGCTTTGTCCTCGTCGCTGCTGCCACGGCAGCAATGATGGCCGGCGCCAGCGCCCCATCCCCCTTCTACCCCACCCTGCAGGAGCAGTTGCATCTGCTGCCGGTGGCTACCACGGGGATTTTTGCCGTCTACGCCGTTGCGCTGCTGGCGGCACTGCTGGTGTTCGGATCCCTTTCGGACCACCTGGGACGCAGGCCGGTCATCAGCGGCGCTTTCATCCTGCTCGCCGGCAGCGTCACGGCATTCCTCCTCGCGGACTCGCTGCCAATGCTCCTGGTGGCACGCGTCCTGCAGGGCATCGCCAGCGGCCTCCTGCTGACCACGCTTTCTGCGGCCATTGCGGATCTCGAAGCTGAGGACGACCCCGGCTCGAGCGCGGCCTGGAACACGGTGGCGCCACTGGGCGGCCTGGCGCTGGGCGCCCTGGCGTCCGGGCTGCTGCTGGATCTGATGGCTGAGCCGCGCACCCTGGTGTTCGTCTCGCTGTCGGTCATTTACATCGCTTTTGCCGCGCTGGTGTGGGCAGCACCGGAAACCTCGCCCCGCGCGCCAGGCCTGGCAGCATCACTGAAGCCGCACCTGACCCTGCCGCCGGCAGCCCGCAGCGGATTCGTCAGTGGTGCGCCGGCCGTGTTTGCCGGCTGGGCCACGGGCGGGCTGTACCTCTCGCTCGGCGCCGCGATTGTCCACACAACGTTCGGCATCCGGGAGCACCTGTGGCAGGGCATGGTGATCACCATCCTGGCCGGCGTCGGAGCCGCAGCGGCCGCAGTCCTGCACCGGTTCGGCGCCCGCACCATCACCATTTTCGGTACCACGGCCCTGGCGCTGGGGACCGCCCTGTCACTGCTGGCCATCGGGCTGGGCTCATTCGGCCTGTTCCTGGCCGCCGTAGTGGTGGCCGGAGCGGGATTCGGGACAGCCTTCATGGGCGTCATCCGGTCCATCAGCCCCCTGGTTGAGGACCACGAACGTGCCGGCACCTTCGCGTCGCTCTTCGTGGTGGCCTACACGGCTTTCGGTATTCCCGCCGTGCTGGCCGGCCTGCTGGCACCTGTCCTGTCACTCCCGGTGACCACCTACGCCTACGGTGGCCTGGTAACGGTGCTGGCCACTGTGGCAGCGATCAGCCGGGCCCGCAGCAAGGACGCTGGACAGCCCGGCGAAGCGGGAGGCGGCAACGCCGGAGAGGCCCGGAACGAGGCAGAGCGCATCGGCGCCGGAGCGGCTTCGGACGCCGGGCATTAGGCTCGCCCGGGCACAACGACGGCGGCCGGCCGATTCGGCTGGCCGCCCGCTTGGCCGGATCAAACGGCGGGGCTCCTACCGATCGGACTCCGGACGCCCGTGCAGCGGCCCGCGCTCATCCTCCGTGGCCTGGACCTGCCCGTCGGTCAACCCCTCCCGGACGGCCTCTTCCCCGCGATCACTCCCGCTGGTGCCGGCGTCGCCGTAGTCGCCGTCGGGATACTGGCCGTCCTCAAGGTTTTCGGAGGGAACTTCGACCGCGCCGGCCTCGCCGTAGTCGCCGTCCATGTACTGCCCGCCCTCGCCTTCCATGCCGGGGGCAGCTCCGCCCTTGCGGGGTTCCTCATCAGCGCGGTTTTCACTCATGCGTCATCTCTCCTTCGAGTTCCGCGTCCAAGCGGGCGCATTGGCAGTTTATCGAGCCATGGAGCCCGCCAACAGGGTGCTGAAACGGGTCTTTTCAGCACCCAAAGCGGGCCACGGTGCCACCCGGATACGGCTGCTGCCGCCACCGTGGAGCGGTGGCGGCAGCAGGGCCGTACGGACTGATGACTGGCGGAGCGCCGGCTGTCAGCGGCTGGAGACCTCCTCGAGGGGTTCGACGCCGGGCTCCCGCGGCTTCCCCGCAGGGCCGGCGCCGGCCCGGGCGAGCTTGCCGGGCCACCAGATTTTCGGGCCGAGGTCGTAGGCCAGTGCGGGCACCAGCAGCGAGCGCACCAGCACGGTATCCAGCAGCACCCCGAAGGCCACAATGAAGGCCAGCTGCACCAGGAACATGATGGGGATGACGCCCAGGGCAGCGAAGGTTGCCGCCAGGACCACGCCGGCGGAGGTGATGACTCCGCCGGTGACGCCGAGTCCGCGCAGGATGCCGGGCCGTGTTCCGTGCTTGATGGATTCTTCCCGGACGCGGCTCATCAGGAAGATGTTGTAGTCCACGCCCAGGGCCACCAGGAAGACGAACCCAAACAGCGGGACGGTGGCATCTGCACCCGGGAAGCCCAGGAGGTTGTTGAACACCAGCGCGGAGACGCCCATGGCGGCGGCGTAGGACAGCACCACGGAGAGCACCAGCAGGACCGGCGCCACGATGGAGCGCAGCAGCAGCATCAGGATGAAGAGGATGACCACCAAGACCACGGGGATGATGATCACCAGGTCACGCTGGGCGGTGGTGTTGGTGTCCAGCGCGGTGGCCGTGACGCCACCCACCAGGGCACCGGAGTCAACGGCCTTAACGTCAGTCCGCAGCGCCTTGACGGCTTCTTCTGCCTCGAGGGAGTCCGCGGCCGAGTTCAGGGTGGCGTTGATGAGGACCTTGCCTTCGCGGACATCCGGATCGCTGGGCGCGCCGGGGGCTCCGGTGATGGGCACACTGCCTTGGGCCAGCAGATAGGCGTCGCCCACGCCGTCGGCCGCCTTGACCGTGTCCAGGACTTCCTGCGCCTTGGCCTGGTCCGCAACCACGACGGCGGGGCTGCCGCTGCCGGCGTCGAAGTGGCGCGCCAGCGCATCCTGGCCGTCCACGGCGTTGGAGGCCGTGAGGATGACGTCGGTCTGGGGCACCCCGTTGGCCTTCAGCTGCAGGACGCCTGCCGAGGCAACTACCAGGAGGAGGACGGAGCCGATCCAGATGGTCCGCGGGCGGCGGGACACCAGCGAACCGGTGGCGCGCCACAGCCCCTTCTGACCCTCAAGCCCGGTGACCAGCTCGGGCTCGCGCTCTTCGGCGGGCACCAGCTTGGGCCGGAAAGGCCAGAACGCTGCACGGCCCAGCAAAGCCATGAGGGCCGGCAGGAGGGTCAGCGCGGCAAACAGCGAGCAGAGGATGCCCGCCGCGGCCACCGGGCCCAGGGCCTTGTTCGAATTGAGGTCGGAGAACAGCAGGCACAGCAGCGCGATGATCACCGTGGCGCCGGAGGCCAGGATGGGCTCGAAGGATGCCTTCCACGCAGTGATCACCGCCGACGTCCGGTTGGTGGTGTGGGTGAGCGCCTCGCGGAAGCGCGCCACGAACAGCAGGGCATAGTCCGTTGCCGCGCCGATCACCAGGATGGACAGGATGCCCTGGCTTTGGCCGTTCAGCTGGATCCAGCCGGCTTTGGCCATGCCGAACACCAGCAGGATGGCTGCGCAGAGGGCGAAGACGGAGGTCAGCAGGACCATGATGGGCAGCAGCAGGGACCGGTACACGATCAGCAGGATCACGAACACGGCAGACAGCGCCACCAGCAGGAGGATGCCGTCAATCCCGCCGAACGCGGCGGTGAGGTCGGCTGCCAGGCCCGCGGGGCCGGTGACGTAGGTCTGCATGCCCTCGGGCGCCGCTTCCGCTACGGTGTCCCGCAGCTCCTTGACGGCCTCCTTGACCTCCACCGAGCCGCCGATCGGGGCGATGAATTGCACTGCCTTGCCATCCGCGGACGGGATGGGGCCAATCACTGCGCTGCCCAGTTTCAGTTCCTCCAGGGTTGTCCGGAGCCCGGCCACTTCACCGAGCTGGGCGGGAGTGAAGGCCTCGGTGTTCTCGATGACGATCACCCCGGGAACCTCGTCCGAGTCACGGAATTTCGCCTGCCAGTCCTGGGCCTCCGTGGCCTCGGCGCTGGCCGGGAGGAACGACGCCTGGTCGTTGGAGGAGACCTCCTCCAGCCGACCGAAGGTGGGGCCGCCGATGCCGGCAAGGCCAAGCCAGGTCAGCACCAGGATGACGGGGATGAGCCAGCGGAGCCAGAACGGGACACGTTCCTTGGCTGCAGTCTGATGTTTCATGATGCCTTCCGTGCGGAGGGTCCTCGCGGGACAAAGCGGAGTAGGATTGATTCCACCTTAGACTATCTCCATGATAGAGATAAGTGCCAGTCAAGCTTTTTCGCCTCGAAGTCTGCTGCGGGCCCCTGCCACGCAATACCAAGGCAGCTGAAGTAATATCCCTCAGGGCCAGTGCGCGCAGACGGACGGGCCCGCGAACTCCAGGAGGTGACGATGAACGGCAGCAACCCCGGCAACACCGGCCCAGCCGCGCCTGAAACACCTCGTACCGGCGGACCCCACCCCCTGGTCCGGCTGCTGCAGGACTTCACGCTGGAGGCCAACCGTTACGTGGACGCCGCCGGTGGCCGCAAGGACATGCACCGGACGGACCTGAACGCCCTGGCCGTCATCATGCGCCACACGGCGAAGGGCAACGTGGTCACACCGGGGCTCCTCCGCAAGGAACTGAACCTGAGCTCGCCCGCCACCACGGCCCTGATCGACAGGCTGGACAACTCCGGCCACGTGGTCCGCGAGCGCCACAGCTCGGACCGCCGCCAGGTCCAGCTGAAAATGACCCCCAAGGCCTTCACCGAGGGCGGTGCCATCTTTGCGCCACTCTCACGCCACATGGGACAGGCCATGGCGGAGTTCACCGACGCTGAGCTGGAGACCGTTTCGCGCTTCATGGCCGCCATGGTGGACGCCACCATTGCCGCCCGCGAGGATTCCCCCGAGCCCTCCGGCCCTGCCGCCACCTAGCAGACGCTGCCGTTTTGACGGCCCCAACACCAGTCCCTGCCGCCTGGTTGGGAGTAGCGTTTGTCCATGAGCCACCAACAGCCTGAAGACGACGTCTACACGCACGGCCACCATGAGTCCGTAGTCCGGGCCCATGCCGCCAGGACCGCCGAGAATTCAGCGGCATTCGTCCTGCCGCACCTCACCCGGGGAACGGACGTGCTCGACGTCGGATGCGGGCCGGGCAGCATCACGTGCGATTTTGCCGCCGTCGTCAGCCCGGGCAAGGTCACCGGCCTGGACCGCTCACCGGACATCATCGCCCAGGCCCAGGCGCTCGCCGTCGAACGCGAAGTGCCCAACGTGGAATTCGTGGCCGGCAACATCTACGACCTCGACTTCGCGGACGGGACGTTCGACGTGGTCCACGCCCACCAGGTGCTGCAGCACCTGACCGACCCCGTCGAGGCACTGAGGGAAATGCGCCGGGTGGCCAAGCCCGGCGGCATTGTTGCCGTGCGGGACGCCGACTTCCACGGCATGAGCTGGTACCCCGCCATCCCGGAGCTGGACGAATGGATGGACCTCTACCAGCTCATTGCGCGGCGAAACGGGGCCGAGCCCGACGCCGGGCGGCGCCTGGTCAGCTGGGCCCAGTCCGCGGGCTTTCACGACGTCGCCCCCACCAGCAGCAACTGGCTCTACGCCACGGGCCAGCAGCGCCGGTGGCAGGCCCGCGTCTGGGGTGAACGGGTGCTGCATTCGGCATTCGCGGAGCAGGCCCTGGAGTACGGTTTCGCCAACCCGGCGGACCTGGCGCGGATCTCGGCCGGCTGGCACCGCTGGGGCTCCACGGACGACGGCTGGTTCTTGATTCCGAACGGGGAGGTCATCGCCCGGGCCTAGGTTGGGCCGGTTTTCCACATGGCCCCAAGGTTCCCTGCCGCGCATGCGTTCCCAGGCGTAGCCTCGGGGTCATGACCTATTACGGAGACCACGAGTATTGGGTTGAGCCTTATGCCGTGGAGGTTGACCAACTAGACTTGGTCAACATGGGACAGTACAACGTCCAGGAAGCCAAAACCCGGCTTTCCGAACTGCTGAACCTCGTGGAACGCGGCGAGGACGTGGTCATCGCGAAAGCCGGACGCCCCGTTGCGCGGTTGGTGAAGATCGAGCCTCCCACCAGGCGGGATCTTGGGTTCCTGGGCCCGCTCCACATCCCGGACGGGTTTTATGAGCCGTGGACAGAGGAGGAAATGGGAGTTGCCGAAGAATGAGGCTGCTCCTGGATACGCACGTCTTCCTGTGGGCAATCGCCGAGCCGCGGCGGCTCTCCACCAAAGCCCGGAACGCCATCACCAAACTGGATAACCAGGTCTTCGTTTCGCCGGTGACCGCCTATGAGCTCTCCTACAAGCACAGGCTCGGAAAGCTTCCCGCCGGGTCTGCGATCGTCGCGAGCTTTGGCCGCCAACTCGCCCACCTCTATGCGTCCGAGCTTCCGGTCAGCGCATCCCACGGGCTTGCTGCCGGACAACTCGACTGGGACCACAAGGATCCCTTTGACCGCCTGCTGGCAGCGCAGGCCATGGTGGAGGGTTTTACCTTGGTCACGGCGGACGGGAGTTTGCAGGCCTTCGAACCGGTGGCCACATTGTGGTGACGGGCCAGCCGGCCGGCCCGCGTAAGATTGGTTAGTGCAATTTTCCCTTTGGCTGGCCCTGGCAGGCGCTGGCGCCCTCATCAGTTTCACGCCCGGTGCCGGCGCTATCAACACCATGAGCAATTCCCTGAACGCCGGCTTCCGCCGCTCCATCTGGGGAATCCTTGGCCAGCAGGCAGCGCTCGTTGTCCACGTGCTCATCGTGGCGCTGGGCGTGGGTGTCCTGGTTTCCGGGTCGCCGCTGGCCTTCAACATCATCCGGTACGCCGGGGCCGCCTACTTGGTCTACCTGGGCATCCGGCAGTTCCTCAGCAAGCCCGCCGTCCAGGAGGAGCAGGCGGCCGCGTCCACATTCGAGCCCGCTGCGTCGATTTTCCGGCGGGGTTTCTGGGTCAACCTCCTGAACCCCAAAGCGATTGTCTTCTTCCTCGCCTTCACCCCGCAGTTCATCCGGCCCGAAGAATCGCTGATTACCCAGTACGCCATCCTCACGGCCACCATCGTGGCCATCGACATCCTGGTCATGTGGTTCTTCTTCGCCGCGGCCGCCCGGTCCTTCCAGCGGTTCACGCAGACCGAACGGGGCCAACTGGTCCTCAGCAAGGTGTTCGGCGTGTTGTTCGTCGGCGTCGGAATCCTGCTGGCCTTCATCCACTGATCAGTTGATGCGGCCGCCGGACACGCGGCGCGCCAGGCGTCCGGGGACCGTCAACCCTGTCCCTTACCCGTTTCCAGCAGCCGTCATGCATCTTTACAAATCCGTCAAATATTGTGAATCGCCGCTGGCCAACGGTGGCCATAAAGCGCATGCTTAGACACATGAACTCAACGTCGAGCCCATACCGCGTCATTGCCGTTTGCACAGGCAATATCTGCCGCTCCCCCATGGCTGAACACATGCTCCGGGCGGCACTGGAACGCGAGGGGCTGGACGACCTGGTGATGGTGGACTCAGCGGGCACCACCGGGTACGAGGCCGGGCGGCCCATCGATCCGCGCGCGGCCCGCCGGCTGGCCATCACGCAACTCACTACGGACTTCCATGTGGCCAGGGAGTGGGACCACGGGTGGTTCCGCGACCGGGACCTGATCCTCGCACTGGACATCGACCACTACGCGTGGCTCAGCCAGGCAGCTCCGGACAGGGAGTCGCTGGAGAAGATCCGGATGCTCCGCAGCTTCGACCCCGCGATGACCGGCCGGGACCTCCTGGACCAGGGCATCGAGGATCCCTGGTATGGCGGCCACGCCGATTTCGACGCCGTCTGGCACCAGATCCACACCGCAATGCCCGGCCTCGTTGACCACATCCGGGCAGCGGTGGCAAGTAATGCACACCTGGCGCGGCAGGCGCACTGAAAACGGTACGCTCTACTCCATGAGCCCAGCCCCCGTCATCATCGCCATTGACGGACGCTCGGGTGCAGGCAAGACCACCCTCGCCGTGGAACTCGCCGCGCGGCTGCGCGCCCGCCACAAGGTGTCGCTGTTCCACCTCGAGGACATCTATCCCGGCTGGAACGGCCTGGCCGCCGGCATCGAACGCTACATCAGCACCGTCCTCGGCCCGCTCAGCCGCGGTGAGGCCGCTGCCTGGACCAGTTGGGACTGGGAAAGGCATTACGACGGCGACCCCCGGGTCACCCTTCCCGCCGAGATCGTCATCGTGGAGGGAGTCGGCGCCGCGGCCGCCGCGGCCCGGCCCTTCCTGAGCGCGGTCATCTGGGCGGACTCGCCGGAGGACGTCCGACGCACCCGCGCGCTGCAGCGGGACGGCGAAACCTACGAACCTTACTGGGACCAGTGGGCGGCCCAGGAGTCCGAATGGCTCGCCGCGGACGATGTTGCCGCCGAGGCGGACCTGCACATCCGGAACGTGGCCGATGGCGGCGCGCCGGAGGACGTGCTGCAGCTCCTGCCGTACCTCCCGGGGCTGGCCCAGGTCCTCGCGCCCGAACTGTCTGCCCGCCGGGGCCTGAGCCTCCGTGCGGAACGGCTCGACGCACGCACGCAGGCCGCCGAACTCTTCAGTGCCCTTTACGGCCGGTCCGCCAACGCGGTCTGGCTTGACTCGTCCAACGCCGGGGTTTCAATCATCACGGGGCCTGCGGCAGGCGGGGATCCCGCCGATCCAACCGTGCGGACGGCCGCCGAACGCAGCCGCTTCAGCATTTTGGCGGACGACGGCGGCACGTTCGGCCAGTCGGTCACGCACCGTGCCGGAGCCAGCCACATCAGCGCCGGCTCCGTTACCGCCAGCGTGGACGGACCGTTTTTCCGGTGGCTGGACACCGTGTGGGGCCGCCGGGCGGTCCGCGCCCCGGAGGGCTACCCCGGAGAGTTCACCCTGGGGTGGCTGGGCTATCTGGGCTACGAACTGAAACGGGAAACCGGCGGCGCCGATGTTTCCGCGGCCACGCCGGACGCTGCCCTGATCTTCGCCGGACGGGCAGTTGTCCTGGACCATGTGGAAGGCACTGCCTGGCTCCTGGCCCTGGACGCCCCGGACGCCACCGAATGGCTGGACACCGCACGGGCAGCGGTGCGGGCCGCAGCGGTTACACCCACGGCGTCGGACAGCCAGGATGCCGCCGCTGCCCCGGCCGGCGCCGCCCTTGCCGGCGGCAGCACCGGCGTCGGCGGCTCCCCCGTGCCTGCGTTCACGAGCCGGGACAGTGGCGTGGCCTACCGGGCCAAAATTGCCGAGGCGCAGCGCGAAATCGGCGAGGGCAACACCTATGAAGTCTGCCTGACCACCACCCTCGCGGCGCATGTTCCGGCGGATACCGTGGATCCATGGAACACGTACCTGGCCCTGCGCCGGCGAAACCCGGCACCCTTCGCCAGCTACCTGGCGTTCGATGGGCTGGCGGTCGCCAGCACCTCCCCGGAACGTTTCCTGCGGATAGCGTCCGACGGCGGCATGCGTGCCGAACCGATCAAGGGCACCCGCCGCCGGGCTGCCGACGCCGCTGAGGATGCTGCCCTGCGGACGGAGCTTGCGACGTCGCTGAAGGACCGGGCCGAGAACATCATGATTGTGGACCTGCTGCGGAACGACCTCAGCCATTTCGCGGTCCCCGGCTCCGTGACGGTGAGCCGGCTGTGCGCGATCGAAAGCTACGCCACAGTGCACCAGATGGTGAGCACCATCGACGCCAGCCTGCCGCCGGGATCCCCGCGGGCCGAAGCCGTGGCCGCCTGCTTCCCTGCCGGTTCCATGACCGGGGCGCCGAAGATCAGCACCATGGCCATCCTCGACCGGCTGGAAGCCGGCCCCCGCGGCGTCTATTCGGGTGCCATTGGATATTTCTCGCTGAACGGTGCCACGGACCTGGCCGTCGCCATCCGGACCCTGGTGATCAGCGCGGACGGCGACGGTACGGCGGAACTGACCCTCGGCGTCGGCGGCGCCATCACGTCCGACTCCGTGCCGGACGAGGAATACGATGAAATCCGGACCAAGGCCTACGGGGTGCTCTCAACCCTCGGCGCGGAATTCCCCGACCCCTGAAGCCCCTGCCGGAACTGGCTGGCCGGCACTACTGGACGGTTGCCGTCAGCCTCGCCACGTTGTCCACATAGCGGGCGGCGAGCGGCCGGTTCAGCCAGTCCGCCAGCCGCAGCTCGTGGGAGATGTCCCGGTACGTGTTCTCCACCGCGCGCATCTTGGCCACGATGTCTGCGCCGAGCAACATGACGGACACCTCAAGGTTCAGGGAGAACGAGCGCATGTCCATGTTGCTCGAGCCCAGGACGGCCACCTCGTCGTCGATGGTGAAGTGCTTCGCATGGAGAACGAACGGGGCCTTGTACAGGAAGATCCGGACGCCCGCCTCGAGCAGCGCCTCGTAGTAGGACTGCTGGGCGTGGTGGACCAGGAACTGGTCGCCCTTTTCGGAAACGAACAGTTCAACGTCCACGCCGCGCTGGGCTGCCGTGGTGATGGCGTACAGCAGGGAATCATCCGGGACGAAGTACGGGCTGCAGATCGAAATCCGGTGCTGCGCCGAGTAGATCAGGGTGTTGAACAGCCGCAGGTTGTTCTCCGTGATGAATCCCGGGCCGCTGGGCACCACCTGGGCGGTGACGTGCCCCGGAGCCGTGTCCACCGGAAGCTGCAGCTGGTGCTCCAGCGACTCGTCCGTCTCGCTGAGCCAGTCGGTGGCGAAGACGACGTTCAGGGTGGTCACGATCGGTCCGCGGAGGCAGGCCATCAGCTCAACCCATTCGCGGCCGGCCTTGCGGTGGCGGGGGTTGTTATAAGAGGGCTCGATGAGGTTCTGCGACCCGGTGAAGGCCAGCTCACCATCCACCACCATGATCTTGCGGTGGTTCCGGAGGTCCGGCCTGCGCCACTGCCCGTGGATGGGCAGCAGGGGCAGCATGCGCTTCCACTGGATCTTGCCGGCTCTGAGGCGCTTGAGGAGGTTCTTATATCCCTTGACCCGCAGGGTGCCGATGTGGTCAAAGAGCACCCGCACTTCGACGCCGCGTTCTGCGGCTTCCTCGAGGGCGGTGAGGAGGTCATCGGTGATGTGGTCGGTGCTCATGATGTAGAACTCGGCGTTGACGAACTTCTTCGCCTTCCGCACCGCTTCGGTCATGGCAAAGATGGAATCCGGGTAGCCGGGGATGAGGTCCACCGTATTGCCGTCCACCATGGGCAGCGAACCCAGCCGGCGGTTCAGTTCACCGGCCGACTTCACCCATTCGGGGCCCTGGTAGTCGCTTTCGGCGTCCGAGAGGGCTGTGATGCCCGCCTGCACCCTCTCGTTGACCTGCTGCTGCTGTTCGCGGCGCCGGCTGGACAGCCGGAAGTTGCCGAAGAGCAGGAAGAGGATGATGCCCAGGAACGGCACGAAAAAGATGCCCAGCAGCCAGGCCATGGCCGTGGTGGGGCGCCGGTTGCCCGGGATGATCCCCAAGGCCAGGATCCTGATGGCGAGGTCTGCGACACCGAGGATCACCACTACCCACATCGGCGCGGTGCCGGCAAGCGAAAATGGCCACAACACGAGATAACCCCCGGAAGATGAGCTCCCGGCGGACGGGTTCCGTCCGGGCACTCCGCCCAGCTTATCCGCGCGGCACCGCACTAAGCTGGTCCCATGACCTCTCCCGCCCCCGTGGTACTCGTTTTCCTCGATCCCGCCTACCCCGACGGCCGGCCCGCCGACGCATCCCAGCCGCAGCTGATGGTCACGGACCAGGGGGCAACCCGGGGTGACGGCATCTTCGAGACGATGCTCGCCGTACGTGGGTCTGTCCGGAAAATCCAGGCCCATCTGGACCGCCTCGGTGGCTCTGCGGAAGCACTGGACCTCAGCATTCCGGGGCAGGATGAGTGGCGGCGGGCCATCGCTGCCGCTATTGCCGGGCACCACGCAAAGTACCCGGCCACCAGCCCGGATGACGACGAGCTGGTGGTCAAGCTGGTGGTTACCCGCGGAGTGGAGGGCGCGGCGTCCGCCACAGCCTGGGTCCAGGTCTCCCCTGCGCCGGCCGCCGGCCGCCGGCAGCGCGAAACAGGCATCGACGTCATCCTGCTTGACCGCGGTTACGACAGTACCGTTGCAGAGCGCGCACCGTGGCTGCTCATGGGTGCCAAGACGCTCTCCTACGCCGTCAACATGGCCGCCCTGCGCCATGCCCGCAAGCAGGGCGCCGACGACGTCATCTTCCTGTCCTCCGACGGTCGCGTGCTTGAGGGCCCCACCTCCACGGTGCTGCTGGCCCACGTGGAAGAGTCCGGGGACGGCACCACCGTCAAGCGCCTCATCACGCCGCAGCTGGACAGCGGCATTCTCCCTGGAACATCCCAGGGTGCCCTGTTCCACGCGGCAAAGGCAGCGGGCTGGGAACTGGGCTACGGACCCCTGGAACCGCAGGACCTGCTGGACGCCGACGCGGTCTGGCTGATCTCCAGTGTCCGCCTGCTCGCCCCCGTTAACACGATCGACGGCAAGCAGATTGGCACCCCGTCATTGCAGAAGGAACTGACGGCCGAGCTCACCGAGCTTTACGCCGGAATCGAATAGCACTGAAACAAGGGGTGAAGTCCCTTTTCCGCATCCCGCTTCGCCCGTAAGGTGTGGACCATGGACTCGCTCAAGCTGCCAATCGAAAACCTTTCCTTTGACGACTGCTGGGACCTCCTTTCAGGCGACACGCTGGGCAGGCTTGCCATCGTCGTGGACGGCCACCCCGAGGTCTTTCCGGTTAATTTTGTTGTCCACCGCCGGAGCATCGCCTTCCGCACGGCAGCTGGTTCCAAGCTGTGGGGCGCCATGATGGAACGCCCGGCGGCGCTGGAGATCGACGGGTACGACCCCGCCACGGAGCTTGCATGGAGCGTGGTGGTACGCGGCGATACCCAGGTCATTGAGGACCAGTCCGAAATGGACGCCGTGGACGGCCTGGGACTGGAGCCCTGGCAGCCCGGCGAAAAATCGAACTACATCCGGCTGAACGCCAAGGCCCTGACGGGCCGCCGGTTCCAGGTGAACCGGCCGGACGTCTGGAACACCCGGCTGCAGGACCGTCGGCGGGCATCGTTCGAATAGCCACTGCCGGCCGCGCAGACGCTGTCAGGAGCGGTTGGCATTCAGGGACAGCTGGGTTTCGAGGCCACTCAGCAGGATGGTGATTCCCTGGTCGAGTTCGTTTAAGCCGTCGTATTCGGCAAGGGCCGGCGCCAGGGCCCGCAGCCGCGGGAATTCCTTCGGCGGCAGCCTGTGCAGGCCCAACCGGAGCAGCGCCTCGTTTTCTTCCGGGTCAACGATGAATTCCTGCAGTTCGTTGAGGATATGGCCGTAAAGGAATCCGTAGTAGGCGCGGTACACATGGAGGGCGTCCGAGGGCTTGAAGCCCGCTGCAATCAGCAGTGACAGGATTTGTTCCAGCGGCCTGAGGGTGCCCAGGGGACGCAGTCCGAGTGGTGTGGAGAGCGGCCTGGTGACAAGCAGCGGCACAAGGTTAGGGTGGCGCAGCGCCAGCAACCGAAGGTTGTGGGCGATGGTGCGGAGCTGTTCCTTCCAGTCAGGATCTTCCGGCTCAATACAGAGGTCATCAAGAACCAGTTCGGTCACCCCGTCCAGGAGCGCTGCACGGTTCTCTGCGTACCGGTAGAGGCTCATCGGATCGCGGCCCAGCTCCTGGCCCAGGCGGCGCATGGTCAGCGCGTCCACGCCGTCGGAATCCACGAGTTCCAAGGCTTTGGCAAGGACCGTTTCCCTGCTGAGGGGTGTTTTGCGCCGCGGCTGAGCGCTTGCTCCGCGGGTTTCGGGGGATTCCATGGTTCCATCCTTGGATCTGGAACGCCCGGACCCGGCGGCTGCCGCACCTGGTGTCGGCCGCCTTCAGCGGCCATGGGCATTGCTTCTGTTGTAGTCTACGGGTAAAGTCTACATTGTAGATAAGGCAGTTACTCCGCCTGAGAGTCCCCAATTTTCCAAGGGGTCAAGTCACACTCCATCGCCCCGTGCAGGGCGTGGAGGTTCGCCGCTATAGCCGAATGGCGACACCATGCACTTAGCGAAGGGATGCCGCCATGGCTAATTCGCAGTTCGATCTGTTCCTCCAGGAAGCCACCTACCTCGACGACTCCACAGAACATGGCCTCAACCGTGACCGCCTGTTCGGGCTCTACACCAGCTGGTGCTTCATCAACCAGCACTCCCCGGGCGCGGAACCACAGTTCTGGTCAGCCATGAAGCACCGGATCAACCCGCGGCACAACCGCCTGCGGATGAAGGGACCTGCTGCAGCCGACTACATCGTCGCCAGCTACCCCGGACTCGTATAAAACCGAAACCAATGCTGTGGCACCACGTGTGCCACAGCATTTTTCATTTGATGCCGCGGCAACAGCATCCGCCGGGACGGCCGATGCGCCGGGCTGCAGGCAGTGGCGGACTACACGGCACAATCGAAGGATGAACAATCCACTCCCCGCACCCGTCGCCGAGCCGGAAGAACTGCTCCACGGCGTGGGTATCCGGCTGCTCCACGGCAATGACTGGCACGCCCTGGCAGAGGCGTACCGCCGGAACCGGCTGCACCTGGCGCCGTGGGAACCCCGCCGGCCCGAGGCGTTCTATACGGCCCGGCGTCAGCGGGAGCTGATCCGGACCAAGCGTGAACAGCTGGTGCTGGGCACGGAGGTTCCCTGGGTTCTCATCGAGGGCTTCGGTAACTCATCAGCGGCCCAGCGCATCGTCGGAACTATCACCCTCACCGGGATTGTCCGGGGACCGTTCCTCAGTGCCAACCTTGGCTACTGGGTGGACCACGGCCTCCTGGGACGGGGCGTCGGCACGGCTGCTGTCCGGTTCGCGGCCGGGTACGCGCAGGGCGAGCTTGGCCTCCACCGCATCCAGGCCGCTACCCTGCTGCACAACGCGGCGTCGCGGCGAATCCTGGGCCGGGCAGGGTTCCGTGAGATCGGGGTTGCCCCGGAGTACCTGAAAATCGCCGGAACATGGCAGGACCACCTGCTGCACCAGCTCATCCTGCCGCACGGACAGTAACCCGGGCCGCCAGCCCAGGCTCCCCGAACGCCGCAGCTAGGTAGGAATGATCTTGAAAAGGAACTTCGTCCGGACCATCGCCCACAGGAGCCCCAGGACCACGGCGTAGGCCGCCGTGTTGAGCAGCACATTCTCCTGCTGCAGGGCGGGGATGTTGGCCACCACAGCGATCAGCACCACGTGCATGATGAACACGTAGAGGGTGGCGCGCCCCAGGGGGATCAGGAACCAGCCCAACACCCGCTCGATGGGTTTCCAGTACGCAGTCAGCAGCGCGTAGGCAGCCACTACCAGGATCAGCACGTTGAGCAGCCTCCCCGGCGCCAGGTAGGTGCGGGCGAAGAGTGCGTCGTACATGACCCGGTACGCCGTGTCCGGAATAAGGGCGAGGCGGACGTCGAAGCCGTTGGCCAGGTAGGGGTTGCCCCAGGACAGGAACGCGAACAGCAGTGCGACGGCGGTGCATGCCACTACCAGCCAGGTCCTGGCAGACAGCCACGCCACAATGGTCCGCCGGTGGTAGCCGGCCACGAGGCCGATGACGAACAGCACCTGCCAGACAAGCAGAGGGAACGAATCCTCGAACTGCGACGGCAAGAGCCGGAAGCGTGTGATGGAGCCGACGGCGTAGAGCCCAAGCGTTGCGGCCAGCACCCAGACGGCCTTCCCACGGCTGAGCGCGGCGAGGACCACCGGGCTGACCAGCAGCAGCACCACGTACAGGCCCATGACGTTGAACTGCCAGGGGCCGAACTGCAGCAGGAGGACGGCGGGCAGCACCTGCGGCGGCACCGGGAACTGGAAGAGGGATTCCATCCCCGCATAGAGGTCGTAGGTACGGCCGGCCCCCTGGTGCCCGGCCCCTCCGGTCCCCTGGTCCACGAAGGTGGTGAGGGCCTCGGTCCGGAAAATGGGAAGCAAGGACATCAGGAAGACGCCAACCAGGACCACCAGCGCCGTCAGGTACAGCTTGCCGGCGCGGCGGGATGTCAGGTCCAGCACGGTGCCAAAATCCTCGCGGACGCGGGGCCCGTAGACCATGCCCACCACCAGCCCGGAGAACAACACGAACAGTTCGGCGCCGCTGACGAAGCCCACTGCCTCCTGGGTCAGCAGCTGGAACAGCGATGTCATGCCCAGGTGGTTGACCACCACGAAGACAATGGCCATGCCGCGGAGCAGGTCCACCCGGGAATCCCGTTTGGAGGGGTCGCCGTAGCCCCAGGCCGTGGCAGCGTTAACCCTGCGGGGAATCTGCCACAGTGCCACCAACAGGAGGATCAGCGCCGCTCCCACAGTCCAGGCCGCGGCGCCCGTCAGTGTGTTGGCCCGTTCATAGCTGCCGCCGGCGCCAACCTCCGTGACGGGTCCGGTCACCATTGACGAATCCTTCAGCCGGGCGTGGGCAGCCGCGGCTACGGTGGAGTTGCCGGTCAGCAACCAGCTGATGCTCGCTACACCCGTGTCCCGGGTACTGGTCCTTTCGTCCCACACCACCATGGCGGTCTTCGGGAAGTTGGTGGACGTGGCGGCCCCCACCACCTGGTCGAACCAGCCGGCCTTGACGTCCACCTCGGAGGCGCCGCCGGCTGCGGGGCTGTAGAAGGCAGCGGTCTGCAGCATGAACGGCTTGCTGCGGCCGGCTGAATAGTCCCTGTAGAAGTTTTCCCCGCCGGAGGCGGTGAGCATCTCCTGGAGCTCGCCTGCCCGCGGCACCGTGTTCACCGCCGCCCCGCCGGCCGTATCGTCGTGGAAAGCGGTCAGGCCCACCCAGTCCACGGCGTCATCGCCGGGATAGTAGGGTTCGTAGGCGCTGTCCGCCCCGTCCCACGTTCCGTCATCGTTGGTGTCCAGCAAAGCGAAGCCCTCACTGCCGGGAGCGGGCGCATTCCGGCTCCGGGCGAAGGGATAATCCTTGCCAAGGTACGGCTCCCACACCATCAGCGGGCCGCCGCCGGACGTCTTGAAGGCGGCGGACACCGCACGGAAGGCGTTGCGGTACGCACCGGGCTGCTGGCCCCATTCCACCCAGCTGGCATTCATGTCCGGGGCAAAACGGATCAGCACCTGCCCGGTGAAACCCGATGTCAGCCGCCGCACTTCCCCGGCAAAGGACGCTGCGGCAGCGTCATCAATCTGGTCGAGCGGCACAGTGGGCTTCACAGTGAACATCGCATGCGAACCCTGGAGTGACGCCTGCTCCAGGAAGCCCCGGAGGTTGTTCTGCTCCGAGGGGCGGTACGGCAGGGCGAGGTCGTGGCCGTAGGCGGCGGGAGATGCTCCAAGCCGTTCGGCGAAACCGGCAGCGGAATCTTCACCCCACTCCAGCACCGCGCCCAGCAGGGGTTTTCCCTCGTCCGGGTTAAGGTCGGCGGCGCTGGCGGCGCCTGCGGGCAGCACCACGGCACACGCTGCCAGAAGCACAACGGCAAGGAATGTCCACACCCTCGACGCGCCCGCGCGGAACGATTGGACCGAAGGTTTGGTGCGTCGTCGCGCGGATGTACGCATGCTCATGGAACCCCCCGGTGCCGAAGACCTGATGGGGCAGCGGCCCCACCTGTACTTTATCGGTCGAAGCCCGCCGGGAATGCATGCAGGAAGCAGCGAAAAACCCGCCCACCTGCGGCAATGCCGCCGTCGGGCGCTGCCCGGAAAGCGCCCGGCACGCCTGTGACCCTGTGTTTCCGGTTCAGTTACGGAAGATGACGACGGCGGCGGTGCGGCTCCCGGCGGCAGGTGTTACGTTTTTGGGGAGTAATGAGTACCGGCGCCAAGCCCTGACTGGCCGGTCGGCAACCCTCCTTCCACGGCGGGGTGCCTCAGGTGAATACTCGGCATATCGACCGATTCGAGCTGCAAGCGTGAGAGAAGGAGATCCGTCATGTCTGACGCACCTGTCCCTGAAGAGAAATTGTCCTACCGCCTGATCAGCGGCCCGGACGACCGCGCCTTTTGCGAGCGGATCTCGGCTGCCCTGGCGGAAGGGTACGTGCTGCACGGCAGCCCGGCAGTGACCTTCAACGGCAGCAGCGTCATCGTGGCCCAGGCCGTGGTGCTCCCGGCAGCCATCGCCTCCGCGGACGCCGCCGTCGCCACCGCTGTGGACCACCTGGAATCCGCCACTGAAGAACCCGAATTCGACGGCGAGGGCCACGCATGAGCTACGCAGGAGACCTGACACCCCAGGAGGCCTGGGCCAAACTGGAGCAGGGCGCCATCCTGGTGGATGTCCGCACTGAGGGCGAATGGGCGCACATTGGCATCCCGGACACCAAGGCCACGGACAACGATCCCCTGTTCATCCAGTGGACGTTTCCGGGCGGCATTCCCAACCCGGAATTCATAACCGACCTTGAGCAGCAGGGCCCGGAGAACCGCGGCACCGAGCTGCTGTTCCTGTGCCGCTCCGGGCAGCGCTCCATTGCGGCGGCTACGGCGGCAACCCGGGCGGGCTTCATCTCCTACAACGTCCTGGAAGGCTTCGAAGGCGAACCGGACCGTTACGGCGAACGCACCGTCAACGGCTGGAAGAACCGCGGCCTGCCCACCAACCTCGGAAAGAACTAAGTGACCTTCAACGAAGATGCCGCCGGCTGGAGCCCTGACACCCAGGCCGTCCGCGGGGGGCTGGACCGCACCAACTTCCAGGAAACGTCCGAGGCGATTTTCCTCAACTCCGGGTTCGTGTACGAGTCCGCCGCCGCTGCCGAACGCGCCTTCACCGGCGAAGACGAACGCTTCGTCTACTCCCGCTACGGCAACCCCTCGGTGGCCACGTTCCAGGAACGCCTCCGCCTGCTGGAGGGCACCGAGGCATGCTTTGCGACGGCGTCCGGCATGTCCGCCGTCTTCACGGCCCTCGGCGCGCTGCTGGCTGCCGGGGACCGGGTGGTGGCTGCCCGCTCGCTGTTCGGCTCCTGCTTCGTGATCCTCAACGAAATCCTGCCGCGGTGGGGCGTGGAGACCGTCTTCGTCGACGGCCCTGACCTGGACCAGTGGCGGTCCGCCCTGTCCGAGCCCACCACCGCTGTCTTCTTCGAGTCTCCTTCCAATCCCATGCAGGAAATCGTGGACATCGCGGCGGTCAGCGAACTTGCGCACGCGGCGGGTGCCACGGTGGTGGTGGACAACGTCTTCGCCACTCCGCTGCTGCAGCGCTGCGGCCAGCTGGGGGCGGACGTGATTGTGTACTCCGGCACCAAGCACATCGATGGCCAGGGCCGGGTGCTGGGCGGGGCCATCCTGGGTACCAAGGAATTCATTGACGGTCCCGTGAAGCAACTGATGCGCCATACCGGGCCCGCCCTGTCCGCGTTCAACGCCTGGGTGCTCACCAAGGGCCTGGAGACCATGGGACTGCGCGTCAGCCACTCCTCGGCCACGGCGCTGCGGCTCGCGGAATGGTTGGAGCAGCAGCCCGCCGTCAGCTGGGTGAAGTACCCGCTCCTGAAGTCCCACCCGCAGTACGGGCTCGCGGCCAAGCAGATGAAGGCCGGCGGCACGGTACTCACCCTTGAACTGGCACCGTCGGGCGGCCGCTCCGGCAAGGAGGCCGCCTTCGCACTTTTGGACGCGCTGCGGGTCATCGACATCTCCAACAACCTGGGCGATTCCAAGTCCCTCATCACGCACCCGGCCACCACCACGCACCGGGCCATGGGTCCGGAGGGCAGGGCTGCGATTGGCCTGACCGACGGGGTTGTGCGCCTGTCCGTGGGGCTCGAGGACGCCGAGGACCTCATCGGCGACCTGGAACAGGCCCTCAAGCAGATCTAGCCTGTTTCCGCGGCGGCGACGCGGGTCCGGACCCGGACGGCGACGCCGGTGGTGTGCCCAGCCTTGATGCCAGTGGGGGCAGGCTCCCCGGCAGAGCGGGTCAGGACTGCCGGACCCGCAGCAACTCGGGCGCCGTATCCGCCTCCGAAACCTTGAGGGTATCCCGCATGGTCACGTTGACAGCGTGCTTCACCACCGCACCGAAGCCGAAGTCCCCGGGCTGGCCTGCCAGGGCCTTTTCCCGCACCTGGCGCTGCTCAGCCGAGCCCGTGCCGCGGGCGATGATGTCCTCCACGCCTTGCCGGGCCAGTGTCAGCTCACCCTGCTCGTCCAGCACCGGGGCGAGGTAATCCACCAGCGACCGGACCACATCGGCGGCGCGTGCCGGACGGAAGTTGCCAAAGTCCAGCAGCTCGCCCGTGAGCCCGGAGTTGCTGGCCTGCCATGATGCCATCCGCAGCAGGACCGTGGGGACCGGAGCCGGGTCCACGCCGTCACGCCACTCCCTGCTGGCCGACTCCACCAGCGCCCGCACCAGGCAGGCGATCAGTGCGGCGTCGTCGGCGCGCAGGCAGACGTCCGCTACCCGGACCTCAACCGTGGGGTGGTTCCGCGAGAGCCGCGCGTCAAAATACAACATGCCTTCGTCGAGCATCACGCCGCTGTCCAGGAGCCGCGTCACCACCCTGCGGTACGCAGGGTAGGTACCGTAGACGGCCGCTGGTCCGGACGTCGGCCAACGGTTCCAAGCCTGGGTCCGGTAGCTTTCGAAGCCGGTGGGCAGCCCGTTCCAGAAAGGCGAGTTCGCACTGAGCGCCGTCAATACCGCGAGCTTGTCCCTGATCCGGTCCAGCACCGCCACGCCCTCATCCGGTGACTCGATGTAGGTGTGGACGTGGAAGCCGCAGGTCAGCTGTTCCTGGGCGGTGAGCCCGAAACGCTCCAGCATCCGGGCGTACCGGGGGTCAGGGGTGGTGTGGCTGGTGGATCCCAGCGGTGAGGTTGCGAGCGCCGCAACCCTGGCATGGTTCTTCTGCGCCGCCTGGTCCGCGAGGGACCGGCCGGCACGGATCTGGTCCAGCAGCGTTCCGTAGTCCAGGCACGGGCGGGTCTGCGTCTCAATCTGCTCAAGTTTCAGCTCGGCACTCAGGCCCATGCCGTCGTCGTCCGCTTTGTCCTTTGCGGCCGGTGCCTGCGGAAGCTGCGGCAAATCATCTGCCGCCACGTGCCGCCCGGACAGGAGCGCGTCAGCAAGGGCGAGCGGTTCGCCGGACTCCGGATCAACAATCAGAAGCTCTTCCTCAACGCCGAAGGTACGCATAGTCACATTCTGCGGCAGGGACGGGACATTTGAAGTGCCCCGCCCCATCATGACGAAGAGTGAATGTCAGCCCTGGAAGTACTCAATCCTGGCGCCGATGGTGTTGAGCCGCTCTGCCAGGTCCTCGTACCCGCGCTCGATCACGTAGATGTTGCGGAGCTCGGACACGCCGCGTGCCGCCAGCATGGCCAGCAGCAGGCAGGCGGCCGGGCGCAGCGCCGGCGGGCAGCCCACTTCGGCAGCGCGCCATTTGGTGGGGCCGTTGATGTAGATCCGGTGGGGATCGAGGAGCTGGACCTGAGCGCCGAGCCGGTTCAGCTCCGTCAGGTAGATGGCGCGGTTCTCGTACACCCAGTCGTGGATCATCGTCTGGCCGGTGGCGTTGGCGGCGATGACGGCGAAAAACGGCAGGTTGTCGATGTTGAGGCCAGGGAACGGCATGGGGTGGATCTTGTCCTCCGGCGCCTTCAGCTCCGAGGGCTTGGTGGTCACGTCCACCAGCCGGGTCCGGCCGTTCCGTGCCACGTATTCGCCGGAGATTTCCAGCTGCTGGCCCATCTGCCCCAGCGTGGCCAGTTCGATCTCCATGAACTCGATGGGCACCCGGCGGACCGTGACCTCGGAGTTCGTCACGATGCCCGCGGTGATCAGGCTCATGGCCTCGATGGGGTCCTCGGACGGGAAGTACTCGATGTCGGCGTTGATGACGGGCTTGCCGGTGATCCTCAGGGTGGTGGTGCCCACGCCTTCGATGGTGACGCCCAGCATCTGCAGGTAGAAGCAGAGGTCCTGCACCATGTAGTTGGGGCTGGCGTTCCGGATGACCGTGGTGCCCTCACGGTGGGTGGCCGCCATGATGGCGTTTTCCGTAACGGTATCGCCGCGCTCGGTGAGGACGAAGGAGCGGTCCCGTGAATCAGCCGACGGCGCCTGGACAGCGTAGAAACCGGCCGTGGCTTCCACGGACAGCCCAAACTGGCGCAGGGCCTGCATGTGCGGCTCAACGGTACGGGTGCCGAGGTCGCAGCCTCCGGCGTAGGGAAGCCTGTACTCGGCGGACTCGTCCAGCAGGGGGCCCAGCAGCATGATGACGCTGCGGGTTCGGCGGGCAGCCTCCACGTCCATTGAGTCGAGGTCCAGGACGGCGGGCCGGCGCAGGCGGAGGTCGGTGGCGTTGAGCCAGGTGCATTCCACGCCGATGCTGGTGAGCACCTCCACGATGCGGTTGACCTCTTCGATCCGGGCCAGGCGGCGCAGGACGGTGGTGCCGCGGTTGATGAGGCTGGCGCACAGCAGCGCAACTCCGGCGTTCTTGCTGCTGTTCACGTCAACCGAGCCGGACAGGGTGCGCCCGCCCTCCACCCGAAGGTGGGTCATCTGCGGTTTACCCACGTTGACGATGCTCCGGTCGAAGATGGTCTCGAGGCGCTGGATCATTTTCAGGCTCAGGTTCTGTTTGCCCTGCTCCATCCGGGCCACCGCACTCTGGCTGGTTCCCAGCTCAGCGGCCAGCTGGCCCTGGGTCCAGCCCTTCTCGCTCCGGGCGTTCCTGAGCATGACGGCTACGTGTTCAGCGGTTTCCTGGGTCATGCAGCGAATATATCATCTATGAGTTTTTGGTGGCCAATTAGGCGGGTTACAGCTCTATCAAGCTCCTTTTTTATCTTTTCTATGCGATAGAGCCGGCCCGCGGCGTTGCGCCTTGTCCTCTCCGTGATACCGCGGGAGACTGGAACATAAGTTTCCTCAAGCAATAAACGGAGCCCCACATGCCCCGGACTCGAGCCCACCTGCCAGTGTTCAGGCTGGCATGGCTGCTGGTGGCAGCAGTAATATTCAGCTGCGCCGGGCCCGCGTGGGCTGATCCCACCGATTCCCCGGCAGGGCCGCAAGGGGGCGGCAGCAGCCAGTCCCTGCTCGGCAACGACGTTTCCTGGCCCCAGTGCAACGCAGAACTGCCCGGAGACCAGGCGTTCGCCATAGTGGGCGTCAATAACGGTTTGGCCAACAACACCAACCCGTGCCTGCAGGAACAGCTCGAATGGGCCGAATCGTCATCCGGGGCAGTAGCCTCGCAGCCCGAGGCGCAGCTCTACATCAATACTGCCAATCCCGGGCGGGCCGGTTCCTGGTGGCCTGTCAGCGACGAATACCCCACCGGCTCGAAGGTGCACAACCCATACGGATCCTGCAAGGCCGGGGACTACGGCACGGCCTGCGCCTACATGTACGGCTACGCCAAGGCCTTTGACGCCGCCTACGTCCGCGGAGTGACGGACCCTGCGGACTACGTCTGGTGGCTGGATGTGGAAACCGAAAACACCTGGTCCAGCAGCAAGGATGCCAACCGCACCGTCCTGGAAGGCATGACGGATTTCTTCCACAGCATCGACGCAGCAGGTGTGGGGATCTACTCCACCGGCCAGCAGTGGCACAGGATCGTGGGGAACGTCAGCACCTCCAGCAACCTCTACCCCTTGCCCAGCTGGCTGGCGGGATCCCGCAATGCAGCATCAGCGGCCACCGCATGTTCGAAGTCCCCGCTGACCGGCGGCGGGAAAGTGGTGCTGACGCAGTTCATCCACGCCGGACTGGATTACAACCACGCCTGCACCTAGCGGGTCAGTTCCCGGCCCACACCATGTTCCAGGTGCCGGCTGACACCGCCGCCGTGACGGCCAGGCCGGCCATTACCAGGCCGCCGGCCAGGACCCACACATCCAACAGCGTGTAGGTGGATTCACGGGCCCACGTGCGTGGCCCGCCGCCGAAACCGCGCGCTTCCATGGTGACCGCCAGCCGCGACGCCCGCCTGATCGCCTGGACCAGCAGCCCGAAGCTCTGCCCCAGGGTGGCCTTCACCCGCTGCAGCACGCTGCCGCGCGAGCCAACCCCCCGGGCCCGCCGGGCCATGCCGATGGTCTGCCATTCCTCGGCCATCAGCCCCACGAGGCGCATCGCCGCCAGGGTGCCCAGGACGAACCGGTGCGGGAGCCGGGCCTTTTGCGCCAGCGCATCTGCGAGGTCGGTGGGGTCCGTGCAGCTGACCAGGAGTATTGCGGGCAGCGCGATGGCCAGGCCGCGCAGCAGGAAACCCACGCCGGTCTCCAGCGAGCCCTCACTCATGGTCCAGATGCCGGCGTCGATGAGAGTCCTGCCGCTGTCCGGCGCCAGGATGGAAGTGCTCCACCCGCCCACGGCGGCAGCGAGGATCAGAGGCCAGCCGCGTTGCCACAGCAGCCCCAGCGTGAGCCCGGCAAGCGGAAACAGCAGCAGTTCGAAGAACAGCGCCACGGACGCGGACACCCAGTCGATGGAAAGCGCCAGGACCACCGTGATGAGCACGACGGCGGCCAGCTTGCTCAGCGGGTTGGCGCGGGCCAGGAGCGCAGCGTTTCCGCGGAGGTTCAGTTCGTGCCTCATGGCGCCACCGCTTCCGGCGCTGCAAGTTTGAGTTCCGTGCCACCGAGGGCCGCGGTGAATTCGGCGTCATGGGTCACGGAGACCACTGCCGTTCCGGCGTCCAGGAGTTCGGAGAGGAACGATGCCAGCTCGGCCCAGGTATTGGCATCCTGGCCGAATGTGGGCTCATCCAGGACCAGTACCTGAGGGCTTGCCGCCAGGATCGTGGCCACGGAAAGCCGCCGCTTTTCGCCGCCGGACAGGGTATACGGGTTGGCGTCCACCAGGTGGGTAAGCCGCAACCGTTCCAGCAGCTCATCCACCTTGTCTTCACCGTGCCCCAGGTGCCGGGGCCCGAAGAGCAGTTCGTCCAGGACCTTGCCGGTGACGAACTGGTGCTCGGGTTCCTGGAAGACAGTGCCGATCCGCTCGATCAGCTGTTCCGCCTTCCACTGATACGGGGTGATTCCGGCGCCGCGGCTGAGGTCCGTCGTGGCGGAGACCGTCCCGTTGACCGGTTCGAGGAGTCCGGCAAGGGTCAGCGCGAAGGTTGATTTCCCTGCGCCGTTGGGTCCGGTGACGGCGAGCGCCTGCCCGGCGCGGACCTGGGCAATGATGCCTTCCTGCACCGGCACCGGCGGAACTTTGCGGAAGCCTTTTCGGCGCGGGCGTTGCCGGGAGACGGCCAGGTCTTCGGCGGCCAGCAGGAGGCTTCCGGTTCCGTAGGCCTGTTCCGCGGCCCGCGCGCGGGTGGACGGAACGTATCCGGGCACCCAGACACCGGCGGCCGTCAGCATGGTCCGCGCTTCGGCCAGCACCCGGTCCGGCGGGCCGTCCAGGAGCACCGCGGGGTTGGCGCCGCTGCCGGGCTGCAGCACCACGATCCTGTCCACGAGGTCCTTCCACACGGACACCCGGTGCTCCACCACCACCAGCGTGGCGCCGGTCTTGTCCAGGCAGCGGGCCACGGCGTCCCGGACTTCGAGGACACCGGCCGGGTCCAGGTTGGCGGTGGGTTCATCGAGCAGGATCAGCCCGGGCCGCATCGCGAGGATGCCTGCAAGCGCCAGCCGCTGTTTCTGCCCGCCGGACAGAGCCGACGTCGGGTGGTCCAGCGGCAGGTGGGACAGCCCGACGTCGGCCAGCGCCTCGTGCACGCGCGGCCAGATGGCGTCGCGGGGCACGGCGAGGTTTTCGGCGCCGAAGGCGACGTCGTCGCCTACCCGGGAGAGGACCACCTGGGTCTCGGGATCCTGCTGCATGAGGCCCGCGCGGCCCCGCTGGCCGCGGGGCGAACCGCCGTCAACCAGCAACGAACCGGTCTCGTCCGACTCGCCTGCCTCGCCGTCGTCGTCCGCATCGCCCAGCACCCCGGCGAGCGCATGGAGGAGCGTCGACTTGCCTGCCCCGGACGGGCCAAGCAGGAGTACCCGCTCACCCGGGCTGATGTCGAGGTCGAGGGCATGGACGGCCGGTGTGGTGCGCCCCGCGTGCCGCCAGCCCCAGCCGCGGGCGGTGACCGTGGCCGGCCGCACCGTTTGGGGTGCGGCCGCGTGGGAAGGTGCCGGCATCAGGAGAAGACGGGCTCCGTAGCGGCCTTCCGGGATGCAAAGGAGCTCAGCACGCCGGTCCGGGCAAGGCCACGGGTGGCGATCCAGGCGAGCGCGCCGGCGATGATGGCCCCGGAAACAACGGTGAAGGCGATGTACGCGAGCTTGTCACCGCCAGAGTAGGCGATGTTCCAGCCCCACGGCGCGAAGGAGTCGTTCAGGCCGCAGAAGAGGCCCGCCGCGGCACCGGCCAGCAGGGAGACCGGGAGGTTGAATTTCCGGTAGACGAAGATGGCGAAAATGATCTCGGCACCCAGGCCCTGGACGAACCCGGAGAACAGCACGGAGGCGCCGTACTGGGAGCCCATGAGCAGTTCGCCGGTGGCGGCGACCGTCTCGCAGAACAGGGCGGCGCCGGGCTTGCGGATGATGAGCATGCCCAGGACCGCAGGGATCATCCATCCCCCGGCCAGGAGGCCGGTGAGGGGCGGGTAGGCCGCGTTCATCGGCGCGGAAATTGCGGCGGTTCCCTGGGACCAGGCCCAGAAGATGACGCCGCCGGCGATGGCGATCAGGGCCGCCACCACAATGTCCACGACGCGCCAGGACCTGCTGGCGGGCTTTTTGATTGCTGAAGTAGTCATGTGATCCTCCTGGAAACAGGAGGGGAAAGTGGACGCGGGTGCCGGCTGCTGCCGCCATTTCCCGCGCACTTCGAGAACTCGACTCCCTTGCGCCGGTACTAACCGGATCAGGTTCGAGGGTCTGCGGCTGTCCGCACTCTCAGCGCCCACCTGCGTTTCCCGGCTGGTGCCGGGGCCGACGGCGGCGCTCCCCTGTCGTAAATGTGTTGTTGATGATGCTGTGGATGTCTTGCGTTTGAATGTTTCGCGCCCTTCCGGGCGTGCTCAAGTTTACACCTGGAGGGCGGTAGATTGTGGGCCATGACTGCCGACCCGCCAGATGTGACTGACTACGATCCCGACTCCGCCGACGCCCAGCCGGAAGGCTCGCTCCAGGCCCTCATCGGCCGGATCGAGGCGGAGATCAGGGAACTGCAGTTCCCCGGCTTTTCGCCGGATGACGCCCTTAACCTTGGCCTGCTCCTGGTGGAGCTCGGCAAGGAGCGGAATCTTCCCATCGCCATCGACATCACCAAGGGCGAGCAGGTCCTCTTCCACGTTGCGCTCCCCGGAGCCACCCCGGACAACGAACACTGGGTCCGCGCGAAGCAGCGCACGGCCGCCCGTTACGAGGTGCCGTCATTGCTGGTGGGCCTGCGCGGCCGGGCCGGTGGCGGGCGGATCGAGGACAATGCGTGGTTCGACCAGTCCCGCTACGCTGCGCACGGCGGTGCATTCCCGGTCTACGTCACGGGCGTGGGCGCGGTTGCCACGGTGACCGTGTCCGGGCTGCCTCAGGTAGCGGACCACGACCTGGTGGTGGAAGCAATGCGCGGGGTACTCGGAACGGCTGGTTGACACTGCCCGGAGTTCTCACAAGGATTGAGCCGGAAAGCGTTTTCTGAGCTGCCTGCTGCCGGACCGGCCCCAGGCATGAGCCAAGGAGTGCGACGTGCACAGCCAGCCCACCGTGATCAACCGCGAAGCGCTGGTACGGCGCCACAACGTGGAGCAGGACAGCCTCGATCCGCGGAGTCCCGCCTCGGTGGGCAACGGTGAGTTCTGCTTCACCATGGACCTGACCGGCATGCAGTCCCTTCCCGGTGAATATCCGGTGGCCGCCAGGGATGACCTGCCGCCCGGCACTTTGCTGGGCACGCAGGCGCAGTGGGGCTGGCACTCCATCCCGCCGGAACAGGAGTACACCCTTGCCGGTTCCACGGTCATCTACGATTCACCGCGTGGCCCTGTCCCCTATGTGGACATGGTGGGCGCCATCGTGGATGGCCGCGAAACGCAGTCATCGCGGGCGGAAACCTGGCTCCGCGCCAACCCCCACCGGCTGGACCTGGGCCGGATCGGCTTTGCGCTCCCGGGAAGGGATGCCCCCGCACTCACCCGGGACGACTTCACCGGCGCGCACCAGGTCCTGGACCTCTGGACCGGCACGGCCACCAGCATCTTCAGCCTGCACGGCAGTCCGGTCAACGTCACCACGGCCTGCCGCCCGGACAGGGACGAGCTGGGATTCCGCATCCTCTCCCCTGCCCTTACGGACGGCCTCGCCGTGTCCCTGACGTTCCCCTACGGTTCCGAGGGCTGGCACAACGCAGCGGACTGGAACAGGCCCGCCGCACACACCACCACCGTTGAAGAACGTCACGCCGCCGGCCCGCGCCGCCACTGGCTGATTTCGCGCTGCCTGAACGGTTCCCGGTACCAGGCGGCCGTCAGCGGCGAGGGGCTGGAGCTCGAACAGGCCGGCCCGCACGAAGTGCTCATCCGGGCCGCCGAGGGGCAGGACAGCCTCGACTTCAGCGTGCACTTCATCAGCACGGGGCAGGGTGACTGCCTCCCCCGTGGCAACGGCGGCATCGGCGGGCGTTCAATGCCGGGATCGGAACCGGCCCCCGGGTTGGCAGCCGCACCGGATGTGGCAGCGGCACCGGGCAGTGCCGCCATTGCCGCGTCCCGCACGGCCTGGCCGGAATTCTGGAAGTCGGGCGGCGCCGTCGACCTCTCCGGAACAGCCGATCCCCGCGCCGGTGAGATCGAACGCCGGACTGTACTCTCCCAGTACCTCACCGCCATCAACTGCTCCGGATCGCTGCCGCCGCAGGAGACGGGGCTGGTCTGCAACTCGTGGCGCGGCCGCTTCCACCTCGAGATGCACTGGTGGCATGCCGCCCATTTCGCCACGTGGAACCGGACGGAGCTCCTGCTGCCCGCCCTCCGCTGGTACGCCTCCGTCCTGGAACCCGCGCGGCAGACGGCCAAGGCCC
Source organism: Pseudarthrobacter sp. 10T415 (assembly GCF_056394175.1). Classification (NCBI taxonomy): domain Bacteria; kingdom Bacillati; phylum Actinomycetota; class Actinomycetes; order Micrococcales; family Micrococcaceae; genus Pseudarthrobacter; species Pseudarthrobacter sp. 10T415. The sequence goes on along the minus strand of NZ_JBFTHJ010000004.1, from coordinate 67,709 downwards.
AGGGGTTCGACGGCGTCCGCTGGCCCAAGCAGGTGGGTCCGGACGGGCGGGAAAGCCCCAGCCCCATCGGCACCTTCCTGATCTGGCAGCAGCCGCACCCCATCCATCTGGCGGAACTGGCCTACCGGGCCGAACCATCACAGGAACTCCTGGAGGAATTCGCCGCGGTGGTTTTCGAAACCGCGGAGTTCATGGCCGCCTTCGCGCACCCCACGGACCGGGGCTTCGAACTGGGCCCGCCCCTGGTGCCGGCGCAGGAGAGCTACGAGTCGGTGCGCGGGACGGTCACCAACCCCACGTTCGAGCTTGCCTACTGGCAGTGGGCCCTCCGGGTGGCCAATACGTGGCGGGAACGGCTGGGCTTGCCTGCTGAGGGCACCTGGGCGGCGGTAGCGGACGGCATGGTCCCGCCCAGGGTGGTGGACGGCGTGTACGCGGCGATCGACGTCGAGCCCTTCACCATCCGCACGGACCACCCCTCGATGCTGTGCGCCCTGGGGGTGCTCCCGCGGACGGACCTGGTGGACCCGGAAATAATGCGGGCCACGCTGGCTGACGTACTGGCCGGATGGGACTGGGACAGCACCTGGGGCTGGGACTACCCCGTGATGGCCATGACGGCCGCCCGGCTGGAAGACCCTGAGGCCGCAGTGGATGCGCTGTTGATGGACGCGGCGAAGAACCTGGTCCTGCCCAACGGGCACAACCGGCAGACGGATTCGCTCCCGCTGTACCTGCCCGGCAACGGCGGGCTGCTGGCGGCGGTGGCGCTCATGGCTGCGGGATGGGATGGCGGCCCGGCGCGGCACGCTCCCGGCTTCCCCCAGGACTGGACAGTGGCATGGGAGGGGCTCATCCCCGCGCCGTAGGAACTTAGCCAGTAGGGTGGGGTGCAGACCGTTTTACCGCCCGCAAGGAGTACCAGGAATGAACCTTCTCATCAAGCTGCTCGGCACCGGCGTAAGCCTGGGTGCAGGATTTGCCGGCACCAAGCTGGTCAACACCATCTGGGAAAAGACCACCGGCAACAAGCCGCCCACCGGCAAGGGCGAGGACGTCCCCACCAGCCTTCGCTCGGCCCTGACGTTCGCACTGATCTCTGCGTTCGTCAGCACCATCATCCAGGTCCTGGCCAACCGCGGCACGCAGCGCGCCATCACCCGTTTCGCCAAGACGCAGGACATCGTCTAAACACCCACGCTGTCCCCGCACGCCGGCTGGCTTCAGCGGGCTGAGCCGTCGTCCTCGCCGTCCTCACGGGCGGCCTGGGCGGCGGCTTTCTGCACTACCGCATCAAGCTCGTCCGAGGTGAGCAGTTCCCGGTGCAGGTGCTTGGTCCGGTACCCGGCGCGGCCCACCATATGGGCGGACACGGGAACCGTCAGCAGCTGGAAGATCCAGGCAACCACCAGGACCGGCCACACCCACCACGTGCGCATCTGCAGCCCGATGGAGGCCAGCAGCAGGAACAGTCCCAGCACCTGCGGCTTGGTGGCGGCGTGCATGCGGCTCAGGAGGTCCGGGAAGCGCAGCAGGCCGATGGCGGCGCCCAGGGACATGATGGCTCCCACCACCATGAACACGGCGGATACCACGTCAATCCAGCCGTCCAGGCTGGTCACGTCCGGGGTCATCATGTCAGGGCTCACTGGGGTGCTCCCGCCGGTCGGCCACGAAGCGTGCAACGGTCACTGAGCCGATGAAGCCGATCACGGAGATGGCCACCACCAGCATCAGGTTGTTCAGGTGCCGGTTCACGGCCATGTCAATGCACAGCGCCGCACCAAGAATGGCCAGCAGGACGTCCGAGGCAAGCACCCGGTCCAGCAGCGACGGGCCGCGGGCGATCCGGATGATTGCCCCGCCGGCTGCGAGCGAGAGGATGACGGCCGTGACGGCCAGGACCACCTGCATCATGCTGCGGCCTCCGCCCGAACGATGGCGAGTTCTTCGTTGGTGCCCATGATCCGGATGAGTCTGGCTTCGATGTCACGCACTTCATTGCGCAGGTTTTCCACGTCCTCGGCGGAGCTGATGTTGATGGCGTGCAGGTACAGGGTGGAGGTTGACCGGTCCACTTCCACCACCAGCGAGCCCGGGATCAGCGAGATCACGTGGCCGGTGGCGGTGACGATGAGGTCCTGGTGGCTCCGCAGCGTCACGGCAACCACAGCGTTGTGCACTTTGGGTCCGCGGACGGCGGCGAGGTAGAGGATCTGGAAACTGGCCACCACCACCCGGCCCAGGAACATCAGCGCGAAGGGGATGGCGTGCCGGACGTTGAAGCGTCCGCTGAGCTCCACGGGCGGCAGGTAGAACAGCCGGGCGACGGCGATGGCCAGCAGCGCCCCGAACAGCAGGTTGCCGGGGCTGAAGTCCTGCCAGAGGGCGCCCCAGACGATGACCAGCCAGACGAGGAGCGGAAGCTCCTGGCGCAGGGAGATACGGCGGCGGCTCATTTTCCTCCTCCTGCTGGTGTCCCAACGGCCGGGACCGCTACGTCGTCACCCAGGACAGCGTGGATGTAGGGGCCGCGGTCCAGCATGTCTGCCGCTGCCCGGTCGGACAGGCCGAACAGGGGTCCGGCGAAGACGGTCAGCGCCATGCCGAGGACCACCAGGCCGGCGGTGGGGCCAACCATGGTGCGGGGCATCAGGGTGGAACGGACCAGCGTGCTGCTGCCGCCGTTTCCGGCCCGGCTGAGGACCGGCACTGCCTGGCCGGTCCTGCCGGTCCTGCCGGCCCCGTCCGCGGCGGGTTCGTCGTCCACGATGTCCTCCTCCACCGGCTGCCCGGGGGCGGCCAGCAGGACGGGATCCGGGTGTTCGGCGTCGGCAGGACGCCGCCAGAAGGCACGGTTCCAGACCCTGGCCACGGCCAGCAGTGTCAGGAGGCTGGTCACCACGCCGCCGATCACCAGGGCGTAGGCCAGCGGGGTTCCCAGTTCCACGCCGGCCTGCAGCAGGCCCACCTTGCCGAGGAACCCGGAGAAGGGCGGGATGCCCGCCAGGTTCATGCCGGGGATGAAGAACAGGAGCGCCAGCAGCGGCGAGATCTTGGCCAGCCCGCCCAGCCGGTCCACGGAGGAGCTGCCTCCGCGGCGTTCGATCAGGCCGGTGACCAGGAACAGGCTGGTCTGGATGGTGATGTGGTGGGCCACGTAGAAGATAGCTGCCGCGAGGCCGACAACCGAGGACATGGCCAGCCCGAACACCATGTAGCCGATGTGGCTGACGAGGGTAAACGAGAGCAGACGTTTGATGTCACTCTGCGCCAGGGCACCCAGGATTCCCACCACCATGGTCAGCAGCGCCGCGATCATCAGCGGCGTGTTCAGGGTGTCTCCGGGGAACAGCAGGGTCTCGGTGCGGACCATGGCGTAAACGCCCACCTTGGTGAGCAGGCCGGCGAACACGGCGGTGACCGGGGCGGGGGCCGTGGGGTAGGAGTCCGGCAGCCAGAAGGACAGCGGGAAGACGGCGGCCTTGATGCCGAACGCCACCAGCAGCATGACGTGGAGGAGGGTCTTGGTGCCCTGGTCCAGTTCGCCGAGCTTGATGGCCAGGTCCGCCATGTTCACGGTTCCGGTGGCCCCGTAGACCATGGCGATGGAAATCAGGAACAGCACCGAGGACACCACGGACACCACCACGTAGGTGACGCCGGCGCGGATGCGGGGCCCGGTGCCGCCCAGCGTCATGAGGACGTAGCTTGCCGTCAGCAGGATCTCGAAGCCCACGTAGAGGTTGAAGAGGTCACCGGAGAGGAACGCGTTGGACACCCCGGCCACCAGGATCAGGTAGGTGGGGTGGAAGATGGACACCGGTGCGTCCTTGTCGCCGTCGGCCATGCCCTGGCCCGTGGCGTAGACGAGGACCGCGAGGCTCACGGCGGAGGAAACCACCAGCATCAGTGACGAGAACTGGTCCACCACCAGCACGATGCCCCATGGCGGAATCCATCCGCCGATGCTGACGGCCACGGTGCCGCCGTCCCACACCGCCGCCATCAGGAAGCATTCGAGCAGCAGGGTCAGGGACAGCAGCCCGATGCTGACGGCCCGCTGGGCGCGGGAGTGCCGGATCAGCAGGAAGGTCAGGGCGGCGCCCAGGATGGGAAGTACGACGGCGAGCGGGGCCAGACTGGCGATGTTCACTGTCCGCCTCCTTCCGGGCTGGGCTTGACGTTGGGTGAGCCGGGTTTTTCTTCCTGGGCCGCGTTCTCGGTGGGTATTTCGCGGTCGCCCGCCACCACGGTGGCGGTGCCGCCGTGCACCCGGGCGCCGGCCTCACGGCCGCCGGACGTATCATCGCCGGACCCCGGTCGGTGGTCTGAGATGTCCTGCCCGTCGCCGCCCAGCATGGTGAGCGGGAATTCGGATGTTTCGGCGGGGATCTCGGCGTCGTCCTCGGCGTCGAAGCTGGGGGTTTCGGCGACGCGGAGGTCTTCCACGTCATCCTGGATTTCGTCCTCGCGCGCCAGCACCCAGGTCCGGTAGATGATGCCGAGCATGAAGGCGGTCACCGCGAACGAGATCACGATGGACGTCAGGATCAGCGCCTGCGGCAGCGGATCGTTGTAGTCCCCCGCAGCGGTGTCCTTGGAGAACAGCGGGGCCAGGCCGGAGTAGCCGCCGGTGGCCAGGATCAGCAGGTTGGTGGCATTGGCCAGGAGCATGAGCCCCAGCAGGACGCGGGTGAGGCTGCGTTCCAGGATCAGGTAGATGCCGCAGGCATACAGGGCACCCATGACCAGGAGCAGGGCGAGGTTGATGCTCATGCCTTGCCTCCTGAGATGGTTTCGGCTGGCATGTCTTCGGGTTCCTCGTACTCTGCGGGTTCGGAGCCCCGCTCCTCGATGTGTTCATCCACTTCAGCGCCGAGGCTGCGCAGCACGTCCAGCACCAGGCCCACCACCACGATGTACACGCCGATGTCGAAAATGGTGGACGTGACGAACTTGATGTCCCCGAACACGGGCAGCCAGAACTGGATGATGGCGCTCTGGAACACCTGGCCGCCCAGGAACAGCGGGGCAACACCGGAGCCCGCCGCCGTGGCCAGGCCGATGCCCAGCAGGCCACCGGCGCTCACGGTCGTGGCCTCGCTGAGTTCGAACCGCCCGCCGGCCAAGTAACGGAGGGTCAGGGCCAGGCCGGCCGTCAGGCCGCCGGCGAAGCCGCCGCCGGGCAGGTTGTGGCCGGCGAACAGAAGGTAGAGCGAGAAGATCACCAGCGAGTGGAACACCAGCCGGGTGACCACTTCGAAGATGATGGAGCGGCGTTCCGGGGCCAGCGTCCGGCCGGCCACCAGCCAGGCGTCCCGGGTGGCCGTGGCGAACTTCCTGCTGATGGCCAGGGCGGCGCCATCCCGGGAACCCGGGTCCACGCCGTGGAAGCGGCCCACGGTTCCTTCCGCCACCGAGGCTGAGGCCCGCAGGCGGTCACCGCGGCCGCGGATGAAGATGAGGCTCGCAACACCCGTGGCGGCGAGTGCCAACACGGTGATTTCACCGAAGGTGTCCCAGGCCCTGATGTCCACCAGCGTGACGTTGACGATGTTCAGTCCGCCGCCGCCCTCGTAGGCCAGTTGCGGGAACTGCAGCGAGATGGGCTGGGCCACGCGGGCGCCCATGGCGTAGATGGCCGCGAACACCATGGTGGCTCCGAAGGCTGCGCCGATGATGACACGGACCACACGGTATTTGCCGCCGGTACGGTCCCGCAGTTCAGGTGGGAGGCGGCGCATGCCGAGGACGAAGGCCACCAGGATGATGGTTTCCACCAGCATCTGCGTCAGTGCCAGGTCGGGGGCCCCCTGGAGGGCGAACATCAGGGCGATGCCGTAGCCGGTAACCGACACCATCAGGACGGCAAGGAAGCGCTTGTTCGCCTTGACTGCCGCGAGGGCGCCGATCACGATGCCGATTCCCGCGACGATCTGCAGCGGAGAGCCCGGATCCACCAGGTAGATATTGTCCGGAAGCGGCTTGCCGGCGAAGAGGATCGCGGTCAGGGGCAGGACAAACGCCACTGTGAGGATGACGGCGAGGTAGAAGTAGAGCGAACCGCGCTGGGTCCGGCCGGTGATCCACACGGCGATGTCGTCCAGCGCACCGATGGTCAGCTGGTAGCCGCGGTCGGCATCCACCCAGTCCGGCACCAGCGCCTGCGCCCGGGCCACGGCGTTGCGGCCGAAGTACATCGCAGCGCCGAGGACAAAGGTGAGAGTCGTCAGGCCAAGTGCGGGGGTGAGCCCGTGCCACAGCGCCAGGTGCCCGGCCTGCTCGGCCGGTGTTCCGGCGTCGGGCGCTGTGGACGCGAACAGCGCGGCGTACGGCTGGATCCAGGTGTCAACCGGTGCCGGCCACAGGCCGTAGGCGATGGTCAGGACGCTCAGGATGGCCGGGGCTGCGATGAAGGAAGGCCGGACGGCCTTGAACTGGGTGGGCTCCACGCCGGGTTTGACGGCAAAGGCACCCCACATGAAGCGCGCGCTGTACGCGAAGGTGAGGACTGAACCCACGACCAGCCCAACCAGGACCACCATGCCCCACGGTCCGGCGTCAGGGTCCCCGGCGTGGTGGACGAACGCTTCCAGCACGGATTCCTTGGCCACGAACCCGGCAAGGAAGGGAATGCCGGCCATGGACGCGGCACCGATGCCGGCCACGATCCCCAGGGCGCGGGAGGACCTGAAGACGCCCGAAAGCTTCCGGACATCGCGCGTTCCGGACTGGTGGTCGATGATGCCGACCACCAGGAAGAGCGTCGCCTTGAAGAGGCCGTGGGCGAGCAGCATTGCCAGGCCGGCCAGCGCGGCGTCCGGCGTGCCGAGGCCCACCACCATGGTGAGGAAGCCCAGCTGGCTCACGGTGCCGTAGGCGAGGATGAGTTTGATGTCGGTCTGGCGCAGCGCACGGTAGCCGCCCACCAGCATGGTGGCCAGGCCCAGGCCCAGCACCACGGGCTGCCAGTAGGCCGTCTCCGCGAATCCGGGCGCCAGCCGTGCCACCAGGTAGATGCCGGCCTTCACCATGGCGGCGGCGTGCAGGTACGCGCTGACCGGGGTGGGGGCGGCCATGGCGCCGGGAAGCCAGAAGTGGAAGGGAACCAGCGCGGATTTGGTGATGGCGCCCACCAGGATGAGCACGACGGCGGCGCTCACCACGGCGCCGGACGGGCCTTCCGCGAGCACGTGGGCCTGTTCGAGGATGGCAGAGATGCGGTAGGTTCCGGCCGTCTGGCCCAGCATGATGACTCCCACCAGCATGGCCAGGCCACCGGCGGTGGTGACCATCAGGGCCTGCAGCGCCGAGCGCCGGGCCGCCAGCCTGGTCCGGGCAAAGCCGATCAGCAGGTAGGACAGGATGGTGGTGAGTTCCCAGAAAATGAAGAGCAGCAGCAGGTCATCGGCCACCACCAGGCCGAACATGGCGCCGGCGAAGGCCAGGAGTTGCGCGCCGAACGCGCCGAGGTCCTGGTCTTTCCGTTTGAAGTACCGGGCGCAGTAAAGCAGCACCAGGGCACCAACACCCAGCACCAGCAGTGACATCACCCAGGCCAGCGGGTCCATGCGGAAGGCGAACTCGAGGTGGAGGCCGGGAATCCAAGGGATGACCTCGGCCACCGCACCCTGTTGCGAATAGACGGGGCCGTACTGGAACAGGAGCCAGACGAACGAGGCAGCGGGTACGGCTGCCAAAGCGTAGAATGCGTTGCGGCCCCACTTCCTGAAGAACAACGGCGCCAGCACAGCCACCGAAAAGTGCACGGCAAGGACTGTGATCACTGGTATCTCCGCAACGTCAGGAATTCGATTGTCAAAAGTTGGAGCAGGCGGCAAAATGTCGGGTTCGGGAATCCACAGTTTATCAAGCCCGGGCGCCTGACCCGTCGCGGTTTCCCGGCCGCCGCCCGTCATTCCGCGCCAGTCAGGGCTTCGGTCCGCATCCTGTTCGCCCTCGGCGGATACGATGCAGCTATGAACAGCGCCAGCGCTCCCCGGGCCATGCAGCCGTCCTCGGAACTAGCATCCGGCAACCAGGTCTCCAGCAAGGGCCGGATCCTGGCCTGGGCGTCCTGGGACTGGGGTTCGGCGGCCTTCAACGCCGTGATGACCACCTTCGTGTTCACCGTCTACCTGACGTCCAACGCTTTCGGCGGCAAGGACGAAGCCTCGGCGGTCCTCGGCGGCGCCCTCGCCGTGGCGGGCCTCGCCATCGCGCTGCTGGCCCCCGTGACCGGGCAGCGCTCCGACGCCGGCGGCCGGCGGAAGCTGTGGCTGGGAGTCAACACGGCCGCCGTCGCCGTCCTCACCGCGCTGTGCTTCTTCGTCTTCCCGCAGCCGGAATTCCTGCTGCTGGGCGTCACCCTGATCGCCTTGGGCAACGTGTTCTTCGAATTCGCCGGGGTCAACTACAACGCCATGCTGGCCCAGATTTCCACCCCCCGGAACATCGGAAAGGTCAGCGGCATCGGCTGGGGCGCCGGGTACCTGGGCGGCATCGTGGCACTGCTGATCGTGCTGCAGCTGTTCGTCCAGCCCAGCTTCGACTGGTTCGGCGCGTCCACCCAGGACAGCCTGAACATCCGGCTGGTGGCCGTGTTCTCGGCCCTCTGGTTCTTCATTTTTGCCCTGCCGGTCCTGTTCGCTGTCCCGGAACTGCCCCGGACCGGCCAGGCAGCCCGCCTCGGCATCGTGGCCAGCTACCGGCTGCTCTTCCGCCGGATCCGCGCCATCTATGCCACCAGCCCGCACACCATCTACTTCCTGCTGGCCAGCGCCGTGTTCCGTGACGGGCTGGCCGCAGTGTTCACCTTCGGCGGCATCATCGCCGCGGGCACCTTCGGGTTCGAGCTGTCACAGGTCATCTTCTTCGCCATCTTCGGCAATGTGGTGGCGGCAGTCGGAGCCATCGTCGGCGGGTTCCTGGACGACAGGGTGGGCCCGAAGGCCGTCATCATCGGCTCACTCGCGGGCCTGCTGGTGGCAGGCACCGTGATCCTGGTACTGGGGAATGGCGACTATTCCTTCTTCGGCATGGAGTGGGCCGGAAGCACCACGTTCTGGGTGTTCGGCCTGTTCCTCTGCCTGTTCGTGGGCCCGGCGCAGTCGTCATCGCGCGCGTACCTCGCCCGGCTCGCACCGCACGGGGAGTCCGGCGAACTGTTCGGTCTCTACGCCACCACCGGCCGGGCCGTGAGCTTCCTGGCACCGGCCCTCTTCACGCTGTGCATCACGGTGGCAACCCCTCTGGTGGCCGCCGGAGAGGCTCAGCGCTGGGGCATCCTGGGCATCATGGTGGTCCTGCTCGCCGGGCTGCTGGTCCTGCTGCCGGTGAAGTCGCCGGACAAGGCTCCCATCGCCGTCGTCCCCTCCGCCTGACCCCACCCACGCAACGCTCCGGAAGACTAGGCTTTAACCATGAACGTGGACGAAACGAATCTTCCCGGCCTCGGCCGCCGGAAGGACTTCATGACAGCTTCCGGACGCCGGATCGGCGTGGTGGAGCTGAGGGAAGGCCAGACCGAGCTCATCGTCTCCACGTGGGACGATCCCGATACCTGCCAGGCTTCCATTCCGCTGACCAGCGATGAAGCCGCCACCCTGGGCAACCTGCTGGGCGGCCAGCACCTCGCCATGAAGCTGACGGAGGAGCACAAGGACGTCCCGGGCATCGTCACCCGGCAGTTCTCCATCGCCCCGGAGTCCCCGTTCCAGAACCAGCCCATGGGCAAGGCGTGCATCCGTACCCGGTGCGGCGTCTCCATCGTGGCCATCATGCGCGAAGGCGAGGTCCTGCCCTCGCCCGGACCCGACGTGATCCTGCATACCGGTGACCTGCTGGTTGCTGTCGGAACCCTGAAAGGCCTCGATTCGGCGGCCGACATCCTGCGCCACGGCTGACCCCTATGGACCCGCTGGCCCTGACCCTCATCGAACTGGGGGCCGTTGTGTTCTGCCTTGGCCTGTTGGCCAGGCTGGCCGGACGGATAGGAATGTCACCCATCCCGCTCTACCTGCTGGGCGGGCTCGCTTTCGGCGCCGGTGGCGTGGTGAAGCTCGAAGGCATGCACGAGTTCGCACACCTTTCCGGCGAGATCGGCGTCATCCTGCTCCTGCTTATGCTCGGACTGGAATATACGGCGGCGGAGCTGTTCACCGGCCTGCGGCGGTCGTGGCAGGCCGGCGTGCTGGACCTCGTGCTCAACTTCCTTCCGGGAGCGGCACTGGCCCTGCTCCTCGGCTGGGGCGGTGTGGGGGCCATGGTGATGGGCGGCGTCACCTACATTTCCTCGTCCGGAATCGCCGCAAAGGTCATCACGGACCTGGGCCGGCTGGGCAACCGTGAAACACCGGTGGTGCTGTCCATCCTGGTGTTCGAAGACCTGGCCATGGCCGTCTACCTGCCCATCCTTACTGCCACCCTCGCGGGCGTCAGTTTCCTGGGCGGGCTGACTACCGTGGCCATTGCGTTGGCCGTGGTCACTGCGGTGCTCATGGTGGCGCTGCGGCACGGCCACCATGTGTCCAAGGCCGTGCACAGCGAAAACTCGGAGGTGTTCCTGCTCAACGTGCTGGGCGCTGCGCTGCTGGTGGCCGGCCTGGCTTCTGCCATGCAGGTCTCCGCAGCGGTGGGCGCCTTCATGCTCGGCATCGCCATCTCCGGCGCCACCGCCCACAACGCCACCCGCATCCTCGAACCGCTGCGGGACCTGTTCGCCGCCATCTTCTTCGTAGCCTTCGGGCTGAACACCGACCCCACATCCATTCCGCCAGTACTGGGCTGGGCCCTGGTGCTGGCGGTGCTCACTGCCGGAACCAAGATGGCTACCGGAATCTGGGCAGCCAAACGCGAAGGGATTGCCAGGCCAGGACGCTTCCGTGCCGGTGCAACACTCATCGCCCGCGGCGAGTTCTCGATCGTGATCGCCGGGCTGGCCGTCGCCTCAGGCGCCGTACCGCCCAACCTCGCCGCCCTGGCCACCGCCTACGTCCTGCTGATGGCTGTCATCGGCCCGCTGGCCGCGCGCTTCGTGGAACCCCTGGTCAAGGCATCGACGCGGAGGCGGCAGGTCCCGGCGCAGGCGTAGGCGAAATCGGTACGGAGTGCCGGTTGCGCTAGATGCGGGTGCGGTGGAAGTTCAGGTGGCTCCGGCTGGCGGTCGGGCCGCGCTGGCCCTGGTAACGGTTGCCGTACTCACCCTGGCCGTAGGGGTACTCCGCCGCGGAGCTTAGGCGGAAGAAGCAGAGCTGGCCGATCTTCATACCAGGCCACAGCTTGATGGGCAGCGTAGCCATGTTGGACAGTTCCAGCGTGACGTGGCCTGAAAAGCCGGGGTCAATGAAGCCTGCGGTGGAGTGCGTCAGGAGCCCCAAGCGGCCCAGCGAGGACTTGCCTTCCAGCCGGGCGGCGATGTCATCCGGGAGGGTGACGGTCTCGTAGGTGGAGCCCAGGACGAACTCGCCCGGGTGCAGGATGAAGGCCTCGTCCTGCTCAACCTCCACCAGCCGCGTCAGCTCCGGCTGCTCCTGCGCAGGATCGATGTGGGCGTACTTGTGGTTGTCGAAAAGCCTGAAGAACTTATCGATCCGGACGTCCACCGACGACGGCTGCACCATCGCGGGCTCGAACGGTTCCAGGACGATCCGCTGGGAGTCTATTTCGGCACGAATATCGCGGTCTGAGATCAGCACCGTCCCAAATTACCGTATGGGATATCCACAGCCACATTCTTTCGTTGTTGCTGTTGTCCAGTGGGGCTAATGTTGCCTCAGATACACAGGCGCCGGATGGTCTCCCGGATGGCCCAACAGAGCTGGGGATGTTGTGAATAAATTAGTCGCGCCCTCTTTTATTGGCGTGCTCTGCGCGCTGGTGCTCGCCTCCTCGACGGCGGGGCCAGCCCCGCTGCCATTGGATGCCGGCCAGCACGTGGCGGCCTCAGGACCGTCACGCGTGTCGCTGGGGGAGGCCACCGGGAACGGCGGCGGCTCCAGCACGGTGAACAGCACCACCGGCACCGCCCTCACCCCGGCTGTTGATCCGGACATCCGGGTGGCCTCGCCCACCGCGCCGCTGGACGTGGCACCGCCTACAGCTCCTGCGGCCGCCGCGGTGGGACCGGCGCTGGACATCAGGCCGGTCCAGGAACCGTCCCCCGCGCCATCAGCCGATCCCACCGGCGCTTCGGGTCCCGCCACTGCGCTGCCCGCTGCCGGGGTCCCGTCCATACCCCCGCTGTGGGCACCTGACGCCGATCTGGCCTCCCCGCCGCCGGCAACATCCGGGCCCACTACTTCCGGGCCGGCAACGTCCGAATCACTGGCAGCGCCCCCGGCCACGGAGGCACTGGTCAAGGACAACAACTCCGCAGCGATCCTCACCGTCTTCACCAAGATCAACGAGTACCGGGCGTCCAAGGGCTTGAATCCGGTGAAATACAACCCCACTGTGGCCGGCCTCTCCCAGGAGTGGTCGGACAGCATTGCCTCCCGCGAGGTCATTGAGCACCGCGCCAACTTCTGGACAGATCCGCGCGCCATGAACCCCAACAACGGCGCAGGCGAGGTCATCGCCATCCGGACAGACAGGGATGCCGCCCAGCTGGTGGAGTGGTGGAAGGGCTCCCCGGGGCACAACGCCATGCTCATTGACCCCCGGTTCAACGTCATGGGTGCAGGCATCTCGTACACCAACTCCACCTACCAGATCTGGGGTGTGGTGAACTTCTTCGGCTACACCACACTCCCGGCCGGCACCGTGGACTCACCCGGCGGGTCCGGCGGGTCCTCAGGGGGAGGCTCCGCTTTCCCAGCACCGGCACCCACCTTGTGCGATGCCACGGGGCGGCACATGCCTCCCACGCTGGACCTGCGTGCCGCGGCCATCACGGGGCCCGGCGACCTTGTGTCCGTCAATTCTTCGGGCCAGCTGCTTAACAGGGCCTCAACAGGTGTCCGCACGTACGGCGCCGCCAAGGTCATCGGTTCAGGCTTCACCGGGGCGAAGGAAGTCTTCGTCACCGATTGGGACCGGGACGGCGCCTACGATCTCGTGACCCAGTGGACCAACGGGGACCTCACCCTGCACCGCGGCATCGCCACCGGAGGGTTCCAGGCAGCAATCACCCTGGGGTCCGGCGGCTGGCAGTCCCTCACCCTTGCGGTGGGCGGCTGGTGCGCCAACAACAGGATGCCGCAGATCCTGGCCCTGGACAGCAGCGGGAACCTATTCCTGTACCCCAACAAGGGCACCACAGACCTCTCGGCAAGGGCATTGATCACAAGCGGCGTTAACGCGTCCCGCCTCGCGATGGTGGACTACGACGCAGACGGCTTCCAGGATGTCCTCGCCCTCCGCGCTGATGGCGCGGTACAGCTCTACCGGGGCTGGGGAACCACCACCCTCCGTGCCGAGGCGCGGCCTACGGTGGCCACCGGCTGGCAGGATGTCACAGGCATCAGGGCACTGAAGAACGTCACCGGCCTGAACTCCACCGGTATCGCGCTCCGCAGGGCTTCCGATGTTGTGCAGTACTGGGACCTCTCGGGCGGAAGCCTGGCGTCGCCGTCGAACATTGCAGGGCCCTGGACCGGCCAGCGGCTGGCGCAGTAAGCACCAAACCGTAAGTACCAGGGCAGAAGGCGGAGAACCCTCACTGGGCCGGCGGCGGAAGCTGGTGGGCCGGGACGTCGCCTGGCTAGCTGACGGTCTGCAGCTCCAGCACGTCCTTGAGCCGGTCCAGCTGGGATACCTCGGCGCGGACCCGTCGCTGGGCGATCTTATTCAGGAGGCCGAACCGGTCAAGGAAGGAGAACGAGCCTTCCGGCCGGGCTTCGAGCGCGTAGCGGAGCCGGGTGCCGTCGTTCTCGGTGCTGAGGTAGTAGCCGCCCGAACGGTTCGACGGGCCGGAGGTCACCCGGAACTGGATTTCGGCGCCGGGCCTGGCCTGGGTGATTTCCAGCTCGGCCGGAATGCTGAGCCCGGACCGCCCCGCCACCATCTTGCGGTACACGGCGCCTTTGGTGCCGGCAGAGCCCTGCACCAGCTTCACGCTCCGGACAGCTTCGCGCCACGTGGGCAAGTTGGTGGCGTCCAGCAGGTACAGGTACACGGCCATGGCGTCACGCCGGATGAGGACCTCGTGTTCTGCGGATGCCATGGGGATCTTTCTGTGGTTGACGCCGGCATGCTGCCCGGACCGCCTCCCCCTGGCGCCACAGCATTCCGGTTCAGGTTAGCCAGCCCGCCGGGTGCCAACCTAGCCAGATGCGGCGACGTTATTGAAGAGTTACTGGATGACGTGCCGGACCTGGGACACGGCTGGAACTGCCGGCACCGTGGCCGGACCGCCGTTCCATCTGCGCTAAGCTAAGTTCTGCCCCGCAGATGCGGCGGCAACGCGGCTGTAGCTCAATGGTAGAGCGCTAGCTTCCCAAGCTTGATACGCGGGTTCGATTCCCGTCAGCCGCTCCAGTTTTCCCCAGGCCAGGCCTGCCGAGTGATGTTTACGGTGGGCCACAACAATAACAACGACGCTGTGGACCACAGCCCGTCCAGCCTCCGGAACTTCTCCGGCAGGAGATCAGCCAAACCTTGCTGCCGTTTCTGCGCGGGTGATTGTTCGGCCCCGCTCCTCACGGGCTGTCGCCGGCAAGGCCATACTTTTACCCCGTCCGGCGACGGTTTTGCGGTCGGTGAACGCCCGGCCTTTGGCCCTCGCTTCGCCTGCCTCCGGGCGTAGGGTCGCAAAGCAAGCGAACCCGTAAGTAAGGACTGTCATGACAAAGGTTTTGGACGACGTTGCCTGGGTGGCACAAGACCTCGCCGGAGTTTACGAGGATCTGCACCAGCATCCCGAGCTGTCCGGAGCCGAAGTCCGGACCGCCGGGATCGTGGCCGAACGGCTCTCCGGGCTGGGCTGGGAAGTGGGCACCGCAGTCGGCGGGACCGGCGTCGTGGGTGTCCTACGGAACGGGGACGGACCCACAGTGATGCTCCGTGCGGACATGGACGGCCTTCCTGTCCTAGAAAAGTCGGGGCTTGGCTACGCCAGCACGGCACGGGGCACCAGTCCCGACGGAGCTGACGTTCCCGTGATGCATGCGTGCGGCCACGACGTCCATGTCACCTGTCTCCTCGGTGCGGCCACGCTGTTCAGCGCCCACCTCCCGGCTTGGTCCGGGACCATCGTGGCGGTGTTCCAGCCGGCCGAGGAAACCGGCGCCGGCGCCCGCGACATGGTGGCGGACGGTCTCTTCGACCGTTTCCCCGTGCCGGACGTTGTCATGGGACAGCACGTGGCCCCGTTCCCCGCCGGTGCACTGGGTGTGCACGCCGGACCGGCCTTCGCCGGGTCCGACAGCTTTGCCGTGACGCTGTTCGGCCGGAGCGGACACGGCTCCCGCCCGGAAACCACCGTGGATCCTGTGGTGATGGCCGCCGCCACCATCATGCGGCTGCAGGGGCTGGTATCCCGCGAAATCGGCGGCAACGAGACGGCTGTCCTCACCGTAGGCCAACTCAACGCCGGCACCAAGGACAACATCATTCCCGAAGAGGCCAGGCTGGGCATCAGCATACGCACCGCGGATCCGGCGGTCCGGGAGCGGATGATCAGCGGCATGACCCGCATCATCAACGGCGAGGCCGCAGCTTCCGGGGCTCCCCAACCGCCCTCGATCACTGCCGGGCAGCACTTTCCCGTAGTGGTCAACAACCACGACGCCACCGCCCGCGTACGCGAAGCGTTCTCCGCAAAGCTGGGCGGCGCCGTCGATCCCGGCCCCGTCACCGGCAGCGAGGACGTGGGCACCCTCGCCACAGCCGCAGGAGCACCATTGGTGTACTGGCTGTTGGGCGGCACCGATCCCGAGGCGTACGGCAGGGCGGTCCAGGACGGGACGGTGGCATCCACCATCCCGTCCAACCACTCACCGACTTTTGCCCCAGTCATCCGCCCTACCCTCGACGCCGGGATCTCGGCGCTCGTGGTAGCCGCGTTCGCTTGGGTTGGAAAACCCGAAGGGTAGGGCTAGGCAGGCACCGTCCGGTCCACGATCCGGATCGGCCGGCGCCGGTCCCGCACGTCCACCTTCAGGTACAGTGAGCCCTTCCGTGCCAGGACAATGCCCACCACAACTGCCGCGAGCGCAGGCACCCCGCCGGATACCAGGAGGGCAACGTGCGGGTCAGCGTGTTCGGCGATCCACCCCAGCATCGGACCGCCAAGTGCCTGGCCGCCAATAAGCACCATGATGTACAGGCTCATGACGCGCCCGCGGATCCCCATGTTTGAGCTGATCTGCACCAGCTGGTTGGAGCCGGTGAGGAACATCAGGCACCAGAACCCGGAAAGCACCATCACAGCCCCGAACGTTGCCAGCGAGGGCGCCAGCGCAGCCAGGCACAGCATGGCCCCATACATTCCCGCACAGAACACCACCGAGCGCAGCCGCAGTTGGCGGCGCCGGGTCGAGGCTATGGCACCGGCCAGGGCACCGAGGGCCACCAGCGCGTTCAGGAGGCCATATCCGCCGGCTCCCACACGGAAGACATGGTCGGCAAAGGCCGCGAGGATCACCGGCAGGCTCATGGCGAAGACCGAGATGAATCCGGCCATCAGCCAAGGCCAGTAGATGGTGGGCTTGCTCAGCGCATACCTGAGTCCCGCGCGCAGCATGCCCTTGCTCTTGGGTGTGGGGGCGCTGACGTGCAACTGGTCCTTGCGGAGGATGAGCAGCATCGCCACGGTGGAGCAGCAGGCCACCGCGTTGGCCGCGAACGCCCAGCCCGCACCCACGGCGGTGAGGAGCAATCCGGCCAGCGCCGGCCCGATCAGCCCGCCCAGCTGGAACGTGGTGGAGTTGACGCTGATGGCGTTGCGCAGGTGGGTGGGACCCACCAGTTCGTTGACGAATACCTGGCGCGCGGGCTGGTCGAGCACTGTGACCAGTCCCAGGACCAGGGCGATCACGTAGACGTGCCACACCGCAATGGCGCCGGTCAGGGCGAGCGTGGCGAGCAGGGCAGCCAGGACCGCAGCCATGCTCTGGCACAGGATCAGGATCTTCCGCTTGGCGAAGCGGTCGGCAATCATGCCGCCCCACGGGCCCAGCAGCAGCGACGGCAGGAACTGCAGCGCCACCGTGAACCCCACGGCGGTGACGGACCCGGACAGCTGGAGGACCAGCCAGTCCTGGGCGATGCGCTGCATCCAGATGGCGATGACGGCGATGAAGTGGCCCACCGCGAAGATGCGGAAGTTGGGCACGCTGAGGGAGATAAACGTGTGCTTCCACGGCAGGCGTTCCGCGACGACGGGCACGGGCTGGGTGAGCGCGTCCCGGTTCCGGACGTCGGGAGCTTGCGGGGTGGGCGGCAGGGCCGGTGCTGAACTCGCGGAATCGATGACGGGCTGGCTGACGGTTGCCGACGACGGCGGTGGGGGTGCCACAGGATTGTCCTCAAAGTGGGTGCGGTCCGGGATGTCCTTAACGCTATGGTGGCGCTAACAGATTATGGAGACGTATTGTCCCTATAACTCGTATTGCAAACCGCAATACAACGCGCAGCCGATGGAGTCCACCGTGTTCGAACCAGCCCAACTCCGCTCGTTTCTGGCTGTTGCCGAGACCCTGAGCTTCACCAAGGCCGCAGACCGGCTGGGGCTGGCCCAGCCCACCATCAGCCAGCACATCCGGAAGCTGGAAACCGCCGCCAAGCGTGTCCTCATCACCAGGGACACGCGGGACGTGCGGCTGACGGACAACGGGGACGCGATGGCGGGTTTCGCCAGGAACATCCTCTCGGCCCACGACGCCGCGGCCCGCTACTTTTCAGGCTCGGCGATGCGGGGCCGGCTGCGTTTCGGCACGGCTGACGATCTGGCCATCACCGGGCTGCCCCGGATCCTGCGCGAGTTCCGGCAGATCTACCCGCAGATCAACCTTGAACTGACTGTGGGCCAAAGCGACCAGCTCTACCGCAAGCTCAACGCCGGCCAACTGGACCTGGTGTTCGTCAAGTGGGTGGCCGGCGCCAAGGACGGCACTGTGGTCCAGCACGATTCCTTCTCCTGGGTGGGCCTGGAACAGACGTCCCTCGAACCGGGCGCGCCGGTGCCCCTGATCGCTTACCCCTCCCCCAGCCTCAGCCGGAAACTTGCCATCGACGCTCTCGAAGCGCACGGCCGGACCTGGCGGATCACCTGCACCACCCGCCAGATCAGCGGCGTCCTGGCCGCCGTCCGGGCCGGAATCGGCGTGGCCGTCATGCCGTCATCTCTGGTACCGGAGGACCTGAAGATCATCACCCGCCGGTTCGATCTGCCGGCGGTGGGCGATGTGGATTTCACCCTGATCCGGAATCCGCTGGCCAACGCGGAAGTCATCGACGCGCTGACGCAGTCCATTGTGGGGCGGATCATCAACCGCCAGGGGTGAAGCGGCAAGGCAGAGACGGGAGAAATCTTTCATTGATGTCAGATCGTTGCATAATCTATGCTGGTTTCTCCAGGGTCAAGCAGCAGGCCGGTTCTATACTACGGGCGCGCCTGCACACCATGGCACGCCGCCCGGGACAGGCAGCCAATGACGACAGCCAGGAACACCCATCTCAGCGCCGCACACGCCCGCCCGCACACCAGCACCCGGCCGGCAACGCGTCAGTCCAACCTCGGCACCGGCCTTGCCACCACCGATTCGGGCTACATCGGAAAGCCGACCTGCGAAAAGTGCCGGACGGACGAATTCATCTATCTTGAGTCCTATATTCCGCCCACCTACCGGCACGACGGGTCAGTCGCGGCTCTGGGCGAGGTGGCATACAACTGCACGCGGTGCGAGGACTTCTCGGCCCACAGCGTGCCCGTGACGTGGTCTCCGCCAGGTTGGTACTTGGGCTGACATCCCACGGGCCGGGCGGGCCGTAACCCATGCTCCCGCAAGCCCAACCAACAACGAGGCCGGGCGGCCACCCTGAGGGTGGCCGCCCGGCCTCGTTTGTTCCGGCCTGCTAGACCAGCGAATCCGAAAGGTGGTTCGGCGTGCCGAACCGGTGGGCGGTGATGCTGACAGCCTGCTCGTGCAGGAACGGCAGCAGCTCAACCCGGCCCGCTTCGGTCACGGCGTGGGAGTAAACAGCGACGTCGGGCCTGCCGCCGGTTGCTTCCGCCAAAGCCGAAGCGTCGCCGCCCAGCAGCCGGATGCGGGCGCCGGAGAGCTTGCCCGCCGAGGCGAGCCGTCCCGCTGAAGCCAGCCAGCCGGCGTCGGACTCCACCGTCAGGTCCACATCGAGGCCGAGGAACACCGCCCGCAGCTGGGCGGGAAGTTCGACGGCGGTGGACACGGTGAGCGCCGACCCCGCCAGCACGCCGGCCGCCACGGTCCGCACGAGGTGGGCCAGCGGCTCACCTTCGGAGAGGCGGATGGTGACCGGAAGGTTCCTGTAGCGGAAGATGTTGCGCTCCGCGCTCAAACCTGAAACGTCCTTGGCGGTGCCGAACTCGCTGGCCCAGGCCTCGGCGTCGGACGCCAGGGCCCGCTGCACGGACTCAAGGTGGGCCGGCTCCAGGGCGGCGCCTGCGGCGTTGATGATCCGGCGGACGCCGGGGTGCGTGACGTCAGCCTTCCCGGATGCCTCGGCGGGGGTCCAGTCGCCCAGCCCGGCAAGGTAGTTCGGGCCGCCGGCCTTGGTGCCGGCGCCGACGGCCGACTTCTTCCAGCCGCCGAACGGCTGCCGCTGCACGATGGCGCCGGTGATGCCGCGGTTGACGTAGAGGTTGCCTGCCTGGATGCTGTCCAGCCAGATTCCCAGCTCCTCGGAGTTGAGCGAGTGCAGGCCTGCGGTGAGTCCGTACTCGATCTGGTTCTGGATGGCGATGGCCTCTTCCAGGGTCCCGGCAGTCATCACGCCCAGGACCGGGCCGAAGAATTCGGTCAAGTGGAAGTAGGAACCGCGCTTGACCCCGTACCGTACGCCCGGGCTCCAGAGCCTGCCGGTCCCGTCCAGCTTCTTCGGTTCCACGGCCCAGTTTTCGCCCTCGCCGAGGGTGGTGAGGGCGTTGAGGAGCTTGCCGTTGGCGGGCTCGATGATGGGGCCCATCTGGCTGGTGGGGTCCTGCGGGTAGCCCACCTTCAGGGAGGTGACGGCGTCGATCAGCTGGTTGTGGAACCGCTTGGACTTTGCAACGGATCCCACCAGGATCACCAGGGACGCGGCTGAGCACTTCTGGCCGGCGTGGCCGAACGCGGAGTAGGCCACGTCCTTGGCTGCCAGGTCCAGGTCGGCGCTGGGGGTGACGATGATGGCGTTCTTGCCGCTGGTTTCGGCCAGGAGCGGCAGGTCCTTGCGGAAGGAACGGAACAGCTCTGCCGTTTCGTAGCCGCCGGTGAGGATGACGCGGTCAACGGCCGGGTGGGAGATGAGCTGCGTGCCGAGCTCCCGCTCGCCCAGCTGCACCATGGTGAGGACGTCCTTCGGGACGCCGGCTTCCCACAGGGCCTCGACCATCACGGCGCCGCTGCGTGCAGCCTGCTTGGCAGGCTTGATGACGACGGCGGAGCCGGCGGCGAGTGCTGCGAGGGTGGACCCTGCCGGAATGGCGACCGGGAAGTTCCACGGCGGCGTGACAACGGTGAGCTTCGCCGGGACGAACGTGGCGCCGTCGACCGCGTCCAGCTTGCGCGCGGACTCGGCGTAGTAGTGCGCGAAGTCCACAGCCTCGCTGACCTCGGGGTCGCCCTGGTCGATGGTCTTGCCGGTCTCGCTGGCCATGACCTCGAGGAGGTCTGCACGGCGGGCTTCCAGTGCGTCGCCGGCGCGGTGCAGGATCTCGGCGCGTTCGGCGCCGGAGAGGGCGCCCCAGGCTTTGCCCTTGTCCACGGCGGTTTCGATGGCCGTGTTGAGCGCCGCCTCGTCATTGATGAAGGCTGCCTTCACCGAGGCGTTGCCCAGCGTGGAGCCCGGAACGCGGTCCAGGATTGCGCGGCCCCAGGTGCGGTTGGCGGGCAGGGACGGGTCCGTGTCGGGGGTGTTGTCGAAACTGTGTTGTGCCTGACCGGCGCGAGGCACGGCTGCGGCGGGAAGGCTGCGGTCCTGCCGGCGGTTGGGGCGCGGCACGCCGTTGTCCAGGGCTTCCAGAGAGGACAGGAAACGCTGCTTTTCGCGTTCGAACAGGGTTTCGTTCTTGTCCAGCTCGAACACGGCGGACATGAAGTTGTCCTGGCTGGCGCCCTCTTCGAGGCGGCGGATCAGGTAGGCGATGGCGACATCGAACTCCGCTGGGTGCACCACGGGAGTGTAGAGAAGCAGGGAGCCGACGTCCTTCTTCACGGCTTCGGCCTGGCCCTGGGCCATGCCCAGCAGCATCTCGAACTCGATGCCCGCTTCTACCCCGCGCTGCTTGGCCAGGAGCCAGGCAAACGCGATGTCGAACAGGTTGTGCCCGGCCACGCCGATGCGGATGTTCCTGATCCGCTCCGGGTGCAGCGCGTAGTTGATGACGCTCTTGTAGCTGGTGTCGGAGTCCTGCTTGGAACCCCAGGTGGCCACGGGCCAGTCGTGCAGCGAGGCTTCCACCTGCTCCATCGGCAGGTTGGCGCCCTTGACCACGCGGACCTTGATACCGGCGCCGCCGTTGGCGCGGCGCTCGGCGGCCCAGTCCTGCAGCCGGATCATGGCGGACAGCGCGTCCGGGAGGTAGGCCTGGAGCACGATGCCGGCCTCGAGGTCCTTGAACTCGGGCTTGTCCAGGATCTGGGTGAAGACCGCGATGGTCATATCCAGGTCCTTGTACTCCTCCATGTCCAGGTTGATGAACTTGGCCTTGCCGCCGGTGCTGCTGCCGGGGGCGGCGAAGGAGGCCGCGCGCTGGAAGAGCGGGGTGAGCTTTTCGACGACGTGTTCCACGGCTTCGTCGAAGGCCCAGGCGGAGTGCGGGGCCACGGTGGAGGAAACCTTGATGGAGACGTAGTCGACGTCGGGACGCGCCAGCAGCGTGTGCGTTCCTTCAAGCCGGCGGGAGGCCTCGTGCTCGCCGAGGACTGCCTCGCCGAGGAGGTTGACGTTGAGCTTGATGCCGTCCTTTTTGATCTTGGCGATGGCTGGGCCCAGTTTGGCGTCGGTGGCGTCAACGATCAGGTGGCCCACCATTTCGCGGAGCACCTTGCGGGCTGCGGGGATGACCACCTGCGGCAGTGCCGGGGCCATGGTCCCGCCAAGCGCCACGGCGCTGCGCATGTACCAAGGCAGGAAGGCCGGCACCTTGGGCGCCAGCGCGGCCAGGTTGCGGGCGGCCACGTTGAGGTCTTCGGGGCGGACCACGCCGTCCACGAAGCCCACCGTGAAGTCCAGGCCGTTGGGGTCCTTTAGGACTCCGGCCAGCTGTTCGGCGGAGGCATCCACCGGAACCTTCGCGGCCTCGGTGAGCCAGTGCCGGACCAAGGCGACCGCCTCAGTGGCGAGGGCCTTGGCCTGGGGGACGTCGACGTCGACCGTCTGCGGGGTGGCCGCGTGGGTGACTGCCGGTTCCATTGCAACGTGGGTCATGGTTTTCCCGATCTTTCCTTGGGTGGGAGGAGGTCTTTTCATCAGTATGCGCTCCTGCTCACATAAGATAAAGCGACCTTTTCCAATCAATACAGGTTAGAAAAACCAATGGTTTTCTCTCCCCGGAACGCCCGCTCACTTGTGGCGGTCAAAACGCGAACCCCCGCTCACTTGTGGCGGCCAAAACCCGAACCCCCGCTCACGTCCAGGGGCCCTTAAATGCGCCAGCCCTCCCACACATGATGTGCAGGAGGGCTGGCAAATGGAGCTGGAGTGAGCGCGCGTTCCCCGGGAAGCCGCCACAAGTGAGCGCGCGTCGCAGGGGCGGCGGGGATCAGGCAGGGGGTCAGGCGAGGGGGCGGTGCATTTCCTCAATTTCCTGGTGCCGCGGGCTGTTGGGGTTCATCAGCGAATTCTTGCGGCCGTAGGCGAAGTAGATCACCAGGCCGATGACCAGCCACACAACGAACCGCAGCCAGGTTTCCCAGTGCAGCTGCAGCATCAGGAAGGCCGAGGCAAGGACACCGAAGGCCGGCACCAGGGGCATCAGCGGCAGCCGGAAGGTGCGCGGCGCGTCCGGACGCTTGTAGCGGAAGATGATGACGGACAGGCAGACGACGACGAACGCGGCCAGGATGCCGATGTTGGTCAGGTCGGCGACCTCCTTGATGGGGAACACGCCGGCCAGGAAGGCCGAGGCGATGCCGGCGATCCAGGTGACGCGCTGAGGAGTGCCGTTGCGGTCAGTCTTGGCGAACCAGCCCGGGAGCAGCCCGTCGCGGCTCATCGAGAACCACACGCGGGTGACGCCCAGCAGGAACGTCAGCATCACGGTGAGGATGGACAGCACCGCGAAGACAGAAATGATGGTGGCGATCACGGGCAAGCCCACCGAGCTGAAGGCGGACGCGAAGCCGGCCTTGGGGTCGATGTCCTTGTAGTTCTGCATGCCGGTGAGTACCAGGGTGGCCGCCACGTAGAGCAGCATGGCGACGATGAGCGAGAGGATGATGGCCTTGGGCATGTGCTTCTTGCCGTCCTTGGCTTCCTCCGCCGCAGTGCTCATGGCGTCATAGCCGAAGACCGCGAAGAACACGGTGGCGCTGCCGGCCAGCACGGGCCCGAAGCCGGAGGGCATGAACGGGTTGTAGTTGTTGGTGTCGATATAGAAGACGCCCAGGCCGATGATGAAGAGGATGAGGATGACCTTGATGGCCACTGCCACGAGCTCGAAGCGGCCGAACGCCTTGGTGCCGCGGGACAGGATCCAGGTGACCAGGAGGCAGACCAAGATGGCGGGAATGTTGACGATGCCGCCCTTGCCCTCATCCGCCGTGGACGTCATCCAGGTGGGCAAATGGATGCCAATACCGGAAAGGAACGCGTCAAGGTAGCCGGAGATGCCGATGGCCACCACGGCCACAATGGCGATGTACTCCAGCAGGAGGTCCCAGCCGATGAACCAGCCGATCACCTCGCCGAGTGCCACGTAGCCGTAGGTGTAGGCAGAACCGGCACGGGGAATCATGCCTGCGAATTCCGCGTAGGACAGGGCCGCCGCAGCGGAAGCCAGGCCCGCAATAAGGAAGGAGATCAGCACCGCGGGCCCCACTCCCGGGTTGCCTTCGCTTCCTGCGGCCACCAGCCCCGCGAGGGAGAAGATGCCGACGCCGATGATGCCGCCGACGCCGATGGCAGTGAGCTGCCACAGGCCCAGCGATTTAAAGAGGCCGCTGTGCTTGTTCTCCTCTTCAATGTCATCAATGGGCTTCCGCCGCATGATGGACTGGCTCATATCTCTAGTGCTCATCAGGAACTCCTGCTGTGGGGTGCTGCCCCGCCGCGGCACGCCGGGAAAGGCTGTGACGGGGGTAACTCAGTCCCAACAGTATGCAAGCCCGTTTGCATTAGATAAAGTGACTACTTCTAACCTATATTCATTAGTTTCAGTTAGGAATTCCCTATGCTTGACGTACGCCGGCTGCGCCTGTTGCGGGAACTGAGCATCCGGGGGACGCTGGCCGAGGTGGCGGAGGCGCTGCAGTACAGCCCGTCGTCGGTATCCCAGCAGCTGGCCCTCCTGGAGAAGGAGGTGGGCGTGGAGTTGCTGCGGAAGACCGGCCGCCGCGTGCAGCTCACCCCGCAGGCCGAGGTGCTGGTGGCCCACACTGCCCAGCTGCTCGAAACCATGGAACAGGCCGAGGCGGATCTGGCGGCCTCGCTGACCACCGTCACGGGCACCGTGCGGATTGCGGTTTTCCAGTCGGCGGCCCTGGCGCTGATGCCGGACACCCTCACCCGGATGGCCGCAACCTACCCGGAAGTCCGGATCGAGATGATCCAGCGGGAACCGGAGACGGCACTCCACGAGACATGGGCCCGCGACTTCGACCTGGTCATCGCCGAGCAGTACCCAGGCCACGCGGCTCCCCGCTATCCGGAGCTGGACCGCGTCAAACTGACCACCGACGCCATCCGGCTTGCGGTTCCGGCGTCCGATGGCGGCACGGCCATCCGCGCGCTCGCGGACACCGCGGAGCTCCCCTGGGTCATGGAACCGCGGGGTGCCGCGTCGCGCCACTGGGCGGAACAGGCGTGCAGGAGCGCGGGGTTCGAGCCGGATGTGCGCTTCGAGACGGCAGACCTGCAGGCCCAGGCCCGGCTGATTGAATCCGGCAACGCTGTGGCACTGATGCCGGATCTGGTGTGGACGGGGCGTGGCACCACCGCCCGGCTGCTGGAGCTCCCGGGCAAGCCGCACCGCACCATCTTCACGTCGGTCCGCCGGTCCAGCGCGCAGCGGCCCGCCATCCTGGCAGCAAGGGAAACCCTGGCCGCAGCTGCCGCCGCGGTGGCGGGGGACGACGCCAGGTAACCGCCCGCCGTCGTCCGTTGACGGAGCTGCGGGTGTTCCGTGCGTCACTGCGGCGGCCCGGCCCCGGCGCTAGACTGGAGCCGTTATGAATCGAACCATGTTCAAGTCCAAAATCCACCGGGCCACCGTCACCCACGCAGACCTGCACTACGTAGGTTCCGTCACCGTTGACCTGGACCTGCTGGAGGCAGCTGACATCCTGCCGGGCGAGCTTGTCTCGATCGTCGACATCACCAACGGCGCCCGGCTGGAGACCTACACCATTGCCGGTGAGCGCGGCTCCGGCGTCATCGGCATCAACGGCGCCGCCGCACACCTGATGCACGAGAACGACCTCGTCATCCTCATTACGTATGCCCAGATGACCACCGAGGAAGCCAAGGCCTACGAGCCGAAGGTGGTCCACGTGGACCAGGACAACCGCATCATCCAGCTGGGGAACGATCCCGCCGAGGGCATTGCCCCCGGGATGATGCGTCCGCCGTTCGCACTCAACAACGCCGCCCTGTAGCCGGGGCGTGAGACCCGGCACCCTTTTCCGCCGCCCGCCGCGGGTTCCTCCGTGCTAGGGGTACTCGCCGGCTTCTTCGTTGTCTGGTGCATCATCCTGGTGGGCTGGTTCGTTGGCCGGCGGAAGATCCTCGGTGACAACGCCCGCCAGGTCCTCAGCTCCCTCACCTTCTTCGTGGCCAGCCCGGCCCTGCTGTTCGAGACCCTCAGCAAGGCCCGGCTGCAGGAAGTCTTCGCCGCTCCGCTGCTGGTGACCGCAGTGGCCGCCATCGCCACGGCTGCCATCTTCTTCACCATTGTGAAGTTCTGGCTGAAGCGCTCGCTGCCCGAGTCTTTGATGTCCTCGATGTCAGCCTCGCTCGCGAATTCGGCAAATTTAGGTATTCCCATCGCGGTATATGTCCTGGGTGATGCCAGCTATGTTGCGCCGCTGCTGATCTTCCAGCTGGCCTTCTTCACGCCGCTGTTCCTCATGATCCTGGACTCCAGCACCAGCTCGCACCGGACCACCCCGCTCGGCTTCGTGGTGATGATCCTGCGGAACCCGATGATCGTGGGTTCGGCGCTGGGCCTGATCGTTGCCGGCACCGGTTTCAAGGTACCCGAGCTGGTCATGGAGCCCATCCACTTGATTGGCGGCGCCGCGATCCCGGCCATGCTGATCGCCTTCGGCATGAGCCTGAACGGGACCCGGCCGCTGCAGGCAGCCGCCGGCCGGCGCGTGGACACCCTGCTGGCGAGCGCGTTCAAGCTGGCCGTCCAGCCTGCCCTGGCCTATGTGTTTGCCCGATTTGCCCTGGGGATGGACGGCCACGCCCTGTTCGCCGTAGTGGTGACGTCCGCCCTGCCCACGGCGCAGAATGTGTTCGTGGCGGCCAGCCGCTACAAGACCGGCCTCACCGTGGCCAAGGACACCGTGCTGATCACTACCGTGGTGGCTGTTCCGGCGATGATCGGCGTCGCGCTGTTGCTGGCGTGACAACCTGGACGAGGAGGACCAGTGGCAACAACTCTTGACACCGTGGTGATCGGCGGCGGCGCCATGGGTTCCGCTGCCGCATGGGCGCTGTCCCGGCGGGGACGCCACGTGACCCTGGTGGAGCAGTTCGGGCCGGGGCATAGGATCGGCGCTTCCCACGGCACCACCCGCAACTTCAATCCCGGCTACCACCGGCCGGAATACGTGGCCATGATCGCCGAGTCCCTGGACCTCTGGAACGAGCTGGAGCAGGACAGCGGCGAGACGCTCCTGGCACGGACCGGCATCGTCACGCACGGGCCCGAACCCATGCTGCCGGACGCTGCGGCAGCGCTGGCACAGGCCGGGCTTCGCGCCGAGTTCCTGCGTCCGGACGAGGCCGGCGAGCGCTGGCGCGGCATCCGCTTCGACCAGCAGGTCCTCTACATGCCCGACGGCGGCCAGCTCAACCCGGAGGCCGCACTGCCGGCTTTCCAGCGCCTTGCCGCGGCCCGGGGCGCCGACATCCGGCACCACACCAAGGTGGTGTTCTTCGAGATAACGGACGACGGCGTCCGGCTGGGGCTGGAAAGCAGCGCCGGTACCGAGGTGGTCACCGCCGCGCAGGTGGTGGTGACGGCCGGCGGCTGGACGGAGAAGCTGCTGGGCGCTGCCGCGGGCGGGCGACTGCGGACGCCGAAGCTCAGGGTGACGCAGGAGCAGCCGGCCCACTTCCGGGTCACCGACCCGGACGCGGTATGGCCCGGGTTCAACCATTACCCCGGCGGCGGATCGCAGTACGCGGGATGGTACTCCCCGGTCTATGGCATGCAGACCCCCGGCGAGGGCATCAAGGCCGGCTGGCACGGGGTGGGTCCGGTGGTGGACCCGGACAGGCGCACCTTCGAGCCGGAACCGCAGCAGCTCGCTGCCCTGCAGGCCTATGCGAGGACGTGGCTGCCCGGCGTGGACGCCGACGCCTTCGAGGCCATCAGCTGCACCTACACCACCACCCCGGATGAGGACTTCGTCCTGGACCGGATTGGGCCAGTGGTGATCGGCGCCGGGTTCTCCGGCCACGGGTTCAAGTTCACTCCCGTGGTGGGCCGGATCCTTGCCGACCTCGCCACGGGCACCCGCCCCGCCCCAGCCATCTTCAGAGCCTCACGCTAGCTGCTCCCGGCCGGATCAGCTGCCGCGGTGGCCTGAATCCTCCACTTCGGTGCGGCCCGGACCGGGGGCCTCCCCGCCGTCGTCGTCCCCGTTCGTTGCATCCTGGTTCGAGGCTGTGTCCTGTCCGGAAACCTGGTCCTGCCCGGCGGCGGCATCCCCGGCACCGGCGGCCTGCATCCCCGGCATGGCCAGCACCGCCAGGACCGTCAGGAGCCCGGCCACCAGTGCGGCCAGGAAGACGGCGCTGGATGCGGCCACCACGGCCTGGCCGTTTCCCTCACCGCCCGGGTTGCCGGAGTAGATGGCGTTGGCCACGGCGCCGAACACCGCCACGCCCAGGGCGCTGCCGATGGAGCGGGCAAACATGTTGGTGCTGGTCACCACGCCGCGCTCGTTCCACCGCACGCTGGACTGCGCGGCGATCAGCGTGGGCGTTGCGAGCAGGCCCAGGCCCAGGCCCACGACGAAGCAGCTGGATGCTATCAGCGCCACGTTCGGCGTCTCTGCCGTCGACGCCAGGATGAGCAGCCCGGCCACGGTGATGGAAATGCCGATCAGGCCGGTGGCTTTGAACCCGATCCGCAGGTACAGGCGGCCGGCCTGGGACGCGCTGAGCGGCCAGCCGAGGGTCAGCGCCGCCAGGGCCAGGCCCGCCACCAGCGGCGAAACGGACAGCGCACCCTCCAGGAAAGTGGGCACGTAGGAGGTCAGGCCAATCATCACCGCACCCACGCCAAAGGATGCGAGCGCCGTGGTCACCAGCAGGCGCCGCTGCACCACCCAGGACGGCAGGATGGGTTCCGCAGCGCGCCGTTCCACCAGGATGAAGACCACCAGGAGCACCGCACCGACGCCGAAGACGGCGACGCTGACCGGCGAATCCCACGCCCAGGCCTCGCCGCCCTGCAAAGCGCCGAGGATCAGCAGGCCCAAAGAGCCCGCCATCAGTGCCGCTCCGGCGTAATCCACCGTGTGCTTGGCGCGTTCCACCTTCTCGTGCAGCGTCCGCACCAGCATCCAGCCGGCCAGGATGCACAGCGGGATGTTGACCAGGAAGATTCCGCGCCAGATGCCCAGCGCCGAGAACACGCCGCCCAGGCTGGGCCCCACCACGGAGGACACCGCCCACACACTGGCCAGGTACCCCTGGACCTTGGCGCGCTCCTCCAGCGAGTAGATGTCGCCGGCGATGGTGATGCTGACCGGCAAAACCGCGCCGGCGCCCAACCCCTGCAGTGCGCGGAAGGCGATCAGGGACGGCATGCTCCAGGCCACGCCGCAGAGGACGGAGCCCAGCAGGAACAGTCCAATGCCTGTCAGGATGATCGGCTTGCGGCCCACCATGTCGGACAGCTTGCCGTAGATGGGCACGGAGACGGCCTGGGCCAAAAGGTACGCCGAGAACAGCCACGGGAACGAGGAGAACCCGCCAACGTCGCGGACGATGGACGGGACGGCGGTGGCCACGATGGTGGAGTCGATCGCCACCAGTCCGGTGGACAGCATCAAGGCGATGAGGATGGGGCCGCGCTCCGAGCGGAACCCCACCCCCTGGGCGCGGGCGGTCATCATGAGTCTCGATTCGGTTTCTGTATCCCTGATCCTTCCACTCTAGGTACCCCGGACAAGCGCTGCCTACCGTCCGGACTGGTGCGCATCCAGGAGGCGGGCGCAGCGGATGAAGCCCAGGTGGGAATACGCCTGCGGATGGTTGCCCAGGTGGGTCTCGGTGCCGGGGTCGTATTCCTCCGGCAACAGCCCGGTGGGCCCGAAGAGGTTCACCAACTGGTCGAACAAATCCCAGGCTTCATCGATGCGCCCCACGGCGACATAGGCCTCGATCAGCCAGGTGGTGCAGATGTGGAAGCCGCCCTCCAGGCCCGGCAGGCCGTCGTCGTACCGGTACCGGAAGACTGTGGGCCCCACCCTCAGTTCCCGCTCCACGGCGGTGACCGTGTCCAGGAAGCGCTGGTCGGTGACATCCAGCAGGCCGGAAAGTCCTATGTGCAGGACGGCGGCATCGAGGTCCGGGCTGTCGTAGGCCACCGTGTAGGACTTGGCCGATTCGTCCCAGCCCTCCCGCAGCACCTCGTCCCGGATGGTGGCGGCCATGGGAGCCCAGGCGGGGTCCGGCTCCCTGCCGTGCCGGTCAGCTGTCCGCAGTGCCCTGTCCAGGGTCACCCAGCACATCACCTTGGAGTAGACGTGGTGGCGTGCCGGGCGCCGGGCTTCCCAGATGCCGTGGTCCGGTTCATGCCAGCGGGCCAGGACCGCCGAGGCCATCTGGACCAGCAGCTCCCAGTGCTCATCGGCGAGTGTGCCCTCCTTCGAACTCAGGGTATGGATCAGCTCGGCAACGGGGCCAAAAACATCCAGCTGGACCTGGTGGTCCGCCGCGTTTCCGATCCGGACCGGGCGGGAACCAGCGTAGCCCGGGAGGCTGTCCACCACGGCTTCCGTGGACAGCGGCGCACCGGTGACGGAGTACAGCGGATGCAGCCACTCCGGGCCCGGGGCATGCTCAAGGATGCGCCCCAGCCACCCAAGGAACCCGGCGGCCTCCGCGGTGGAGCCGAGGTCCGCCAGGGCATTGACCGTCATGGACCCGTCCCGCAGCCAGCAGTACCGGTAGTCCCAGTTCCTTGTTCCGCCGATGCCCTCGGGCAGGGACGTGGTGGGGGCGGCGAGGACTGCGCCAGTGGGTTCGTGGACCAAGGCCCGGAGCACCAGCGCCGAGCGCCGTACCAGCGAGGGTTTCACGGACGGAAGGGCGAGTCTCTGCACCCACTGGCGGGCGTGGAGGGCCACCTCCGCCCGGCGTTCCGTCTCCCCCTGTGGGTCTGCGGGCCGGGGCTCAGTGTCGCCGCAGCGCAGGTTGAGCACCACGGGCCCGGACTGGAGGTTCACCGATGCCGTGGCCGTGCCGTGCCTGCCGTCCGAGGTGATGCTGAAGGTCACGCCCGGCGCGAAGAGAATGATCGGTTCCGACGTGCCCACCACATGCAGCTCGTCGCCGCGGGCCTCCATGACGAACGGGGCGTTCGCGTAGTCAGGCCGCGGTGCGAAGGTGATCCGGGCAGCCCCGGTGCCGGTCAGCACCCGGACCAGGCTGGTGATACCGTCCGGGGCCGGTTCGAGGTAGTCGGTGACGGTGACGTCCGCCCACCGGGTTTCGACGATCATGGTGCTGTCCACGTAGCGCTGGCCCAGCACCTGCGATGCCTTTGCCGGTTCCACGGAGAAGTGGCCGGCCGCGTCACCGCCAAGGAT
Source organism: Pseudarthrobacter sp. 10T415 (assembly GCF_056394175.1). Classification (NCBI taxonomy): domain Bacteria; kingdom Bacillati; phylum Actinomycetota; class Actinomycetes; order Micrococcales; family Micrococcaceae; genus Pseudarthrobacter; species Pseudarthrobacter sp. 10T415. Next base: position 36,369 of record NZ_JBFTHJ010000004.1, on the reverse strand, counting down.
GTGGGCGAACACCGAGCCGGAGTCCGGCAGCGGGTGGCTCATCCAGCAGACCTTGGCGTCCGGTGTCAGCAGTGCGGTGGAGGAGCCGTTGCCGATCATGGTGTGCCGTTCGAGGCCCACGGCGTCCTCGCCGAACAGCCAGGCCCGGCGCAGTTCGAAGAGCAGGGCAAGGACCCGGGCAAAGGACTCGGGGTCGCGGACCCGGTGTGCCGCTGCGGTTTCGCCCCCGCCGACCCGGAGGCCCAGGTCCGGGCCGCGGAGGGTGGCGATAGCCAGTTCGTCGCTGTCGGCGTCGCCAGCGAACATGGCGGCACTGGCGCCGAGCCGGGACCGGAGGGTTTCCAGTGCCTCGCCCTTGGACGGCTCCACCACGGACAGGTCCAGCACCGAGCCGTCCACGATGAAGAACAGTCCGTGGGCGCGCGCTATTTCCCGGGCAGTCTCGGTCACCGAGGCGACGACCTCTGCCGGGGCCGGACGGGTGTGGACCGAAACCGCCACCGGTTTGCGCTCAATCCAAACGCCGCTCTGGAACCCTACGGCCTCGTTCAGCGCAGCGTTGACCTTTTGCAGGACCGATTCGGTGGCAAGCGTCTGGGTGTGCGCGAAGCCCATGTCCGACTCCGCGCCGTGCGACCCGATGAGGTGGACCTCCACGGGGAGCCGGGACACCGCCGCCAGGTCCCGCAGGGAACGGCCTGAAATGATGGCGGCGTGCGTGCTGGGCAGGGCGGCCAGTGCCCGCAAGGCGATGGCGGCACTGCCCAGCGGGAGGATCTCGGTGGAAATGCCTTCCGCGTCGCACAAGGTGCCGCCGTAGTTGCAGGCCACCAACAGGGCAGGAACACGTGCCAGAACCTTCAGTTCGTCCAGCAGCGCCGGGGTCAGCCCGCTGTCCGCCGCATCCGCCTGGACAAACGACCGGAGCACGTCCAGCGGAAGGGAACGGGTGAGCAGGGCGGAATCCGCCACGCTCTGGTTCAAAGGCGTGGGCATCAGGGAACCCCTTCGAGGCAGAACCAGGCCGGGACTGCAGCCGCTGGGTCACCTGCGGACTACCGGTTGGCGCCCCTCCCGAAGATCCTGGCGGATTCCCGGGGGAGCATTACCCATCGTCATCCCCGGCGGTTTCCCCTGAATATCCCCTTCATTGCGTATGTGTAAAAGCCCGGGCAGGCGGAAGCTCAGACGCGCGCCAGCCCGGCCACCTCGGCCAGCAGTTGCACCGAGCGCAGGCGGGCGTCCGTGCCGGTGCTCTGGTGCGCCACGATGAGTTCGTCGGCGTCCGCGTGCCGGCCGAACCCGTCAAGGTAGTCCAAGACGACGTCGGGCGTTCCCACTGCGGAGTAGGTCATCATCTGCGAGACGTGCTGGCCCTGCGGGGAGTCGAGGATCATGTCCGCCTCGTCATCGGTGAATTCCCGGGTCCCGCCGCCGAAGAACAGGGACACGCGGGCGCGTTTGGTGGCCTGCATCATCTCCTGCGCCTCGGACGCGGAATCAGCCGCGATCACGTTGACGCCGGCGATCACGTGCGGGGCGTCCAGCTGCGCCGAAGGCTTGAACTCGCGGCGGTAGACGGCCACCGCATCCTTGAGCGCGTTGGGTGCAAAGTGCGAGGCGAAGGCGTACGGCAGGCCCAGCTGGGCAGCGAGCCGCGCGCCGAACAGGGACGATCCCAGGATGTAGAGCGGGACGTTGGTGCCCTTGCCGGGGGTTGCCTCCACGCCCTGGATCCGTGTGGGTCCGGTGAGGTAGCCCTGCAGTTCCAGGACGTCCTGAGGGAAGCTGTCGGCGGACATCGGGTCGCGCCGGAGGGCCCGCATGGTGTTCTGGTCGCTGCCGGGGGCACGGCCCAGGCCCAGGTCGATCCGGCCCGGGTGCAGGGTCTCCAGGGTGCCGAACTGCTCGGCGATGGTCAGCGGCGAGTGGTTGGGCAGCATGACCCCGCCGGCGCCGAGCCGGATGCTCTCGGTGTGCGCGGCCACGTGGGCGATCAGCACGCTGGTGGCGGACGACGCGATGGACGACATGTTGTGGTGCTCGGCATACCAGACCCGCCGGTACCCCAGTTTCTCGGCGCTCTGCGCCATGGCCACGCTGCCCGCGAAGCTTTCCGCCGCCGTCTGGCCTTTGCCGATGGTTGCCAGGTCAAGGATGGAAAGCGGGAGGGTCACGTCGGGTGCCGGCCTTTCGGAGCGTTGCGTACGGAATATCGTTGCGTCATGGCGCCCGCCGGAATCGCGGCAGGCACAGAGGGTATAACCACCGCGGCGGCCGGCTTATTTCTGTGATCTGCGGAATACCCAGCACACTGATGATGTTGCCGCCCCTATGAGCCCAGACACGAACAACGCAGACACGAAGAGCACAGGGACAACGAACCAGTCCGCCACCATCGACCTCAAGGACCTCGGAACCGTGCAGCGGCTCGGCTTCGGTGCGATGCGCATCGTGGGCGACGGCGTCTGGGGCGAGCCCGCGGACCGGGCGGCCGCCGTGGCCGTGGTGCGCCGCGCCGTCGAACTCGGCGTCGATTTCATTGACACCGCGGATTCCTATGGCCCGAACATCAGCGAGGAAATCATCGCCGAAGCCCTGCACCCCTACAAGGACGGCCTGAGAATCGCCACGAAGGTGGGATTTACCCGCACCGGGCCCAACAAGTGGGTTCCCGTGGGCCGGCCCGAATACCTGCGCCAGCAGGCGGAACTGAGCCTCCGCAAGCTGAAGGTGGACACCATCGACCTGCTGCAGCTGCACCGTATCGATCCCAAGGTGGACGCCGAGGAACAGTTCGGTGTGCTGCGTGAACTCCAGGACGAGGGCAAGGTCCGGGCGCTGGGGCTGTCGCAGGTCAGCGTGGCCGAACTCGAAGCCGCCGGAAAGCACTTCACTGTTTCCACCGTCCAGAACCGCTACAACCTGACGGACCGCAGCTCCGAGGACGTGCTGCGCTACTCCGAGGAGAAGGGCATCGGTTTCATCCCGTGGGCCCCGATTTCCGCGGGCGAGCTGGCACAGCCTGGCGGTCCGCTGGACGAGGCCGCCTCGCGTCTGGATGCCACCACCTCGCAGGTGGCCCTGGCGTGGCTCCTCCGCCGTTCCCCCGTCATGATGCCCATCCCCGGCACGGGATCCCTCAGCCACCTGGAGGAGAACATCGCAGCGGCGGGCATCACGCTCGACGACGACACGTACGCTGGGCTGGAGGCTGCCGGCAATTAGCGGCGGCTTTCCACGCAGTGCCCAGCAACACAACAGGCAGGAGAACAGCATGGCTAACGTTTTGATGGTTGTTTCAGCAGCCGATTCCCTCACCATGAAGGACGGCAGCGAACACCCCACCGGCTTCTGGGCTGAAGAACTGGTGGTCTCGCACCAGACCCTGGTGGACGCCGGACACACTGTCCACATCGCCACACCGGGCGGCGCGAAGCCCACCGTGGACCAGGTCAGCCTGGCCGCAGATTCCGCCGGCGGTGAGGAACGCGCCGAGGGCTTCCGGGACTACCTGGCCAAGATCGGCACCGAACTGTCGCAGCCCCTGGTGCTCGCCGACGTCGACATCGCTTCCTACGACGCCGTGGTGATGCCCGGCGGGCACGGCCCGATGGCCGACCTCTACAAGGACGCCGATCTGGGCCGCCTGCTGGTGGCCGCGGACAAGGACGGCAAGGTCATCGCGCCGTTCTGCCACGGCCCAGCGGGCCTGCTCAGCGCAACGGACGACGCCGGGACGTTCATTTTCGCGGGACGGCGCCTGACGGTCTTCAGCAACGAAGAGGAACTGAACGGCGGCACCGGCGAGAACACGCCCTGGCTTGTGGAGGACGCGCTGAAGGAGAAGGGCGCGATCGTCAACAACGCCGCTGCCTGGTCTTCCCACGTGGTCCGCGACGGGAACCTGATCACCGGCCAGAACCCGCAGTCCAGCGAGGACGTGGCCAAGGAGGTCATCAAGGCCCTGGGCTGACAGGCTTAGCGCTTTCCGGCCGGATGGCCTGAAGCCCACGCATTGACGGAGGGGACCAGCTCTTGGGAGCTGGTCCCCTCCGTCGGTGTACGCGGATTGTGACCGCGGCGGTCCCCGCATTAACTGCGGTTACTCCCCGTATCGCCCGGTTTCGGGGCCTTTGATTCTGCCGGTGGCACTCCCGGATAGTTGCTGCAACGCGCATCATCCGTCGCATCAACTTCGTACCTCCAAGGAGGAAACCATGGCCATCCCCACGCCGAAACCGGCCCTTATCGCGGCCCTGGCAGTGTCCCTGCTGGGCCTGGCCGCATGCGCCGATCCGGGCGCGACGGCGGCGACAGGACCGACGTCGGAGACGACCGCCACCGCAGCCGGCAAGACCTTCAACCTGTCCCCCGAGCAGGACCGCTTCAAGGTGGACGTGGACCAGGCAGCGGCCGTGCAGGTCCCCGACGCCATCAAGGCCGATGGCAAGCTGACAGTGGTGACCACCGGCGGCACGGCCCCGCTGAGCACGTTCGCCTCCGACAACAAGACCCTGATTGGCAGCGAGGTGGACATCGCCTACGCCGTGGGCGAGACGCTCGGCCTGCAGGTTGAGGTCCTCCCCGTCGCGTGGGCCGACTGGCCGTTGGGCATCGAGTCGGCCAAATACGAAGCCGTCCTTTCCAACGTGACCGTCACCGAGGCGCGCAAGGAGAAGTTCGACTTCGCCACGTACCGCAACGACCTGCTCGGTTTCTACGCCAAGAGCGACTCGGACATCACCGAGGTGAAGGAAGCCAAGGACGTGGCGGGCAAGCGGGTCATCGTGGGCTCCGGCACCAACCAGGAAGCAATCCTGGTGCGCTGGGACGAGGAGAACAAGAAGAACGGCCTCAAGCCGGTGGAGTTCCAGTATTACGACGACGACTCCGCCTCCGGACTGGCCCTCCAGTCGGGCCGGGCGGACCTGACCTTCGGGCCCAACGCCGGGGCTGCCTACAAGGCGGCGAAGGACGGGAAGACCAAGCAGGTGGGCACCCTGGAGGGCGGCTGGCCGCTGAAGGCCGAGATCGCGTTCACCACCAAGAAGGGCAACGGCCTGGCCGTCGCAGCCCAGGCCGCCCTGAACCACCTGATTGACGACGGCACCTACGCCAAGATCCTGGACCGCTGGGGCCTGTCCTCCGAGGCAATCCCGAAGTCCGAACTGAACCCGGCGGGCCTGCCCAAGAAGTAGGCGGCCAGCCGACGAAGGAATCCCCGCCCAGCACCTTCAGGTGCCAGGCGGGGATTCTTCGTTGTCCGGCCATGGCGCAGCGGCGGCGCCGTCCCTAGTCTTAGGACTATGGGGCCGCGAGGCCGATTGCGTGGTGGCACTAGGAGTTCCGGTGGAAGTACTTCTCCCTGAGTATCTGACCTTCGATTACCGCTGCCAGTTCCGTGGCAGGCCCGGCGTGCACCACGATCCGGACGACTATCCCCTCGTGTGGAACGTCAGCGTCAACGGCCGCACCTGGGACGGCGCGGACGACGGCGGCGACGGCAAGGAAGTCCGCGTCGGCGAAGCGGAACTGTATGTTGTTCCGGACGCCGGGATCATCGATCTGTTCCTGACCCTGGATGCCGTGAACCCGGACGTCGCCGCGGTGGGTGAAATGCTGACGATCAACCGCCCGGACCTGGTCAAGGAGCTGGCCCTGGGCGGGGATCTGCTGATCCTTTCCAAGCTGCACGTGGCTAAGGAATTCCGCACGAACAAGCTCGGCCACGAGATCCTGAAAGCCGTCCTGAGCAGCGTGGGCCGGTCAGCGTCCAAGGTCATCCTCGAAGCAGTCCCGGCGCCCACGGACAACGCCCCCGCCGAAGGAACGGACGGGTACGAGGCCGCGAAGGCATCGTTGCGCCGGTACTGGGAAAGCTTTGGCTTCCAGGCCGCCCACGGTGACTACCTGGTGTTCGATGACATGAACGGCGTCGTCGACTGACCACTCAACCGCAACATCACTGCTGCGGAACGGGGGAAAGTGCACTGCCGGCGAGTTTGGCAATAGTCTGGCCAGATGGGGACTAATACCGTGAACTCCGGCGAGCAGCTCGACAGGCAGTCCCGCATCCTCGAAGCGGCCCTGGACCTGCTCTCCCGGCACGGGATCTCCGGCGTGAGCATGCGCTCCGTGGCCCGGGAGGCCGGCGTCGCCCTGGGCCTGGTGAACTATTACTACGACGACAAGACGAGCCTGATCCGGGCAGCCCTCCACCGTGTCGACGAGCACGACCTCCTGCTGGTCACACCGGATCCGGACTCGACTCCCGACGAACAGCTGCGCACGGCCCTGCGCCGGGTGGCGGGCGCGGATCTGCTGACCACCAAATACCTGTCGCTGCGCCTCCACCTCTGGGCCCTCGCCCAGGCCGATGAGGGCTACGCCGAAATCAACGCCGCCGCCTTTGACCGGTACATCGACGGCCTCGCCGCACTCGTGGCCAATGCCCGGCCCGGGCTCACCTGGGCGGAGTGCCGGGAACGCGCATCAGATGTGGTGGTCATCCAGAACGGCATGTGGCTGACCTCCCTCCTGGGCGTGGACAAGGCCTCCATCCAGCGCAGCATCCAGCGCACCGAGGACATTGCCTTCGCCCCTGCACCGGACGCCGTTTAGGCAGAAGCGCCACAAAACCTGACCCTCGAGTCACATTTGAACGAGTGTTCAACTTGCTATTGAACACTCGTTCAACATGCATTACTGTCCTTCTATGACGTACGCCACACCCGCCCGGGTTTTCGCTGACAGGGCCCGGCACTTCACCCTCCGCTCCGCGCCGCACTAAGCCCCGCCGGCCCGAAGCCCGGCGCGATGTCCGCACCACGGACACCGCGCACCGCAAAAGTCACCTCCGCAGCACAGCCGCCGCACCACCCGGCGCTGCTCTGCCGCGCCCGCAGCGCGGCCGTTGCACCAGCCGGCGCGGCCCGTGACCTACCACTTAGGGAGACACATGACAGATACAGCAACCACCCTGTTCATCAACGGATCGTGGGAGGCCGCCGCGTCCGGCGCCGTCCGTGAAATCCGCAACCCGGCCGACGGCGAACTGGTCGCCACGGTGTCCGAGGCCGGCCAGGCAGACGCGGAGCGCGCCATCACAGCCGCCCGCGCCGCCTTCAATTCAGGCGTCTGGTCCGGCGTCCCGGCACCCGATCGCGGCGCATTCCTCCTCAAGGTCGCCGCCGGCCTGCGGGAACACCGGGAGAAGTTCGCCCGTGCCGAGTCCCTGGACACCGGCAAGCGGATGGTGGAAAGCCGCATCGACATGGATGACATCGCCGCCTGCTTCGAATACTTCGGCAGGCTCGCCGGGCAGCAGGCGGGGCGGATTGTCGACGCCGGGAACGCCGACGTCGTGAGCCGGATCGCCTACGAACCCGTGGGCGTCTGCGGCCTGATCACGCCCTGGAATTACCCGCTCCTCCAGGCCGCCTGGAAGATCGCCCCGGCCTTGGCCGCCGGCTGCACTTTCGTCCTCAAACCCTCCGAGCTGACCCCCTCCACCAGCATCCTGGCCATGCAGCTGCTGCACGACCTGGGCCTGCCCGACGGCGTGGCCAACCTCGTCACCGGGACCGGCCCCGAGGCGGGCGCGCCTCTTTCGGAACACCCCGCCGTCGACCTCGTCTCCTTTACCGGCGGGCTGGAAACCGGCAAGCGCATCGCCGCAGCCGCCGCCGGCACCGTCAAGAAGGTGGCGCTGGAGCTCGGCGGCAAGAACCCGAACGTCATCTTCGCCGACGCTGACTTCGACGCCGCCGTTGACAACGCCCTCAACGGCGCGTTCGTCCACTCCGGCCAGGTCTGCTCCGCCGGCGCCCGGCTGGTGGTGGAGGAATCCATCGCCGAACGTTTCGTGGACGAACTGGTCCGCCGTGCCCAGGGCATCCGGCTGGGCGGCCCCTTCGACGAGGACGCCGAATCCGGGCCGCTGATCTCCGCCGCCCACCGGGACAAGGTCAACGCGTACGTCCAGCGCGGCATCGAGGAAGGCGCGCGGCTCCGGACCGGCGGCGCGGCACCGGAAGGCGAAAAATACGACGCCGGGTTCTACTACCAGCCCACCATTTTGGACCAGGTGCAGCGCGGCATGTCCGTGGTCACCGACGAGGCGTTCGGCCCGGTGGTCACCGTGGAAACCTTCCGCACCGAGGACGAAGCCGTGGCCACCGCCAACGACACCGTCTACGGCCTGGCCGGCGCCGTCTGGACCCAGGACGCCGGCAAGGCGCAGCGGGTGGCGGGCAGGCTCCGGCACGGCACCATCTGGATCAACGACTACCACCCCTACCTCCCCCAGGCCGAGTGGGGCGGCTTCGGCCAGTCCGGCGTCGGCCGCGAGCTGGGCCCCACCGGCCTTGCCGAGTACCAGGAAGCCAAGCACATCTACCAGAACACCAGCCCGCAGGTCACCGGCTGGTTCGCTGACCACAGCAAGGAGAACTAGATGCACTTCGACAACATCGACGACGCCACGCAACGGGAATTCGACTACGTCGTCATCGGCGGCGGGTCCGCCGGTGCCGCCGTGGCCGCGCGGCTGAGCGAGGATCCGGACGTTACCGTGGCCCTCGTTGAGGCGGGCCCGGACGACCGCAACATTCCCGAGATCCTGCAGCTGGACCGCTGGATGGAACTGCTCGAATCCGGCTACGACTGGGACTACCCCATCGAGCCGCAGGAGAACGGCAACTCGTTCATGCGGCACGCCCGCGCCAGGGTGATGGGTGGCTGCTCCAGCCACAACTCCTGCATCGCGTTCTGGGCCCCGCGCGAGGACATCGACGAGTGGGAGTCCAAGTACGGCGCCACCGGCTGGAACGCGAACACCGCCTGGCCGCTGTACAAGCGCATCGAAACCAACCAGGACGCCGGCCCGGACGCACCCCACCACGGGGACTCGGGCCCCGTGCACCTGATGAACGTGCCCCCGGCCGATCCTGCCGGCGTCGCGCTCCTGGACGCCTGCGAACAGACGGGCATTCCCCGCGCCAGGTTCAACACCGGCACCACCGTGGTCAACGGCGCCAACTTCTTCCAGATCAACCGCCGGGCGGACGGCACCAGGTCCTCCAGTTCGGTGTCCTACATCCACCCCATCATCGAGCGGGACAACTTCACCCTGCTGACAGGCCTCCGCGCCCGCCAGCTGGTGTTCGATGCGGACAAGCGCTGCACCGGCGTGGACGTGGTGGACGGAGCGTTCGGACGCACCCACCGGCTCTCCGCGCGGCAGGAAGTCATCCTGTCCACCGGCGCCATCGATTCGCCCAAGCTGCTCATGCTCTCCGGCATCGGCCCGGCCCAACACCTCGCCGCCCACGGTATTGAGGTCCTGGTGGACTCCCCCGGCGTGGGTGAGAACCTGCAGGACCACCCCGAAGGCGTGGTGCAGTTCGAGGCCAGGCAGCCCATGGTGCAGACCTCAACGCAGTGGTGGGAGATCGGCATCTTCACCCCCACCGAGGACGGCCTGGACCGCCCGGACCTGATGATGCACTACGGCTCCGTCCCGTTCGACATGAACACCCTGCGGCACGGCTACCCCACCACGGAGAACGGCTTCAGCCTCACCCCCAACGTCACCCACGCCCGCTCCCGCGGGACAGTGCGGCTGCGTAGCCGCGACTTCCGGGACAAGCCGATGGTGGATCCGCGCTACTTCACGGACCCGGACGGCCACGACATGCGCGTCATGGTGGCCGGCATCCGCAAGGCCCGGGAGATCGCCGCCCAGCCCGCCATGGCGGAATGGACGGGCCGCGAGCTTTCGCCCGGCATTGAGGCGCAGACGGACGAGGAACTGCAGGACTACATCCGCAAGACCCACAACACCGTCTACCACCCGGTGGGCACCGTCCGGATGGGAGCGGACGACGACGGGATGTCACCTTTGGACGCCCGGTTGCGGGTCAAGGGGGTCACCGGGCTCCGGGTCGCCGATGCGTCCGTCATGCCTGAGCACGTCACGGTCAACCCCAACATCACGGTGATGATGATCGGCGAGCGCTGCGCCGATCTGGTCAAGGCGGATTACGCCGGCGCCGGTAGCTCCGCGGCAACGGCAGAGGAGGAATTCGCCCCTTCCTTCGCCTGACGGGCACGGCACTGCGGCAGCGGGCTTAATATGGCCACGCCGCGTGCACGCCGCCCCTCCGACTCAGCCGCGCCCCAGGGCGGCCGATCCCATCGTGCTTTTCTGATTTAGGAGTCCACAGTGGAACCCAGCAAGAGTATTGATTCAAGCGGCATGGACGAATTTGGCTACACCCAGACCCTGGACCGCAGCATCGGCAAGTTCGCCAGCTTCGCTGCAGGCGTCAGCTACATTTCCATCCTCACCGGCGTTTTCCAGCTGTTCTATTTCGGCTTCTCCATGGCCGGCCCCGCGTACGCGTGGTCCTGGCCCATCGTGTTCGTGGGCCAGCTGATGGTGGCCCTCTGTTTTGCCGAGCTCGCCGGCCGCTACCCGGTGGCCGGTTCGGTCTACAACTGGGCCAAGCGGCTGGCGTCCGGGACGTCGTCCTGGCTGGCCGGCTGGCTGCTGCTGCTGTCGTCCATCATGGCGCTGGGCTCGGTGGCGCTGGCACTGCAGATCACGCTGCCGCAGCTCTGGTCCGGCTTCCAGTTCGTCGGCGACGGTACCGGCCCGTTCGATTTCGCCATGAACGGCGTGGTGCTGGCCACCATCATGATCACCATCTCCACCCTGATCAACGCCTTCGGCGTGAAGCTGATGACGCGGATCAACAGCATCGGCGTCTTCGTGGAGCTGGTGGCGGCGGTGCTGCTGATCCTCGCCCTGGGCTGGCATGTGGTGCGCGGGCCGGAGGTCTTCTTCGATACGGCGGGCTTCGGCGAGGGGCACGACCTCGGTTTCTTCGGCGTCTTCCTGATCGGGGCCATGGCCTCCGGCTACGTCATGTACGGCTTCGACACCGCCAGCTCGCTGGGTGAGGAGACCAAGGACCCCAAGAAGACGGCACCCAAGGCCATCCTCCGCGCCGTCACCGCGTCGTTCCTGCTGGGCGGGCTCATCCTGCTGTTCGGGATCCTTGCCGCACCGGACCTCACCGATCCGAAGGTGGGATCGGCCGACGGCGGCTTGCAGTACATCGTGCTCAGTGTCCTGGGCGGCCCGTTCGGCAAGGCGTTCCTGGCCTGCATCGTGGTGGCGGTGGTGGTGTGCACCCTGGCCGTCCACGCTGCTGCGATCCGGATGATGTTCGCCATGGCCCGGGACAACAACCTGCCGTTCAGCCGGCAGCTCAGCAAGGTGGACCCGGTCCGCCGCACCCCCACCGTGGCTGCCATTGTCGTCGGCATCCTGGCGGTCCTGCCGCTGCTGATCAACGTAATGCAGCCGGCCATCTTCACCATCCTGTCCAGCATCAGCATCGTGCTGATCTATATGTCCTACCTGCTGGTGACGGTTCCACTGCTGCGCAAGCGGCTTCTGAAGAAGTGGCCGCTGGCCGATGCCGACGGTGCCGAGCCAGGGTTCTGCATGGGCAAGTGGGGGCTGCCGGTGAACATCCTCGCGGTCCTGTGGGGCGGTGCCATGACGGTGAACCTGATCTGGCCGCGGCCGGAGATCTACAACTCGGTGCCGCCCTTCGAGTGGTACCTGCAGTGGGGCGGCGTTCTGTTCGTGGCTGCCGTGACCGGCGGCGGGGCCCTGCTGTACCGGCTGAAGATCAGGCACCAGACAGGCGTGCTGGCCGAGCACGCCGCCGCAGTGGCAGCCCACCCGTCCGCAGGCCCGGCCCCGGACGCTGCTCCGGCTGAATCTCTTCCAGCCGACGCTGTTCCGGCCGAGGAGGGGGCCGTCGCGGTCAAGGTGCCCTAGGCGGCGCCACCGCCTCCTGTACAACGCACAGGGAAGGGCCGACGACGGCACGCGCCAGGCCGTCGTCGGCCCTTCCGTGCTGCCCGCCTGCAGGAAGGAATTCGTTGCTTTTTGACGGGGCCGCACCGGTGCCCGGCGGGCCACTCAGCCGCCATGCCGCGGCGCCCTGCCGTACTCCGATGTCAAGACATTTCTGTGGCCGCGGCCACGTGTTTGTAACTACTTGACAGTCGCCGTGGCATACGTCACGCTGTTGCACATCATGATTGTTGTTGCGTAAGACGCATGCGGAAGGACCCCAAGATGGAGAGGCTTGCCAAAAGCTCAATCCGGACACCCGGTCTTCTTCCGCGTCGATCCTCCCCCACCCCGTAACGGCGACATTCCGACACCGTGAGTTGCCTCCACCAACTCCGAAGTCTCCCCACCAACCGCATACTTACCCAGCCTCCCGGGAGGAAAAAATGACTGCTCCAGTGAACGTGCCCCTCAATTCACGCGGAAAACTCGCTTCGACTTTGCCTGCAGAGCAGCAGGCAGAGATCGCAGCGCTGTTCGAGTTCCGGCGCACGGGCTACTCCCTCGACGCCCCCTTCTACACGGACCCGACGATCTTCAAGATCGACATGGAGGCCATCTTCGGCCAGCACTGGATCTTTGCCGGCAGCGTTGCCGAGCTGCCCGAGCCAGGCGACTACATCACCGTCGATTACGGCCCCTATTCCCTGATCGTGCTCCGCAACGACGACGGCGGCGTCAACGTCCTGCACAACGTCTGCCGCCACCGCGGTGCCCGCGTCCTGACCGAGAATGCCGGTTCCACCGGTAACCTCGTCTGCGGCTACCACTCCTGGACCTACTCCCCCGAGGGCAACCTGATCCACGCCTCCGCTCCCGGCGAAGCCAAGTTCGACAAGAACTGCTTCGCCCTCAAGCGGGCCCACAGCCGCGAGGTGGCCGGACTCATCTTCGTCTGCATCGCTGACGAACCGCCCACAGACTTCGACGAGACCTCGAAGATCTTCGAGCCCTACCTGGCACCGCACGACCTGTCCAAGACGAAGATTGCCTACCAGCAGAACATCATCGAAGAGGGCAACTGGAAGCTCGTCATGGAGAACAACCGTGAGTGCTACCACTGCGACGGGCACCCGGAACTCGCCTGCTCCCTCTTCCCCACCTGGGGCCTGACGGAAGGCCTGATTCCCACCCACCTTGAGGAGGTCTGGGAACGCAACAAGGAAGCACAGTCCTCGCTCGAGGAGCGGTGCCGCCGCTACGGCCTCCCCTACGAGGTGGTCGAGGAACTGGACACCCGCATCGCAGGCATCCGCATCTCCCGGGAATCCCTTGACGGAGAAGGCGAATCCTTCTCCGCCGACGGCCGCCGGCTCTCCAAGAAGCTGCTCGGTGACCTGCGGGACTTCCGCCTGGGCCGCTGCTCAATGCACCTGCAGCCGAACAGCTGGTTCCACTTCCAGAGCGACCACGTCATCACCTTCGGCGTCTTCCCCATCAACGAACACCAGACCCTGGTCCGCACCACCTGGCTGGTGGCCGACGACGCCGTGGAAGGCGTCGACTACGACCGTGAGAAGCTGACCTACACCTGGGAGCAGACCAACATCCAGGACAAGGCGTTCGTTGAGCTGTGCCAGCAGGGCGCAGCAAGCCCGGCGTACGAGCCCGGCCCGTACATGAAGAGCGAATACCAGGTGGAGGCCTTCATCAACTGGTACGTGCAGCGGGTGCAGGAGCACTTGGCATGATTGAGCTCCTCTCTGAAACGGCGGCTGTCCAGGAGCCGCAGCGTATCCGCGGCCTGGAGATGCCGTGGAACAGGGTGATGGGCACCACCGAGGGACCCGCAGGCGCCGCGCGCGCCCTGGGGCCCTGGCACCCGCAGGAGTTCATGGCTGAATGCGTTGAGACCGTCCCCGAAGCGGGCGGCATGATGACGTTCGTGTTCCGCCGCTGCGACGGGGCTCCCCTGGCGTTCCGTGCGGGCCAATACGTGAACATTGCCTTCCCGGTGAACGGCGAAGACCAGGAGCCGGTGGACCGCAGCTACTCGCTGTCCAGCTCGCCCACGGAACCCTGGACCTTCAGCGTCACCGTCAAGCGCGACACCGGCGGACTGGTTTCACCGTGGGTGCACGACAACGTGCGGCCGGGCACCGTCCTGGACATGCTGGGACCTGTGGGTGCATTCCACCTGCCCGATGCGGACCGGCGCGCACGGTACCTTTTCCTGGCGGCCGGCGCCGGCATCACGCCTATCATGTCGATGCTGCGGACCATCCACGACCTGCCCGGAACAGCCGACGTGGTGGTCCTCTACCACGGCGCCGAAGCCGGCGGCTTCGCCTTCCACCGGGAGCTTGCCTACATCGCTTCCGTGGACTCGCGCGTCAAGGTCTTCTACGCCCTGGGCGACCGCGGCAGGCCCGACGAATGGGAAGGCTTCAAGGGACGGTTGTCCGCCGCGATGATCGACGAGGTGGCCCCCGACGCCAACGGCCGGCAGGTGTACGCCTGCGGCCCGGAGGGTTACCTGAACACCGCTACTGAGCTGCTGAAGAAGGTGGGCGTCGACGACACCTCCATCTACATGGAGTTCTTCTCGGGCGACCGGCAGACCCTCCTCGAATACCAGGCGGAGCTCGCGCTTGCAGCCGACATTGCCGAAGAAATCGCCGAGGAAATCGCCGATTCAGCCGAGGACTACTACGAGGGCCAGCCCGCCGCGTTCGGCATGTACGAGCCCGGCTACGACGAGGACGGAACCCTGCAGGCTTCCGGCATGCCGCTGGAAGCGGTGGACCCGGACGCTCCGGCCGCAGAGACCACCGGCACCGCGCCCGAAACAAGCGCTCCCGATGCCTCCAGCTTCGAGACCGTGGGAACCGGCAGCCTCACGCTGTCCTTCATGCGCACCGGCATCAATGTGCGGATCGACCCGGAGCTGCCCATCCTCGAGGTGGCACAGCGTGCGGGTGTCCGGATCGGCGCCAACTGCAAGGAGGGCATGTGCGGTTCCTGCAAGGTGGTCAAGCTGTCCGGTGAGGTGGACATGAACCACCAGGGTGGAATTCGCAAGCGGGAAATCGACGCCGGCAAGTTCCTGCCCTGCTGTTCCACCGCGCGCACCGACATGGTGATCGACGCCTAGCCGCCCCCTCAAACTGCGGGCGCCGCCCGCCCCATGATTCACCGCAAGTGAAAAGTAAAACAACACGGAAGGTCTGATGCACCAAGCGTCGGGCCTTCCGTGGCAATCAAATGCCAACCATAGGAGCCATGCCCATGTCAGGTAACAAAGCCGTTGCGTACAAGGAGCCCGGGGTCGTCGAAATCATCGATACCCCCTACCCCACCTTCGAACTGCAGGCCGGCCCCGGCGTCAATCCCATCAATGTTGGCCGGAAGGTTCCGCACGGGGTCATCCTGCGCACCGTAAGCACCAACATCTGCGGTTCGGACCAGCACATGGTCCGCGGCCGCACCACCGCCCCGGCTGGACTCGTCCTGGGGCACGAAATCACCGGTGAAGTCATTGAGGCCGGGCCGGACGTCGAGTTCATCAAGGTGGGGGACATCGTCTCGGTCCCCTTCAACATCTCCTGTGGCCGCTGCCGGAACTGCAAGGAGCGCAAGACCGGAATCTGCCTGAACGTCAACCCGGACCGTCCAGGGTCCGCCTACGGTTACGTGGATATGGGTGGGTGGGTTGGCGGCCAGGCCGAATACGTCCTGGTCCCCTACGCCGACTGGAACCTCCTGCGCTTCCCGGACCGCGACCAGGCCCTTGAGAAGATCATGGACCTGACCATGCTCTCCGACATCCTGCCCACCGGTTTCCATGGCGCCGTCACAGCGGGTGTCGGCGTCGGCTCCACCGTCTACGTTGCCGGAGCGGGACCCGTGGGCCTTGCCGCGGCCGCAAGCGCGCAGCTGCTGGGTGCAGCGGTGGTCATCGTCGGAGACCTCAATGAGGACCGCCTGGCCCAGGCCCGGTCCTTCGGCTGCGAAACCGTCAACGTGGCCAACGGCGACCCCGCCGACCAGATCGAGCAGATCCTCGGCGTCCGGGAAGTGGATTCCGGAATCGACGCCGTCGGCTTCGAAGCCCGCGGACACGGCCACGGCGCCCAGGAGGCACCGGCCACGGTGCTCAATTCGCTGATGGACATCACCACCGCCGGCGGGTCCGTCGGCATTCCCGGCCTCTACGTCACCGGAGATCCGGGCGCCGCGGATGAGGCAGCCCAGAAGGGCAGCCTGTCCCTGTCGCTGGGCACGGGCTGGGCCAAGTCCCTTTCCTTCGCCACCGGCCAGTGCCCGGTGATGAAGTACAACCGGCAGCTGATGATGGCGATCCTGCATGACAGGATCCACATCGCCAAGGCCGTCAACGCCACGGCCATCTCGCTCGAAGACGCCCCCCGCGGTTACGCGGAATTCGATGCCGGAGCGGCCACGAAGTACGTCCTGAACCCGAACGGCTACCTCAACTAAGCCGCGGGCCACGCGGGGTCTCCCCCAGGCAGATTCGAGCGGGCCGCTGCACCACCCAGGCCATACGGGTGGTGCGGCGGCCCGCGTCAGTTAAGGAAGGGCCTACAGCCACTGCTCCCACACGGTCAGCTGCAGCCTGCAGGTTTCCTCCGAAGCAGCCCCCAGGGAAGGGCCTGCGACGGCGCTCTCCTCGCCGCCGTCGTCGTCCCTTCCCCGCCAGGTTGCAGTACGCATCAGGCGCGGACCGCCCCGGACGGCGCGTCGGCCGTGCGCACAGGCGTTTCCAGGCCGAGATTCTCGCGCAGCGTGCTGCCGCGGTACTCCGTGGGGTACACGCCGCGCTCCTGCAGCTCCGGCACCAGGTGGTTGACGATGTCATCCAGGCCGGTGGGAACCAGCCACGGCGAGATGTTGAACCCGTCCACCGCGCCCGTCCGGGCGTATTCGGCCAGGTGGTCCGCCACGGCCGTGTA
The DNA here is from genome assembly GCF_056394175.1 of Pseudarthrobacter sp. 10T415. Classification (NCBI taxonomy): domain Bacteria; kingdom Bacillati; phylum Actinomycetota; class Actinomycetes; order Micrococcales; family Micrococcaceae; genus Pseudarthrobacter; species Pseudarthrobacter sp. 10T415. The sequence goes on along the minus strand of NZ_JBFTHJ010000004.1, from coordinate 19,518 downwards.
GGACCCGGTGAACGTGGCGTCGATCCGCGCCGTCTTGGAGGTCACGAACTGGCGGATGGACAGGCCCTTGTCCTTGGCCTCGGCACGCCACTGGTCCGCCAGCTGGCGGGCCTTCGCGCCGTGGAAGCCGCTGCCGCGGGTCTCGGAGGTCTCCTCCACCACGGGATCGATCTCGGGCAGCGGGCCGTCGGGATCGTAGGCGGACAGTTCGCGGCCCCAGAACTGCTCCAGGTAGGCGACAGCCTGCTGCGGGCCGATCTGCAGGCTCCGCACCCATTCCTTCTTTTCCGCGGCCTCTTCTGCGGTGGCCGCGAGGATGAATTCGCTGGCCGGCATGATCTGCACGGCGTTGGCGCCGCGGCCCGCCGCCACCGATCGCTCCACGAGGTCCTTGCGGAACTCCAGGGCGTCGTCGAACTTCGGGTGGGCGGAGAAGATCACGTCGGCCTGGCGGGCAGCGAAGTTCCGGCCCTCGGGCGAGTCGCCGGCCTGGAACAGGACCGGCCGGTACTGGGCGCTGCGCGGCAGCCGCGGTGTGACGTCCACCGTATAGTGCTGGCCTTCGTGGAGCACACGGCGGGCGGGGCCGGCGGGGGTCTCCCAGGAGTCCCAGATCCGCTTGGCCGTCTCCACGAATGCCTCGGCGTGCTTGTACCGGTCCGCGTGGTCCAGGTACCCGCCGCGGCGGAAGTTGGCGCCGGTCCAGGCGTTGTCCGTGGTGACGATGTTCCACGCGGCGCGGCCGCCCGAGATCAGGTCCAGCGAGGCGAGCCGGTGCGCCAGGTCTGCGGGGTCGTTGTAGGTGGTGTTCTGGGTGGCCACCAGGCCGATGTTTTTGGTCACCGACGCCAGGGCGGCGAGCATGGTCTGCGCGTCCGGGCGGCCCACCACGTCCAGGGCGTGCGGGCGGCCCAGGTGCTCGCGCAGGCGCAGTCCCTCGCCGAGGAAGAAGGCGGCGAACAGTCCGCGTTCTGCGGTCTGGGTGATGCGGCGGAAGGATTCGAAGTCGGTCTGCGAGCCGGATTCCGCCGCCTTCCAGATGGTGCCTGAGTTGACGCCCTGGAAGAAGATGCCGAACTGGATCTGACCGGTGGGCTGGAAGATGTCGGATTTAGCACGGTTGTGCTGTGTCATGGTTTTTCCTTACTTTCCGGTGCCGGCGGCGGCAGGGGCGTAGCGGCTGGCCGGGCGCTCCAGGCCCAGCAGGTCGCGGAAGGTTCCGTCCTGCAGCACGGGGCGGAGCGCTCCGCGGCGGCGCAGCTCGGGCAGGACCAGGCGTCCCAGTTCGTCGAGGTCCAGGGCGAGCGACGCCGGGTGGAGGCGCACGCCGTCAGCGTCCGCCAGCAGCGACTCCAGGAAGTCCGCCAGGGCGGCGGCGGTGCCCGCGAAGGCCGCCCGGCCGCCGTCGGCGTCCACGCCGGTGGCGGCTGCGCGCGACGCCGCAGCCTGCCCGCGCGAGTCGAGGACGACGTCGAGCTCGGCGATTACCGCCACGGACCCACCCACCCGGGAACGCACGTCGAGGACTTCCGCGGCCAGCAGTTCAGGGGTTGGCGCGGACACCAGTACGGCGTCCACGGCGTCAGCCGGCACTTCACCGAGCAGCGATGCCGGAGCCAGGACGGGCAGCTGTCCCTGCAGCGGCCGCGGAATGATGGACGGGCCCTTCACCGAGTAGCCCGCGCCGGCAAACCCGGCCGGTGTCTCAAAGTCGGCATAGTGGAGCTTGTCCACGTCGATGTACCGCCCGGTGGGGACGTCGCGGATCACGGCGTCGTCCTCCCACGAGTCCCAGAGCCGCCGGGACACCTCAATGGACGCGGCAGCTTCCTGGCCCAGCGCGGCACCGGTGACGGAAGAACGTCCGACGGCGGCAGCAGCCGCTGGTGCCTCGTCTGCGGAGACGATCCATCCGGCCCGGCCGCCGGAGACGTAGTCGAGGCTGGCCAGCTGGGTGGAAACGTGGAACGGCTCGGTGTAGACGGTGTCCACTTCGGGCACCAGGGCAATCGACCTGGTGATGGGGCCGGCGAACGCCGCCCGCTGCAGTGCGTTGGCGCGGCCGGGAACCGGCGCGTCCGTGAAGGTGGCTGCGTGGAAGCCGGCGGACTCTGCCGCCAGCACGGCGCGGGAGATGTCCGCTCCGTCCCAACCGGCGCCGTCGAGCTCGATGGCCAGGAAGCCGGCCTGGCTTCCCTCGGCCGAAGGGGTGTCGGTGTTGCTCACTTCTGGTCCTGACGTTCGTAGGGAATCTTTTCGCCGGCCTCGATGGCCACGGGCAGCCGGTTTTCGGCCGGGGGCAGCGGGCAGGTGGCCAGGTCCGTGTAGGCGCACGGCAGGTTGACCGCCCGGTTGAAGTCCAGCACCACGGAGCCGTCCGCTGCGGGCACCACGGAGAGCGAGCGGTTGGCCGCGTAGGTGGTGGCACCGGAGGTTTGGTCCGTGAACAGCACCGAGAGAGAGCCCGGGGCGTGCCCGTTGAATGCGGTCAGCGCCAGTTCCTGGCCGGCCAGCTTGAAGCGGATCTCGCCAGGGGCCTCGTAAACGTGCTGGATGCCCTCGACGGCGGCACCTACCGTGGTGGGCCGCGGCGCCTCGAACGGAACGAACGTTCCGCGGACGGCGTAGGCGGCATCGGGCGAGTAGGCGGGCGTGCCCTGGTACTCGCGCAGCAGCCCGTTCTCCGGGTTCCGCGGCCGCACGATGTACTCGCCGCCGCGCTTGGCCACCTCGATGACGGTCTCGCCGGACACGAGGTTGATCCCGCCGCGTTCGGCGATGGGTCCGAAGTCCAGGGTTGCGCCGGCTTCGGTGTTCAGTTCCCTGCCGTCCTGCTGCAGGCTCTCACCCGGCTGCAGGACAACGCGGACGACGTCGGCATCCGCACTCCACGTGCCCGGGGCGCCTTCCAGCGCGGCAGGGTCGCTGCTGAGCCAGTGGAGGTGGGTCACGGCGAGGAAGCCGTGCGGGTGGGCGCGGTGGCGCTCGTGCGCCGCATGCCACTCCTGCCAGTCGGCGTCGAAGGTCTCGAGGGCTGTTTCAGTGGACAAGGGCGTTCTCACTCCTGCTGGCGTTGGCGGACGGGTTGGATCGCGTGAATTCGGGGCGGCTGCCGTGAGGGTCCCCGGCCTCCCACAGGCTGGTGGGCGCTGCGGCCCGGACGGCCGGGATCACTTCGAGGGCGAAGCGTTCGAGGATTTCCAGCTGCTGTTCGAAGGGCAGGGTGGTGGGCAGGGAGATGGACTGCAGGTCGTGGCGGTACAGCTGGTGGTAGCTCAGGATCTTGTCGATCACCTGCTCCGGGCTGCCCACCAGCGCGGGCCCCTCGGCCACGGCGTGCTGGATGTCCCGGAAGGGCGAGTTGTTGCCCGGCACGTTGCGGTTGGCCGTCAAAGCCTCGTAGACGGGCCCGAACTGGCGCACCGCCTCCTGGGTGGTGTCGGCGATGAACACGCCGCCGGCGCCGCAGCCCGAGCCCACGTACTGGTGGCGGGGGTCGTGGCCGTGGCGTTCGTACTCTTCGCGGTAGTGATCGATCAGCACGGCATAGTTTTCCCGCGGCTGGATGGCGTTGGCGGTGAACAGGGGATCGCCCCACTTGCCGGCCAGGGCGGCCGACGTCTGCGTTGTAGCAGAGCCGTGCCAAATACGCGGCGGACCGTCGAAGGGACGGGGCGTGGTGGTGGCCGGCTCGGTCAGCGCGGACCGGAACCTGCCGGACCAGGTGACGCCTTCCTCGCGCCACAGCCGGCGCAGCAGCCCGTACTTTTCGGCCAGCAGGTCCCACTGGTCCGCCAGGTCCAGGCCGAAGAGCGGGTACTGCAGCACCTCGTTGCCTTTGCCGACGGTGATTTCCAGGCGGCCGCGGCTGAGCTGGTCAATGGTGGCGTAGTCCTCAGCCACCCGCACCGGGTCCAGCACGGACAGCACCGTGACGCCGGTGTGCAGCCGGATCCGGTCCGTCACGGCTGCGATGGCCGCCAGCACGGTGGTGGGAGAGGAGGAGATGAACTCGCCGGCGTGCCGCTCCCCCACCGAGAAGCTGTCGAAGCCCAGGGCTTCTGCCCGGCGGGCCGTTTCCACTACCTGGTTCAGCCGGTCCGCGGTGGAGACGATCTCCCCGGTGAGCGGGTTCTTCAGGTGCGGAATGATGTCCAGGACCTGGAATTTCATGAGGACTTCTTCGATGCTTCGGCTGATGCGCTGGCGGTGGCCGTGGCGGCGGTCTGGCTGGCGGCGTAGTTGTCCTCCGTGATGGTCTTGGCTTCCGGCAGCGCTTCCTCTGACAGGCCCCAGCGTTCCAGGACCTTGCCGTAGGAACCGTCCTTGATGGCGGAGTTCAGGGCCTCAGTGATCACCGGAGCCAGCCCGTTGCCCTTCAGCGACGTGGCGGCCACCAGCGTCTCTGACGGCCAGCCGGCGTTCACCTTGCCCACCACCTTCAGGTCGTCGCGGGTGTTTTCCCGGTACACGGTGGACGGGTAGGGGGCGATGTTGAGGTCCGTGCGGCCCGAGGACAGCGCCAGGATGGTGTCCGCCTCGGACTGGTAATACTGCAGGGTGGCCGGCGCCTTGCCCTTGTCCTCCAGCTCCTTGTTCCAGGCCAGCAGGATCTTTTCCTGGTTGGTGCCGGAGCCGACGGAGACGCGCAGACCGGAGATGTCGTCCGCACCCTTGATGTCGTAGGTGGCGGATTTCTTGGCTTCGAAGCCCATGAACGCGGCGCGGTAGCTGGCGAAGTCGAACAGCTTCACGCGGTCCTTGTTGACGCCCACGTTGGAGAAAACTACCTCGAAGTCGCCAGACTGGGTCTTCAGCGGCCAGTTCTCCCAGGACGTGACCTGGACGTCGAGTTCCAAGCCCAGCTTGTCCGCCACCAGCTGGGCAATGTCCAGCTCGGAGCCGATGGGCGTCTTGTCATCAGTGGCGTGGAAGGACAGGGGAATGGACCCGGCCGTGGTGGCCACGGTCAGCTTCCCGTCCTTGCCGATCAACCCGGGGACCTTGGCGGCGAGCGCCGCGTCCTTCCCGCCGCGGATCCGCTGCTGGTCCGGGGAGGTGTTGTAGACCACGCCGTTGCGTGCCGCCGTCGTCTGCGCCGCGCCGGAGGCGTCACCGGAGGCCGAAGCGCCGGGGTCTGCGCAGGCGGACAGCGCGGCCGTTCCCAGGAGGACGACGGCGGGCAGTGCTGCCAGTGAGCGGCGCGTACGGAAGCGCGGGGTGGAGAGAGCCATGGATGGTCCTTAGATGTTGAAAGCCGGTTCGAGCACCTTGGAGAAGAAGCTCCGGGTGCGCGGTTCCTGGGGGTTGGTGAAAATCTGCTGAGGGGTGCCCTGTTCCACGATCTGGCCCTGGTCCATGAACACCACGGTGTCCGCCACGTCACGGGCGAAGCCCATTTCGTGGGTGACGATGATCAGGGTGGTGCCGGACTTGGCCAGTTCCCGGATGACGTCCAGCACTTCGTTGACCAGTTCCGGGTCCAGGGCGGAGGTGGGCTCGTCGAACAGCAGGATCTTGGGGTCCAGCGCCAGGGCACGGGCGATGGCGACGCGCTGCTGCTGTCCGCCGGAAAGCTGCCGGGGGTAGGCGCCGGCGCGGTCCTTGAGCCCTACACGGTCCAGCAGTTCCAGGCCGCGGCGGCGGGCTTCCTCCTTGGAACGGCCCTGCGCTACGACAGGTGCTTCCGCCACGTTTTCCAGGGCGGTCAGGTGCGGGAAGAGGTTGAAGTTCTGGAACACCATGCCGATCTCGGTGCGCTGCTTGAGGATGTCCTTCTCCCGCAGTTCGTGGAGTTTCTGGCCGCGGATCTCGTAGCCCACCAGCTTGCCGTCGATGGAGATGTGGCCGCCGTCCACCTTTTCCAGGTGGTTGATGGTGCGCAGCAGGGTGGATTTACCGGAACCGGACGGGCCCACGATCACGGCCACGCCGCCCGGCTCCACGGTGAGGCTGACTCCTTTGAGCACCTCGGTGGCGCCGAAGGACTTGCGGACGCCGGTGATTTCGACGAGCCCGCGGGTGGCGGGGGCTGAAAGGGTGGCGGTCATCAGAGGCTCTTCCGGTTGGTGACGGCGTGGGTGGCGAAGAACTTGCGGGCCTTCTGCAGTGGCGTCAGCGGCAGGTTACGCACGGCGCCTTTGGAGTAGTGGCGTTCGATGTAGTACTGGAAGACGCTGAGCACGGAAGTGATCACCACGTACCAGAGGGTGGCCACCAGCAGCAGCGGCAGGACCTGCTGGGTGCGGTTGTAGATCACCTGCACGGTGTAGAACAGCTCCGAGTAGGCCAGGACGTAGACGATCGAAGTGCCCTTGACCAGGCCGATGATCTCGTTGAAGGCGGTGGGCAGGATGGCGCGCATGGCCTGCGGCAGGACGATCCGCGTGGAGCGGCGCCAGGCGGGGATGCCCAGGGCGGCAGCGGCCTCCAGCTGGCCCTGGTCCACGGAGAGGATGCCGCCGCGGATGATCTCCGCGGAGTAGGCGGCCTGGTTCAGTGTCAGGCCCAGGACGGCCGCGGCGAACTGGCTGATCAGCGTGGTGGTCTGCACCTCGAAGAACCGCACGTCCGTGAACGGGATGCCCAGGCTGATCTTTTCGTAGAGGTAGCCCAGGTTGTACCAGAGGAGCAGCTGGACCAGCAGCGGCGTGGACCGGAAGATCCAGGAGAACGTCCAGGAGACGGACACCAGCAGCGGCGAGGCGGACAACCGCATGAGTGCCAGGATGAAGCCCAGCACGAAGCCGAGGATGCCGGAGATGGCGGTGAGCTTCAGGGTTTCCACCAGGCCGTTGACCACTGACTGCGCGGTAAACCACTGCGCCACCACACCCCACTCCCAGCGCGGGTTGGTGGCCAGCGACCAGGCCACAGCCAGGACGCCGAGCGCCACGGCGGCAGTTCCCACCCAGCGCCACGGATGCTTGGCAGCCACGACGCGGTATGAGGAATAGTCAGCGGCAATGCGCGCTGTTCCTTCGGGCGGCAATCCCCCGCCTGACGGCAGGTTGCTGCCGGTTGCAGAAGCGGATTCGGTGGCCGCCTGTCCGGGAGCGGCTGCCGCCGCTTCGGTCTCCGCAGTCGCTGCCGGCTCTCCCGTGGGTGCCGGCCGTGCCTGCGCCACCCTCGATGTTGCTGAACTCATGTGCCACCTCGCTTCTTGTCCTGGGTCCTGGTGTTCGGGCCGGAGCGGGCGCCCCGGCCTGGGCTTTTGCCCCGGTTGCTGGCTGCAAATCTAGGACCGGCCCAAACGGGGCGGCAACACCGGAAGTTGCATTAGTTCACCGGGCTTCGCACTGCGTCATGAGTCGGTTTCTTGCGTCTTTTGACCTGTTGTGACGCGGAGTTAACGGGCGTGACCGGCCGCTCGACCGGCGTCGTCACCGCTGCCTAGCATGGGCACTCCGGCGGCTGCCAACGCGCCGCTGCACCTCCCGCCAACCCGCCCATCCGCCCGTCAGGAGCCCCCATGCCAGCGAAGATTCCGGCCGTCGTATTCATCGGTGGCGGACCGCGCACGGCCGGCGTCCTGGAGCGCATCGCCGCCAACCGGCCGGATGTTTTTGCCGGTCCGCTGGAGATCCATGTGGTGGAGCCGCACGTTCCGGGCTCGGGCCGCATCTGGCGGTACGACCAGGACCCGGGCCTGCTGCTGAACTCCATGGCAGCGGACATCACCATGTTCACCGACGAGTCCGTGGCCTGCGACGGCCCCGCCTTTGCCGGCCCCGGGCTGGTGGAGTGGACCGCCGGAGTCCTGGACGGGTCCATCACCGACGTGCCGGACTTCCCGCAGCACCTGCAGGACCAGCTCCGGGCACTCAACGGCACCACGTTCCCCACCCGCCAGCTGCAGAGCCAGTACCTCGAATGGTTCTTCCGCCGCGCCGCCAGGGCACTGAACCGCAGCGTCACCACCCACCGGAGCACCGCCGTCGGGATCTCACCCCTGCCGGACGGCGGGCACGAAGTCGCGCTGGCCAACGGCCGGACGGTGCACGCTGACATCCTGGTGACCGCGCTGGGCCACACCGATTCCCTGCCGGACGCCGCCTCCTCCGGCTACGCGGACTTCGCTGCCCGGCACGGCGGGTACCACGCGGCACCCAGCTACACCACCGACGTCGACTACTCCGGCATAGCCCCGGGCCAGGACGTCATCGTCTCCGGCATGGGCCTGGCCTTCGTGGACTTGCTGGTCATCCTGATGGAGGGCCGCGGCGGCCGGTTCGAGGAAGCGCCCGACGGCGGGCTGCGCTACCTTCCGTCCGGACGGGAACCGCGGCTGTGGGCCGGGTCGCGCCGCGGCGTTCCCTACCATTCCAAGATCTCTGCCACCCTCCGCGGTGAAGCACCCGGACCGCTGCGGTTCTTCACCCCTGCCGCTGTGGAATCCCTGCTCCAGAGCCACGGGGAACTGGACTTCCACCAGCACCTCTGGCCGCTGGTGGCCAAGGAGGCCGGGTACTACTACTACCGCGAGCTCCTGACCGGAAGCCCCGAACGGGCTGCCATGGGCTGGGATTCGTTCGCGGCCCGGTACGCCGGGCTGGACTGGTACAGCGGCGAGCGCGCAGAGCTGGTGGCCGCCGCGGTCCCGGACGACGCCCTGCACCTGGACCTCGAACGGCTGGACCGCCCCTTCGACGGGCGCCGCTTCGCGGACCACCGTGCCGTGCAGGATGCCGTGGCCGGATACATCGAACACGACCTCGCCCTCCGCGACACCCCGGACCATCCCGAGACGCTCGCCCTGTTCCTGGCCCTGCTGCACGTGTACATGGAGGTGGGCCGGGTGGTCCCCGCGGACCGGCTGAACGCCCGGTCCCAGCAGACCATCCATGGATGGTGGCACGGGTTCTTCAGCTTCGTCGATTCCGGGCCGCCGCCCCACCGTTTGCGGCAGATGCTGGCCCTGCACCGAGCCGGGCTGCTGCAGTTCCTGGGACCCGGCGTGGAGGTCACCCCCGATGAAGCAACCGGGGCTTTCGTGGCCGCGTCCCCGCAATCCGATGCTGTGGTTTCGGCGCGGGCGTTCATCGAGGCCAGGCTGCCGGCCACCTCGGTGGTCCGGTCACTCAACCCCGTCCTGGTCTCCCTGAACGGCAGCGGGCTGGGAACCGAGCAGCAGCTGCTGACCGCGGACGGGATCCACTCCACCGGCAAGCTGCTGGTGACCCCGCAGCACCGGCTGGTGGGGGCGGACGGCACCCCGCAGGCCACCGTGTTCGGCGTGGGCCCCGGAACGTCCGGCTGGGGCGCGGGAGCCTTTGCCCGGCCGCGCACCAACGCAGCCCCGTTCCGCGAAAACGATGCCCTGGCCCGGACCATCCTCGGCACGGCCGGCAACCTTGCCGGCGGAATGTCCGCCACAATATCCCCAGAGCCGGCCGCTGCCGGACAAAACCAGACCCTGACAAGGAACCACCGGTGACAGCAGAACCAGAAGTCCAGCCCCGTCCCCTGGACCGCGCCGCCCTGGAAGTCCTCATCCTGCCCATGCACGATCCCCGGGTCCGGCCGCTCCTGGACGAGCTCGCCGTCGAATACGACACCCGATACGGGGACCTCTTCGGCAGCGGCGCCGCGGCCGAAGAACTGAACCGGTACCCGGCAGCGGAATTCGAGGGCCCCTCCGGTGCGCTGCTCATCATCCAGGAAGACGGCGAATCCATCGCCGGCGGCGCGTTCCGCCGGTATGACGCCACCACGGCGGAACTGAAGCGGATCTGGACCCACTCCGCCCACCGCCGTCGTGGCCTGGCCCGCCTGGTGCTCGCCGAGCTGGAGGCCCTGGCAGCTGCGCGCGGATATACCGGCCTGTACCTGACCACCGGCCCGCGGCAGCCCGAGGCCAAACACCTCTACCTGAGCACGGGTTACGAGGCCCAGTTTGACCTGTCCGCGGACCCCGAGACCATCGGGGCGCTGGCGTTCACCAAGGACCTTCCCGCCGCCGGCAACGGTACGGCGCGGAACTGACCTTCCCCACACCTCGGCAGATGCACCGGCCGCCGCTAAGCTAGCGCCATGGCGAACAAAACCACCGCAGAGAAGCTTGCCACCATCCAGAAGGGCTACGCCCTGGAAGGCGCCACCATCGAGCTGGGGGCGGCCCTGATCGACGGCGAACTCCACAAGGACGCGCCGGTGCGGCTGCCGCTGGCCATGATGAACCGGCACGGCCTGGTGGCCGGAGCCACCGGTACCGGCAAGACCGTCACCCTGCACATGATGGCCGAACAGCTTTCCACCGCCGGCGTTCCCGTCTTCCTGGCGGACATCAAGGGTGACCTCTCCGGGCTCGCCACGGCCGCGGCCGGCAGCGAGAAGCTCCTGGCCCGCACGCAGAGCATTGGCCAGGACTGGCACGGCAAGACCTTCCCGGTGGAATTCCTGGCGCTGGGCGGCGACGGCAACGGCATCCCCGTCCGGGCCACGGTGACCTCGTTCGGGCCAATCCTGCTCTCGCGGATCATGGAGCTCAACGACACCCAGGAATCCAGCCTGCAGCTGGTCTTCTACTTCGCCGACAAGAACGGCCTGGAACTGATCGACCTCAAGGACCTCCGGGCGGTCATCCAGTTCCTGACGTCCGACGAAGGCAAGGACGAGCTCGAGCAGCTCGGCGGGCTCTCGAAGGCCACCGCCGGGGTGATCCTGCGCGAACTGGTCACGCTCGAAGCCCAGGGGCTGGAGAAGTTCTTCGGCGAACCGGAGTTTGATACCGCCGAACTGCTGCGCACAGCACCGGATGGCCGCGGCGTGGTGACCTGCCTGGAACTGCCCACGCTGCAGAACAAGCCCATGCTGTTCTCCACGTTCCTCATGTGGCTGCTCGCCGATCTCTTCGAAGACCTCCCCGAAGCCGGCGACCTGGACAAGCCCAAGCTGGTCTTCTTCCTCGACGAGGCGCACCTGCTGTTCAACGGTGCCTCCAAGGCTTTCCTGGACGCCATTACCTCCACCGTCCGGCTGATCCGGTCCAAGGGCGTGGGCATCTTCTTCGTCACCCAAACCCCCAAGGATGTCCCTGCCGACGTCCTCGGCCAGCTGGCGAACCGGGTCCAGCACGCCTTGCGGGCCTTCACGCCGGAGGATGCCAAGGCCCTCAAGGCCACAGTGTCCACGTTCCCGCTCAGCGACTATGACCTCGAGGAGACGCTCACGTCGGCCGGGATCGGTGAAGCGGTCATTACTGTCATGAACGACAAGGGCGCCCCCACCCCGGTGGCCCTCACCCGGCTGCGGGCCCCAGAATCGGTCATGGGTCCCAGCGACGAGGCCCTGGTCCGGAGCACCGTGGCCGGGTCCGCGCTGCTGGGCAAGTACGGCACAGCGGTGGACAACCCTTCCGCGTACGAGAAGCTCACCGGCAAGACGGCAGCACCTACCGGTCCGGCGGCTCCCGCCGGAACACCGGGTGGGGCTTCGCAGCAGAACGACGTCGACGCCGAGGCACGGCGCATCGAAGAGGAAATCCTGGGCCGGCCCAGCAGCAGGCCGTCGGGTACCAGTTCCGGTAGGGAAGAGGCTGCTGAAAGGGCTGGCAGCGTCCCGGCTCCCCGGGCACCCCGTGCACCCGAGCCCCAGCCCGGCGGCGGAATCATGGGCGACCTGGGCGGTGTGCTCGGCGGCGCCCTGGGGGGCGGGCTGAAAAGCATGGCCCGGTCCGTGGGCACCCAGCTGGGCCGTGAGCTGCTGCGCGGCATGTTCGGCACGTCCTCCCGGCGTCGCCGCCGCTGACCCCGGGGCCCCGGCGCGGGTACCCGCGGACCCCGCCAGGGCCGGGCCAGGCTGGATCAAAGGTGCGGCCGGGCACTCTTCGTGCCGGCGTCGTCGGGCGCTGTCCCTGGTGCCAACGTCGGGCTGCGGCGGGAATTAGGGGAGGCGCCGACTTTAGTGTGCCAACGTACTGACGTTACTGTAATAAACGTGCAGATGAGTCAAGCGTTGGTGAGGATAGCGGCCGGGTGGCTGCTGGGCCTCATGCTTGCCGTGGCCGGAGCCATTGTGGCCATCAACCTGGTCAACAGCACGGTGGCCAGCCCGCAGCAGCCGGTGCGCGAGTACATTGACGCCCTGCAGAGCGGGAACGGCGGCAAGGCGCTGGGCCTCCTGCGGGCCACCGTTCCGCCCAGCAACGCCGCCATGCTCGATGGCACGGCCCTGCAGACAGCTGCGTCGAGGCTCTCCAACGTCCAGATCGGCGAGCCGGAGGAACGTCCGGACAACCGCGTGGCAGTGCCGATGGACTACACCATTGACGGAAGCCGGCTCAGCACCGAATTCGTGCTGCAGAAGACCGGCACCGAATGGATCTTCTTCAACACCTGGGCTTTTGTCCCGTCACGGCTGCCCACGGTGGACATCACAGTGGTGAACGGCAGCGAAGCGAACATCAACGGCGTCCCCGTGAACATGCCCAACGGCCGGAACTCCTTCGCTGTGTTCTACCCCGGCGAATACGAAGCATCGCTGGATGGCCAGTACTTCTCCGCCCCCGCCAGCCGCGCAACAGTGACCGGGCGGGACACCCCCGTGGCTCCACTGAACCTGCTGACCCAGGCCACCGGCAAGCTCAAGGAGGACGTGTCCGCCAAGGTCCGGGAATTCCTGGACGGCTGCGCCGCCGAAGCCCAGAAGGAGCAGCGGCTGCAGCCCGACTGCCCCTTCTACTACGCCAGCAACAACAGGGTGCAGGACGGCAGCATCAAGTGGTCCGTCACCGAGTACCCCAACGTCTCCATCGAACCCTTTGACGGCCGCTGGGTGGTATCGCCACTGGACGGGAAAGCCAAAGTGGAGGCGCTGCAGCAGAACTCCTTCACCGGCGCCTGGTACCCGCTGGACGAAGAGGTGGATTTCAGCTTCACCACCCGCCTGGACGTCTCGGGCGACACCGTGAAGGTCACACCCCAGCTGAGCTTCTAGGGTTTCCTGCCTGTGTTGGCTGCCGCCCGGCCACACTGGCCCAGCTTTGAAGCCGGCCTCCAAAGTTTGCCTGTACTCCTATGCCCAATCCCGCCGAAAGCTGGGCTGGTTTGGCAGTGGCCACCGCAGCGAACCTCGTGACAGCACCTCTCGGACCTGCGCCAGGACGGACTGGGGCGCAAAAACCACGTCATCATAGAAGAACCTGAGCACGGGCAGGCCCTGCACGATGGCGGAGTTATCCCGGCGGCGGTCCTTCTTGAACTGCCGTGATTCCAGATGGAAGGCGATTCCGTCGATTTCGACAATAAGGAAACCCTCCAGCAGGAAGTCGACGCGTCCGACGCCGTTGATCCACACCTGGGTCTCTGTGGCTATGCCGGCTTCCCTGAACAGCACCCTCGCCAAGGTTTCCAGCAGGGAGTCAGCACCTCGTTCCACCTTGCCCAAAACGTTGCGTGCCTTACCGAACCGGTTGCCACCCAGATGGCGGTACAGGGACGCCGAATCGATCTCCCCTCGGTTGTAGGCGCATTCCACCATCACCAGCGACTCCAGCTCAGGCAGACACAGCAATGCATGGAGGAGGACATCGGGGAGTGCTGCCAGCGTCCGATGCCGGGGTTCCTGTATCAGGGGTGTCCTGTGGCTGATACATCCCGCCGCGCTTCGGCCATTGCTGTGCCAATAGTGCGGCCGCGCGGGAGCCTGGAGCTGCCACAGTCCGTACATCGGCGCTGCGGACACACATGTCAGGAGCCCGTGGGCCTGTCCGGCCAAAACCAGCTCGCTGTCAGCATCGGGCACAGCCAGCAAACCGCGTTCAAGCCGGACCACCTGGCCCGTCCGCACCGCCCTGCGCAGGTCCACATCCGTAGCACCGGCCGCCAGCACGTCGCGCCTCAACAGCACTCCGCCACCTGATCGAAGGATTTCCGCAGGATCCATCAGGCAACGATGTCCGCTTCCGCGGCCCCGGGGGGAGGTGCTGCCACAGCTATGTGGACAATCGGCCCTCCCAAAGTGGCCCAGCTATCACAGCTCAGTCCAACGGAAAGGGCCCGGCTTACGCTCCTCAAGAGCGAAAACCGGGCCACTTTGGCGCGTACGACGGCTGCGCGTCAGTCCATGCCGCGGAGGTCCAGGACCAGCTCGGTGTCGCCGTCGGCCTGCAGCAGCACCGGGATGCCCCAGTCCTGTTGGTACAGGTGGCAGGCGGCGTGGTCCGGGATCTCGCCGTCCTCGGTCTCGGGCCCGTCGCAGGCCGCTGCGCGGGCGGTAATGTGCAGCACGCCCTCGGGAACGTCCGGGGAGAGCTCCAGCGTGCGCAGCAGCCCCACGGAGGTGCCGCCGCCGGACACCAGCAGCTCGGGCGGCGTGGAGGAGATCTTCAGCTGGGTGGGGTCACCCCAGCGGTCGTCGAGCTTCTGCCCGGTCGGGGCGGTGAAGCGGACCGTCAGTTCCAGCGGTCCCGGAGCTACGGGGCTCTTGGGCCGCTGCGTCTGGGCGGCGCCCTCGTCCACCTGCTGCGCTTCCTTGGGAATGGGCACGTACACCAGCTGGTGCTTGTTGGCCTCCACCACCACCAGCAGCGGCTCAGCGCCGGCAGCCCCGGTGGCGTCCACAATCACGTCGGACGGCTCGGCGAGGCCACGGGCCAGCGTGGACACGGTGCCGTTGGCGGGGTCATACCGGCGGACGGCGCCGTTGTAGGTATCGGCGATGGCTACGGAGCCATCCGGGAGGACCGTGACGCCCAGCGGGTGCTGCAGCCGGGCCTCGGCCGCAGTACCGTCGCGGAAGCCGAAGTCGAACAGGCCCTTGCCCACGGCGGTCTTCACGGTCACCGTCCCGGCGTCGTCGATCACCAGCGTGCGCAGCGCCGATGTTTCAGAGTCGGCGACCCAGATATTCCCGTCCGCGTCCTCGGCAAGGCCTGAGGACTGGGCGAACCAGGACTCGTGTGCAGGGCCGTCCAGCAGCCCTTCCAGTCCGTTGCCGGCCACGATGGCCACGCCGCCGGTGAGGGGGTCGAAGCTGAAGATCTGGTGCGTGCCGGCCATGGCCACCACCACGGCGTTCAGCTTGCGCGACCACACAACGTCCCAGGGAGAGCTCAGCGAGACGTCCAGGGGGTCATTGCCCAGGGAACCGCTGAAGCCGGCACCGTCCTCGTCCACGCGGGCAGGCCCGGTTTCCAGGAGCCGCTGCACCCCGTTGCCGGCAAGGGTCAGTGCCTTGCCGTCCGTCAGGGACAGGCCGCGGAGGCGGTGGTTGACCGAGTCGGCAATAACGACGTCGTAGCCCGTCTTGGCTGCCACGTCTTCCGGCAGCAGGACCAGGCCTTGGGGCTCGTTGAACTGTGCGGTGGCGTCTTCCCCGGCGGCAGGACCGTCGGAGTAGCCCTTGGTACCCGAGCCGTAGGTGGCAAGGACAGTTTCGAAGTCCGTGCCGAGTTCCACGAGGCGGTGGTGGCCGGTGTCGGTGACCAGCCAGGAACCCTTGCCGTCGGAACCGCTGGCGGCGGCACCCGCTGCCGTGCCGCCGTCGGACGCTTCCTCCCCGGCCGTGGACCCGCGGCCTGCCGGCAGGAAGAGCGCCTTGCCGGGGAAGCGCAGGGTGCCGGAGGTGGCCTCAGGGGCCACGTACGGGCCGGAGCCGCGGTGCAGCGTGCCCTTGGCCTCATGTTCGGCGATCAGCTCGGGGATCAGCACTGCCAGGCCGTCTGCGTGGCCTTCACCGGACAGGTGCGCCACGATGTAGCCCTCGGGGTCGATGACCACCAGGGTGGGCCAGGCGCGGGCGGTGTAGGCCTTCCAGGTGTCCAGTTCAGGATCGTCCAGGACGGGGTGGTGGATCTCGTAGCGCTCCACGGCTGCGGCCAGGGCCACGGGATCGGCCTCGTGCTCGAACTTGGGCGAGTGGACACCCACCGTCACCAGGACATCCGAATACTGCTCCTCCAGCGGCCGCAGCTCGTCCAGGACGTGCAGGCAGTTGATGCAGCAGAAGGTCCAGAAATCGAGCAGGACGATCTTGCCGCGGAGGGCTTCGAGGTCCAGGGTCTTGCCGCCGGTGTTCAGCCAGTTGCGGCCCACCAGTTCGGAGGCCCGGACCCGGGCATGGGTGCGTACGGTTTCGCTCATCAGCGTCCTTCCAGCTTGTTGCGGTCAGCCAGCCTGGCATCGCGTTCAGCCAATTTGGCAAACATATCGTTGTAAGCGGCCAGATCGGCGTCGTTATTCCTGTCCGCCGCGCGGTCCACGCGTTTGGTCTCCCGCTGGTCCGAGCGGGACCACATGATCGCGACGCCGATTGCCACCAGGAGCGTGGGCACCTCACCGATGCCCCAGGCCACCGCTCCGCCGGTCTGCTGGTCGGCCAGCGCGGACTGGCCCCACGTGCGGCCCAGGTTGCCGAAGTAGTCGGCTGCGAGCAGCCCGGTGCCGCCCATGATGGAGACGCCGAAGAACGCGTGGAAGCCCATGGTGGCGAGGAGCAGCAGCAGCCGCATGGGGTACGGGGCCCTGCGCGGCAGGGGATCGGTGCCGATCATGGTGAGCACGAAAATGTACCCGGTGAGGAGGAAGTGCAGGTTCATGAGTTCGTGGCCAACGTGCTCGCGCATGGCGTAGCCGAACAGATCGGAGAAGTAGAAGATCACGATCGAGCCGGCGAAGTTGGCCGCGGCAAACAGCGGATGCGTGACCAGCTGGGAGAACTTCGAGTGAACGAACACCAGGATCCATTCGCGGGCACCCCGTGAGCCGTCGCCGCGGGCGGGCAGCGCGCGCAGGGCCAGCGTCACCGGGGCGCCGAGCACCAGGAAGATGGGCGCCACCATGGTCAGGGCCATGTGGTCCACCATGTGTGCCGAGAAGAGGATGCGGCCATACACCGCCGGCGGCCCTGACGTGATGTAGGTGAGGACTATGAGGCCGATGATCCAGTTGACGGTGCGGAACCAGTGCCACTTGTCGCCGCGGCGGTGGACCTTGGCGACGCCCAGGACGTAGGTCACGAGCCCGAACAGGGCTACCGCGATCCACAGCCAGTCCAGGCGCCACTCGGTGAACCACCGGGTGGCGGTCAGTTCCGGGGGGAGCTCGTAGCCGGTCAGGATGAAAGCCGGCGAGGCGTCGGGTGCGAACGTGGTGGGCTGCGGGGGCGCTGAGCGGCCCAGCGCGACGGCGATACCTGAGGTTGCGCCCATCACCAGGAGTTCGGCGAGGAGCAGTTGCCAGAGCACACGCCGGGAAGACATGGTGGATCCCTTGCGGCCCAACTGCGGGATGACCCACTGCCGGTGCATGAACCCGATGCCGCCCAGGACCAGGGTGGCGGCGGACTTAGCAAGGATCAGCTGTCCGTATGACGAGCCGAAGAGGTCTCCCCAGCTGGTGATCCGGATGCTGGCATTGATGACACCGGAAGCGAAGACCAGGAAGAAGGCGAAACCGGCGAGGGTAGAGAACCGGCGCAGCGTCGGCTCGGTGATGTCCGTTGTTGCACCGGCCTTGGGGCCGGTGAGGATCCCGGACAGGAGTGCCAGCAGGATGATGCCGCCCACCCAGGTGCTCACACCCACCAGGTGGAGTCCGAGAGAGTTGATGGCCCCTTCATGGTCCGAGGAGCTGGACGAGTGGCCGATCAGGGCCGTAGGGACGAGGCCGATCAGCGCCAGGATCAGGGTGAGGGCCAGGCCGCCCAGGGACCGGACCCCGAACAGTGCCGTGGTGACGACGGCAGCGATGATCGTTACCGCCAGCCAGGCCCGCCCGGTCTCGATGTCTGTCATGAAGTAGACGAGCGCCTGGGTGAATTCGGCGTCACCCGAAAGGGGTTGTCCGGCCACATCCGCGTAGGTCAGGACCAGCACGGCGATAGCGGACAGGGTCCACACCGCACCTGCGGCGGCTGCTACGGCGAGGGCCCGGCTGAAGGCTGGGTGTTCCGGGCCGTCCTTGTCTCCGGCGTCGCCTTTGTCCCGGCTGCGCTTTGACAGGCTCCTGGGGAGAATCCCTACGGCGAAGATCAGGCCGCCGATGACAGTGGCCACGGCCACGTTGTGCAGCGCCTTACTGATCGGAAGCCCCCAGCGCACCAGTGCGCCGGGATCGGAGACGCCGCGGGTCACTGCAGCGCCGGAGAAAATCAGTGCTGCGACGAGGGCCAGGAACACCGCAGCAAGACCGGCGAGCTGCCAGCCTTTCGGGATTCCGAGGGCATTGCCGCCCGTCCCCTTCGCTCCGTTCCCGGGAGCGGGCTGAGGCGTGGCGGAACGTGGTTTTGCGGCAGAAGACACCACTACATTGTCCGCCACGCCGGGCTGTGCGGCGAATCGGCCGGTGGCTCCGGGCCGGGGCTTAAAGCAAGAGGAGCGGTGACCCTCAGGTCACCGCTCCCAGAGCTGCTCCGGCGTTGCGCCGGGCG
Organism: Pseudarthrobacter sp. 10T415; assembly: GCF_056394175.1. Taxonomy (NCBI): domain Bacteria; kingdom Bacillati; phylum Actinomycetota; class Actinomycetes; order Micrococcales; family Micrococcaceae; genus Pseudarthrobacter; species Pseudarthrobacter sp. 10T415. The sequence goes on along the minus strand of NZ_JBFTHJ010000004.1, from coordinate 1,149 downwards.
AAGAAGCCTACTTCTTGTTGGAGACGGCAGCCTTCAGCTTGGAGCCGGCGGTCAGCTTGACGCTGTGGCCTGCTGCGATCTGGATGGTCTCACCCGTCTGCGGGTTGCGGCCGGTGCGAGCTGCACGGTCGGTGCGCTCCACTGCCAGCCAGCCCGGGATGGTGATCTTCTCGCCAGCGGCGACAGAAGTCTCGAAAACCTCGAACAGTGCGTCGAGGACGGTGTTGACGGCTGCCTGGCTGGTGCCGGCCTTGCCCGCTACCTCTGCAACAAGTTCACTACGGTTCTTAGCCATTGATGTCCTCCTGGACGGTCTGGTTACGGAGCCCGCACGCGGTGTGCGCGCAGGCCACTGTTCGAAAACTTACCAGCTACCACCCCTCGGGGCCGCAAATTCCGCGTGTTTCCGCGACTTTTTGAGGTTAATCACCGCATATTGGGGGGTTTTTCGCCCTCAGCGGAGCCTGACAGGTCACGTTGGGACGTTGAGATACGTACGACGCCGGCGGGCACCTTCCAGCCTCAGCCCGCCGGAGCCTCCCCCACTCCCTGTGACGCGAGCTCACTAGTGGCGGCTGTTCGTCGGATGCGCGCTCACTTGTGGCGGCTATCCCTGTGACGCGCGCTCACTCGTGGTGGCTATCCCTCCGACGCGCGCTCACTCGTGGTGGCTATCCCTCCGACGCGCGCTCAATAGTGGTGGCTATCATTCTGATGCGCGTTCAGCTGCAGTGAGCGCGGGTCAGGGTCTGAGCCGCCAGTAATGAGCGGGAGTCCGGGTGGGAACCGCCACGACGGAGCGGGGGTCCGGGCCTGAGCCGCCAGAACTGAGCGGGGGTCCGGGCCTGAACCGCTACGAGTGAGCGCGGATCCGGACCAGAGCCGCCAGAACTGAGCGCGGATCCGGGCCTAAGCCACCACGACTGAGCGGGGGTTCGGGTGGGTGCCGCCAAGAGTGGGCGGGGGTCCGGGTGCTGCCACGTTTGGGTGTGTGGTGTGTGGTGTGTGGTGTGTGGTGGTTAAAGTGGTAGGGCCCTGACATGGTGTGTGTCAGGGCCCTACTCAAATGATGTCCGGCGGTGTCCTACTCTCCCACACCCTCCCGGGTGCAGTACCATCGGCGCTGTGGGTCTTAGCTTCCGGGTTCGG